>NZ_JBYSYE010000014.1:109461-113090 GCF_058782925.1 Pseudomonas sp. FW305-E2 | reverse complement strand
GACGGCCTGCCGATCAACAACCACAGTGCATTGACCTTCACGCTGAGCGACGGCAAAACCGTCATCACTGTGCCGGCCAATGGCACCGTGGGCACTGCCACCGTGGCTGCCCCGGACAACGTCTACGTCGGTACCAACGACCCTGTGATCAAATCGATCGCAACCGTTGAAGGTGCGGATGTCGGCAAGTTCGAGCAACTGACGCTGGACAAGACCCCGGTCAGCACCGCTGTGACCGACGAACCAGGTACGGGAACGCCGGGCACCGGCAACCAGGGTGACGTCACCATCGTTGGTATTACCGGCACGTCTTCTCTGACCGAAGGTGAAACCGGCCAGTACACGCTGACCCTGAGCAACGCGTCCAAGTCCGAAGTCACTATCACCCTTAGCTACAGCGGTACCGCCAAAAACGGTGATGACTTCACCGGTGTTGCGACCGTGAAGATTCCGGCCAATAGCACAGGCACGACGTTCAACATCGCTACCATCGATGACAAACTGGTCGAAGGTACCGAGAACTTCGTCGTGAAGATCGAAGCCGCCACGGGTGGTAACTTCGAGAACCTGCAGGTTGATAGCAGCAAATCGAGCGTGACGACCACCATTCTCGACAATGACCACCTGCCGGTTTCGCCTGGCGGCGCAGTATTTGGCGTGGAGGACACCGATTACGTATTTGCCTGGAGTGATTTCAAAGTCACTGATGCCGATGGCAACACTAACCTGTCTGTGACCATTACCTCGCTCCCGGCCGCCGGCAACTTGCAGTTCTTCAACGGTACTGCATGGGTGAATGTGGCCGTTGGCCAGGTGGTCAGCCAGGCTGATATCACTGCCAAGAACCTGAAGTTCGTTCCGGCCCTCAACCAGTCGGGTGCGGACAACTACGGTGGTACTGGCGTGGGTAACCAGAAGGCTGACTACGCCCAGTTCAAGTTCAAGCCGAACGATGGCACCAACCTGGGCAGCGAAGTGACCATGAAGGTCGATATCAGCCCGGTTGCCGACAAACCGACCCTGAGCTTCGGCAGCGCCGATATCGAGTCCAAAGGGCTGACCAAGGAAGTCTGGACCAGCCTCAAAGGCCTGGGTACTGGCGGCAACGGCATTACCGGCGAGGATCTGAAGACGGTCTTTGCCAACTCCGGCAGCGCGAACTCCAGCAGCACCACGACCAACGTGCAGTCCGATGGCAGCGTCACCGCTGGCACCGGTTCGAAAACGTCGGGCCTGATCTACCTGGAAGCCGGCAAGGTCTATACCTTCAGTGGTTTGGCCGACGACAGCTTCGTGGTCACCATCGGTGGCAAGACTGTAGTCACGGCCACCTGGGGAGCCGGTGGCGGGGTGTCGGGTACCTTTACCCCAAATACCAGCGGCTACTACCCGATCGAGGTCTACCATGCCAACCAGTCCGGTCCAGGCAGCTATGACCTGAACATCCAGGTAGGCTCCGGTGCCGTTACCGACCTGAGCAGCTCGAACGTCAAGATGTACCAGAACGTGACCGAGATGGCGAACGCAGGCCTGGGCGTGTCCGACCTGCACACCGTGAATGGTCAGAGCTACTACGACGGCTACAAGCTCAACGAAGGGCCTGAGGGTGGCTCGGTGAAACTGGTCGGTATTTCCACCGCCCTGACCGACACTGACGGCTCCGAAAGCCTGAACGTGACACTCAGCGGTATCCCGAAAGGTACCGTGTTGAGCGATGGTGCAGGCCACACGGTCACGGTTGGTACTGCCCCGGTCGATGTGACAGGCTGGAAACTCAGCAGCCTGACGCTGACCCCGCCGGCCTATTACAAAGGCTCGTTCGACATCACGGTTACCTCGACTGCCACCGAAAGCCTGGGCGGCTCGGCCATCACCACCGGCAATATCCCGGTGACGGTGTACGCTGCGACCTACAAGGCCAGTGTGGGTACCTCGGGCAATGACACGATGACCGGTAGTGAAGGCAACGACATCATCGTCGCTGACGTATCCGGGCTGAACGTGGTTCAGGGCAAGAACTACAACATCGCCTTCATGGTCGACAGCTCGGGCAGTATGAGCGACAAGTCGATTGCCGACGCCAAGACGCAGTTGGCCTCGGTGTTCAACACGCTCAAGGCCAGCCTGGGCTCGGACACCTCGGGTACCGTAAACATCTTCCTGGTCGACTTCGATACCCAGGTAAACAAGAACGTGGCAGTGAACCTTGCCGACCCGGATGCTTTGAGCAAGTTGCAGGCGGTATTGAACTCGATGGTGGGCGGCTACTACGGTGGCGGTACCAACTATGAAGACGCGTTCAAGACCACGTCCAACTTCTTCAACAGCACCATGGCCACCGGCAACAAAGGTGCGGAGAACCTGACTTACTTCATTACCGACGGTAAGCCAACCTATTATCAGAGCGGTGAGTCCACCAACCCTAGCCTGTGGAAGAATGGCAAGAGCCTGGATGATGTAGTCAACGTCAACAATTACAAGATGGGTGACACGTTCAGCGCCTGGGCCGATGCGACTCACAAGGTCGAGATCAGCAGCAATGGTGTGGTCAAAGTGCTGACCTATACCGAGAACCGCCGCGGTGAGTTGGTGCTTGACTCCACCAAGACGGTCGGCACCCTTCACGCACAAGGTGATGGTACCTATGAACTCTCCAGCCTGGACGGTACCGGCTACGCGGATTACTGGAACTACGTCTACTCGGCCGCAGGTTCTACTGAAAGTTTCGCAGTATTGGGCGGCACCAATGGCTTGAGCAAAGTCCAGGCTATCGGCCTGAACAGCGATGTCACGCTGAACGATCTGAAACCTTACGACAGTGCCGGCAAGCCACAGACCAATATCGACCCGTCCGATTTGGCCAAGGCGATTCTCGGTCACTCCGAAGCAACGGTGCCAGGTGCCGACACCATTGATAGTGGTAACGGCAACGACATCATCTTCGGTGACCTGATCACCCTCAACGGTGTCGTCAGCGAGGGCTACCAGGCCCTGCAGACGTACGTTGCACAGAAGAGCGGTGTTGAAGTCGGTGCTGTCACTACCAGCAATGTTCACCAGTACATCACCGAGCACTACACCGAGTTCGATATCTCCGGTGCCAAAGACGGCAATGACATCCTGTCGGGCGGCAATGGCAATGACATCCTCTTCGGCCAAGGTGGCAGCGACACGCTCGATGGCGGCAAAGGTAACGACATCCTGCTGGGCGGTACCGGCAACGACACCCTGATCGGTGGCCAGGGCGACGATATCCTGATCGGTGGCAGCGGTGCCGACACCTTCGTGTGGAAGGCTGGCGACATCGGTAACGACGTGATCAAGGACTTCAACAAGGCCGAGGGTGACCGTATCGACCTGAAGGACCTGCTGCAGGGCGAGAAGGGCAGCACCATCGACAACTACCTGAAGCTCACCACGGTGGAGGGTACGACCACGTTGCAAGTCAGCAGCGAAGGCAAGCTCAACGCCGAAGGTGGTATCGCCAACGCCGACGTGACCATCAAACTGGAAGGGGTGAACTGGTCCAACCAGACGATCAACTCGTTGATCAGCGGTGCCGATCCGACCATCATCATCCACAACAAGGACAGCTGACAGACTACCGGGGCCGCCCCGCGGCCCCGGCG
>NZ_JBYSYE010000014.1:19931-109451 GCF_058782925.1 Pseudomonas sp. FW305-E2 | reverse complement strand
CCCCCCCCCCCCCCCCCCCCCCGGCTCTTTCCTGCTACCCGCCAACAGCGCATACTCTGGCGCCGGGCCTGCGCGCCCGGCGATCTTTGCCTATGCTGCTGTCTACCAACAAGGAACCAACGTGACGAGGGACATCGCCATGTTCTACGTGCAACGCAACGCCGCCGGCCAGTTGCTGCGGGTGGAAGCAGCCGCGTTTGATCAGTTCACCGAAATGCTCCCTTCAGACCATGCCGATATCCAGGAATGGTTTGCCGATGATGTCGTGGAAAACAGCCTCAACCAGCTCAAACAAAGCGACCTGGACATGATCCGCGTGCTTGAGGACCTGATCGACGTGTTGACCGCCAAGGGGGTGTTCAAGATCACCGACCTGCCCGCCGGCGCGCAGGCCAAGCTGCTCAACCGTTCCACGGCGCGCAAGGCGCTCAGCAGCCTCAATAACCTGATTGACGAAGAAGAGCAGGGCGGGCTGATCTGACTGCAGGACGCTCCCGCGAGAGTGATATTGTTATTCCTTAATGGTATTTAAAATATTGGCTTTATGACTTTATAGTCGCTTTCACTGCGTACCCGTCGACCAATCGATGCGCCGCACGACTTGAACCCACACGGGAAATCCCCGTGCGTTTCTGATCGTTGCGCGCCATTGAGGTCGCGCATTGCGTGGGAGTGAAAAATGTCAGCCGCCTTGAACGCCTTGTCGTCCATCGACAGCGCCCAGCCGCAAGTTTTTGAAGTTCGCCCCTTCTCGGGTGCCGTCGGCGCCGAGATCATAGGTCTGGACCTGGCCAAACCGGTCAGCGCCGAGGATTTCACCCGTATCCATCGCGCCCACCTCGACCACCATGTGCTGGTGTTCCGCGACCAGCGTATCAGCCCGGAACAGCAGATCGCCTTTAGCCGCCGCTTCGGTGAGTTACAGATCCATGTGCTCAAGCAGTTCTTGCTGACTGGCCACCCCGAGATCCTGATCGTTTCCAACATCATCGAAAATGGCCAGAACATCGGCCTGGGTGATGCCGGCAAGTTCTGGCATTCGGACCTGTCGTACAAAGAGCTGCCAAGCCTCGGTTCCATGCTGCATGCCCAGGAACTGCCCAGTGAAGGCGGTGACACCTTGTTCGCCGACATGCATAAAGCCTGGGACGCTGTACCTGATACCCTGCGCAAAGTGGTCGAGGGCCGCAGTGCCGCTCACTCCTATACCGCCCGTTACGCTGAAACCAAATTCGAAGGCAACTGGCGCCCGACCCTGACTGCCGAGCAACTGGCGCAGGTAAAGGAGGTCATTCACCCGGTAGTCCGCACCCACCCGGAAAACGGCCGCAAGGCCCTGTTCGTGAGTGAAGGCTTCACCACCCGCATTGTCGGCCTGCCTGATGATGAAAGCCGCGACGTGCTGCAGCAGCTGTATGCCCTTAGCGTGCTGGAGCAGAACATTTACCGCCACCAGTGGCAGCCCCATGACCTGGTGTTCTGGGACAACCGCTCGCTGATCCACTTGGCCACCGGCTGCCCCGCGCACCTGCGGCGCAAGCTGTACCGCACCACCATCCAGGGCGATGCCCCGTTCTGACGACTGAGGAAACCATCATGCGCAAATCCATCAGCCGCCTGGCGGCAAGCATCGGCCTGGGCGCAAGCCTGGTCGTCGGCAGCCTAGCCGCCCCCGCCGTGGCCCAGGCCGAAGGCAAGATCCGTATTGCCGAACAATTCGGCATCGTCTACCTGCTGCTGAACGTGGTGCGTGACCAGCACCTGATTGAGAAACACGGCAAGGAGCAGGGCATCGACATCGAAGTCGATTGGGCGCAGCTGTCGGGTGGCTCGGCCATCAACGACGCATTGTTGTCCGGTTCGGTGGACATCGCCGGCGCCGGTGTCGGGCCGCTGTTGACCGTCTGGGACCGCACCAAGGGCCGGCAGAACGTGAAGGCCGTGGCTTCGCTGGGCAACTTTCCGTACTACCTGGTCAGCAGCAACCCCAACGTGAAGACCATCGCCGACATCTCCGACAAAGACCGTATCGCCGTTCCGGCGGTGGGTGTTTCGGTGCAGTCGCGCTTCCTGCAGTACGCCGCTGCCCAGCAGTGGGGCGACAAGGAATACAACCGCCTCGACAAATACACCTTGGCCGTGCCGCACCCGGACGCCACCGCCGCACTGTTAGCGGGCGGCACCGAGCTGAACGGGCACTTCTCCAACCCGCCGTTCCAGGACCAGGTGCTGGCCAACAAGGACGTGCACGTGGTGCTCAACAGCTACGACCTCCTCGGCCCCAACTCGCCGACCTTGCTGTTTGCTACTGAGAAGTTCCGCAAGGACAACCCCAAGACCTACAAGGCCTTCGTCGATGCCCTGGCCGAAGCCGCAGACTTCGCCCAGAAAGACAAGGCCGCTGCCGCCGACACCTATATCCGCGTAACCAAGGCCAAGATCGACCGCGACGCGCTGATCAAGCTGATCGACAACCCGCAGTACGAATTTACCGTTACGCCCAAGAACACCTACAAGCTGGCCGATTTTCTCTATCGGGTAGGCGCCATCAAGCACAAGCCGCAATCGTGGAAGGATTACTTCTTCCAGGATGAACGCCCGCTGCAGGGGAGCTGACCGATCATGACCGCCCCATTGCCAGGCCACACGGCCAGCAACCTGAGCCGTGTTGCAGCGCCGCCTTTGCTCAAGGTGGATAACCTCAGCCTCGAATACCGTACCGCGCAACGCGTGGTGCGGGCCACCCATCAGGTCAGCTTCGAAGTCGACCGCACTGATCGTTTTGTACTGCTCGGCCCCTCCGGCTGTGGCAAGTCCACCCTGCTCAAAGCCGTGGCCGGTTTTATCCAGCCGCAAGAAGGCCAGATTCTGCTGCAGGGCCAGACAGTTCGTGGCCCAGGCCCCGACCGCATCGTGGTGTTCCAGGAGTTTGACCAGTTGCCGCCGTGGAAAACGGTGAAGCAGAACGTCATCTTTCCGCTGCTGGTGTCTGGCCAACTCAAGCGTGCGGAGGCGGAGGAGCGGGCGCTGCATTATCTGGAGAAGGTCGGTCTGGCCGCCTTTGCCGATGCTTATCCACACACGTTGTCCGGTGGTATGAAGGCACGTGTGGCAATTGCCCGGGCCTTGGCCACCCAGCCCAAGATCCTGTTGATGGATGAGCCGTTCGCCGCCCTGGATGCGCTGACCCGGCGCAAGATGCAGGAAGAGCTGTTGCTGCTGTGGGAGGAAGTGCGGTTCACCCTGTTGTTCGTCACCCACTCCATCGAAGAAGCGCTGGTGGTCGGCAACCGCATCCTGTTGTTGTCGCCCCACCCGGGGCGGGTGCGCGCCGAAGTGCACAGCCATCAATACGGCCTGGGCAGCCTGGGTGGCAGCGACTTCCAGGCCAGTGCCCGGCGTATCCACCGTTTGCTGTTCGATGAAGCCGATATCCCGGAACAGCCTGACAACCTTGGGTTCAACGATATTCGTATCGCCTACTGACAGGAGCCTCAGCCATGACCACTACACCTGTACGCCAGGAATACGAGGTGCAGCTGGAGCCCCTGCTCAGTGTGCCTGTAGAACGACAACTCCCCTTGGCCCAACGCCTGTGGCAGCAAGGCTGGTTGAGAAAGGCGGTCATATTGCTGGTGATCGCTGTGCTATGGGAAGCCGTTGCCCGCTACCAGGACAATGACCTGCTGCTGCCAAGCTTTCTGCAAACCGCCACGGCGCTATGGGACGGCATGATCAGTGGCGAACTGCCCGCCAAGGTCGGTGTTTCGCTGGTAATACTGCTCAAAGGCTATGTGCTGGGTATCGTCCTGGCCTTTGGCCTGACCAGCCTGGCGGTGTCGACCCAATTGGGCCGAGACTTACTGGGCACACTGACCTCGATGTTCAACCCGTTGCCGGCCATTGCCCTGCTGCCGCTGGCCTTGCTGTGGTTCGGGCTGGGTGACAACAGCCTGATCTTCGTGCTGGTGCATTCGGTGCTATGGGCGTTGGCGCTGAATACTTATGCCGGCTTCCTCGGTGTGTCGGAGACGCTGCGCATGGCTGGCCGCAACTATGGTCTGAAGGGCCTGCGGCTGGTATTGCACATCCTCGTGCCAGCAGCCCTGCCGTCAATCTTGTCGGGGTTGAAGATCGGCTGGGCGTTTGCCTGGCGTACCCTGATCGCCGCTGAATTGGTGTTTGGTGCCAGCAGTGGCAAAGGCGGGTTGGGTTGGTACATCTTCCAGAACCGCAACGAACTGTATACCGACAAGGTCTTTGCCGGGTTGGCGGTGGTGATCCTGATCGGTCTGCTGGTGGAAGGGCTGGTGTTCAATACGCTGGAGCGGTTGACGGTGCGGCGATGGGGGATGCAGCGCTAGCAGGTTAGCCAGTACCGGCCTTTTCGCGGCAGATTGACGCTAGAATCCGCGTCTGCGGGATCTTCGTCCTTGAAAGAGGGGCGAGGCGCCGAACCGCCGCGAAAGCCCCTGTACTGGCTACAAATTCTGGTACTGAGCTGCCGCATTGCTCAGAATCCTGCCAATCTCTTCCCGCAAGCCGGCAGGCTGCTCTACCACCACCCTGTCCCCATGGCTCAACAGCCACCAGCGTAATGGCCAGCCGTCACTTACCGTGCCGCGTAACCGATGCCCATGCTCCAGCGCCGTCAGTTGCATGTCGCTGCTCAATGGCGCATCCCGCAACTGCCGCGCCAGTGCATCGCTGATTCGCGCCACCAGCTCCACGCCCTCACCCTGCGATGGCTGCAATGCATCCCCTCGCAGATGTGTCAGCAAGTCGAAATTGCCGCGCAATTCGCCCACGGCACTGGCCGACCAGTGCCAACCGAACGGAATGCTCTTGTCATTGCGCTCCAGCGGGAATATCAGCGAAAGCTCGTTGAGGTCACGCTCGACAGTGCGTTTGCTGACCGTGAACCCCACGTCACGCAGGCGCCAGACCAGCTCGGCACTGGTTATGCCTGGGGAACGGCTGGGCAACTGGCGCAGCAGCGCCCACTGTCGGCTAAGGGTGGCGCGAGTGGTGGCGAACGGCAAAAGATAACGTCCTTGTCTAGGCTTGCCGCAATAGGATGGCGGCATGCGAGGGGCATGGCAATTGGCCACAGCCTGCTCAGATCAAGGAAGTCGCATTTGGTTGCCTCGTGCCGGTTCGTTCGCGACAGGTTTTGACGTGACATCACGCAGAATCACGCCTCATCACAGCCGAAGGTTGGGGCTGTGCGTCGTTCAATGAGGATGAACATGTCTGTTGCCAGCAATATCCATTCGCTACTTGCCCGCCTTCTGCCCGAGCGGGTCATCGCCCCTCCTGCCCCTGCAGGAAGGCGACAGCGGCTGTTCTGCGGTGTGGGCTTGCCCAGCCAGCGGTCACTGCTGGTCAACCGCCTGGATGAGGCCAACGACCTGCAGGCGGTGTATGTCGACCTGCGGCGCCAGGCATTGCAAGGCAGCGTGTCCGCATTGAACGATCTCGGCTGGATCTGGCTCAACGGCAAGTACTGGCGGGCCGATACCGTGCTGGCCGGGCACCTGTTGCGCATGGCGGCCCTGCAGGGCAATGCTGCTGCCTGGTTCAACCTTGGGCAACAACACTACTTCGGCAAAGGCATCGACCCTTCCTATGTGCAGGCGGCGGAGTGTTACCGGCAGGCCTTCGACCGCGGCATGCTGCATGCCGCCGCCGCACTGGGTGACCTGTATGAGGAGGAGGTGTGCGACGGTGACCTGGAGTGGCAGGTTGACCTGGTGCAGGCCTACCAGTGGTTCATGCGTGGCGCCGAACAGGGCGAGGCGCGTTGTCGTTTTGAAGTGGGCTACCGGCTGATGCATGGGCTGCACGTAGAGGCCAACCTCAAGGCAGCGCTGTACTGGCTTGAGCTGGCAGCAGCGGCGGGGGTGGTGCAAGCGGCAGAGGAGCTGGCGGTGCATTTCAGCAGCCGTGATGCGGTGCGGTATCAGGAGTGGCGGGACCGGGCGGTGCAAATGGGCAGTACATTGGCCTTGACCATGAAGCTGGAAGACCAGATCCAGCCCTGAGTATTTCTCTCCAGTGCTGCACAGGGATTGCGTAGATTCCGAAACCGGTGCAGCCCCTGTGTGCGGGTTTACCCGCGAAGCGCGCCAGCACTGGCTGAAAAATGAACAACATTTCACCCCGGCTTTCCGTCGCCCCCTGTTGACGACAGGGGGATGTCGGGGCGTATATTGATAGTTAGCAAACTATGAATATACTTGGTTCTCTTCATGTCCCTTGATTTCCTGCGCCTGCAAGTCAGCAGTGGCCTGGTAGTTGCTGCCCGCCACTGGCGGCGCATCTGTCATACCGCCTTGACCGGCTACGGCATTTCCGAGGCCTGCGCTGCGCCGTTGCTGATGATCGTGCGCCTGGGCGACGGCGTGCATCAGGTGGCTGTGGCCCAGGCCGCTGGCCTGGAAAGCCCGTCGCTGGTACGCCTGCTTGACCAACTGTGCAAAGCTGGCCTGGTGTGCCGCAGCGAGGACCCACTGGATCGCCGCGCCAAGGCACTGAGCCTGACTGCCGAAGGCCGTGCCCTGGCCGAAGCCATTGAAGCCGAACTGGTGCGCTTGCGCCGCGATGTGCTCGGCGGTATCGATCAGGCCGACCTGGAAGCTGCCTTGCGTGTGCTTCGTGCCTTCGAGGCTGCCGGCCTGGGCAGCGCAGGCGGGGTGGCATGAACGGTTTCTTCAGCTCTGTCCCTCCGGCCCGTGACTGGTTCTACGGCGTGCGCACCTTCGGCGCGTCCATGATTGCCCTGTACATTGCCCTGCTCATGCAACTGCCGCGTCCCTACTGGGCCATGGCTACGGTGTACATCGTCTCCAGCCCCTTCGTCGGCCCGACCAGCTCCAAGGCGTTGTACCGTGCCGTCGGCACGTTGCTCGGCGCTGGCGGGGCAATCTTCCTGGTGCCGCCGCTGGTGCAGTCACCGTTGCTGCTGAGCATCGCCATTGCCCTGTGGACCGGCACCTTGCTGTTCCTTTCGCTGAACCTGCGCACGGCCAACAACTACGTGCTGATGCTGGCCGGTTATACCCTGCCGATGATTGCCTTGGCCGTGGTGGATAATCCGCTGGCAGTGTTCGATGTGGCCTCTTCTCGCGCGCAGGAAATCTGTTTGGGAATTGTCTGCGCGGCAGTCGTCGGGGCTATCTTCTGGCCACGCCGGCTGGCGCCGGTGGTAGTCGGTGCCACCGGAAACTGGTTCACCGAGGCGATTCGCTACAGCGACACCTACCTGGCCCGCGATGCCAGTGCCGACAAGGTCGGCGGGATGCGCGGGGTGATGGTCACCACCTTCAACTCGCTGGAGCTGATGATCGGTCAGCTCGCCCACGAAGGTGCCGGCCCGCATACCCTGAAGAACGCCCGCGAATTGCGCGGGCGGATGATCCATCTGCTGCCGGTGATCGACGCCCTCGACGACGCACTGGTAGCCCTGGAAGGCCGCGCCCCGGCCCAGTTCGCCCAGCTTCAACCCGTGCTGGAAGCCGCTCGTGAATGGCTCAAAGGCACTGCCGACAGCGCTTCGGTAGCGCACTGGGCCACGTTGCACGAGCAGATCGGCCGCTTGCAGCCCGCTACAGCCGCCCTCGACCAGCGCGCCGAGCTGCTGTTGTCCAACGCCCTGTACCGCCTGACCGAATGGGCCGACCTGTGGCAGGACTGCTGCACCCTGCAGCACGCCCTGCGTACCGATGATGCCAAGCCTTGGCGTGCGGTGTATCGCCACTGGCGGCTGGGCCGCCTGACAGCGTTTTTTGATCGTGGCCTGATGCTGTACTCGGTAGTATCAACGGTCCTGGCGATCGTGGTCGCCTGCGGCCTGTGGATCGGACTGGGCTGGAACGACGGCGCCAGTGCGGTAATCCTCGCGGCAGTTGCGTGCAGCTTCTTCGCCGCCATGGACGACCCGGCACCGCAGATCTACCGGTTCTTTTTCTGGACGCTGATGTCGGTCATCTTCTCCAGTCTGTACCTGTTTTTGGTACTGCCCAACCTGCACGACTTCCCGATGCTGGTGCTGGCCTTTGCCGTGCCGTTCATCTGCATAGGCACCCTGACCGTACAGCCGCGCTTCTACCTGGGCACCTTGCTGACCATCGTCAACACGTCGACCTTCATCAGCATCCAGGGCGCCTACGACGCCGACTTCTTCACCTTCCTCAACTCCAACCTTGCCGGCCCCGCGGGCCTTCTGTTCGCCTTTATCTGGACCCTGGTGATGCGCCCGTTCGGCGTGGAGCTGGCGGCCAAGCGCATGACCCGCTTCGCCTGGCGCGACATCGTCGAAATGACCGAGCCTGCGACCTTGGCCGAGCACCGCCAGGTTGGCGTACAGATGCTCGACCGCCTGATGCAGCACCTGCCACGCCTGTCGCAAACCGGCCAGGACAGTGGCGTGGCACTGCGCGACCTGCGCGTAGGGTTGAACCTGCTCGACCTGCTGGCGTACATGCCGCGCGCCGGCCAGCAGGCTCGCGAGCGCCTGAACACTGTGGTCGAGGAAGTCGGTGCGCACTACGCCGCCTGCCTGCGTGCTGGCGAACGCCTGCATGCCCCGGCCGCACTGTTACGCAACATGGAACGCGCTCGCCTGGCGCTGAACCTGGACGAGCTGTACGAGCGCGGTGATGCCCGCACCCACCTGCTGCATGCCCTGAGCGGCCTGCGCCTGGCGCTGTTGCCGGGTGTGGAGGTGATGCTCGAGCCAGCTGAACAACCGCAACTGCCCCCCGGCCTCGACGGAGCACCCCTGTGATTGGTGAACTGGATATCAGCGGGGTGTTCCTGCCCACGCTGCTGGTGATGATGTTTGGCACCTACCTGCTGTTCCTGGGGGTGCACGCGGTGCTGGTGCGCCTGCATTTCTACCGCCTGGTCTGGCACCGGGCGTTGTTCAACGTTGCTCTGTATGCCGTGCTGCTTGGTGCGGTGGACCACTTTTGCCGAAACCTGATGCTGCCATGAAAAAACCTATGCTGACCTTGGGCCGTGTGGTCCTGACCTTGCTGGTAGTGACCTTCGCCGCCGTGCTCGTGTGGCAGATGGTGGTCTACTACATGTTTGCCCCCTGGACCCGTGACGGCCACATACGCGCTGACGTGATCCAGATCGCCCCCGATGTGTCGGGATTGATCCAGAAGGTCGAGGTGCGCGACAACCAGACCGTCAAACGTGGCGACGTGCTGTTCACCATCGACCAGGACCGCTTCACCTTGGCCCTGCGTCAAGCCAAGGCAACCCTTGGCGAGCGCCAGGAGACCCTGGCCCAGGCTTCCCGCGAAGCGCAGCGCAACCGCAAGCTGGGCAACCTGGTGGCCGCCGAGCAACTGGAAGAAAGCCAGTCCCGCGAGGCCCGTGCCCGTTCGGCTGTCAGCGAGGCGCAAGTGGCTGTCGATACTGCTCAGCTCAACCTTGACCGCTCGGTGGTGCGCAGCCCGGTAGACGGCTACCTCAACGACCGCGCGCCGCGTAACCACGAGTTCGTCACTGCTGGCCACCCGGTGCTTTCGGTGGTCGACAGTGCCTCCTACCACGTCGACGGCTACTTCGAGGAAACCAAGCTGGGGGGTATCCATATTGGTGACGCCGTGGATATCCGCGTGATGGGCGACAACACCCGCCTGCGCGGCCATGTGCAGAGCTTTGCCGCTGGCATCGAAGACCGCGACCGCAGCAGTGGCGCCAACCTGCTGCCTAACGTTAACCCGGCGTTCAGTTGGGTACGCCTGGCCCAGCGCATCCCGGTGCGCATCGCCTTTGACGAAGTGCCGCAAGACTTCCGCATGATCGCCGGGCGCACTGCCACGGTGTCGATCATCGAGGGCCAGCGCCCATGAAACAGCTGATCCTGGCTGGCCTGTGCCTGTCGCTGGGGGCCTGCATGATGGTGGGCCCCGACTATGAGGTGCCTGGGGATGCGGCCGTGCAACGCAATGACCTGAACGGCCCGCTGCGCCAGGATGCCGACAGCGTCGTGTCGGCGCCGGTCCCCGAGGACTGGTGGCAGCTGTATCAGGATCAGCGGCTGAATGAACTGGTGCGCCAGGCGCTGAGTGCCAACACCGAATTGCGCGTGGCGGCGGCCAACATCGCCAAAGCTCGCGCCCAGGTGGAGGTGGCTGAATCGCAAGGCGGCTTCAACGGTGGCGTCAAACTCGGCGCTCAGCGGCTGCAGGAGTCGGGCGAAGCTTTCCTGCAGCCTGAGAAGGTGCCGGTAGCCAACATCGGTGAGGCCATCATCAGTGCCTCGTACCAGTTCGACCTGTGGGGTACCTTCAAGCGTGGTACCGAGGCTGCCAAGGCAAATGCCGACGCAGTGCAGGCCGCTGCCGACACTGCCCGCATCACGCTTGTGGCGGACGTGGTCAAGGCTTATACCCAGGTGTGCTCGGCCAACGAGGAATACCACATTGCCCGTGAGTCCCTCGATCTGCAGGAGCAAAGCGTGAAACTCAACCAGCGCCTGCGCGATGCTGGGCGTGGTGATGAAACCCAGGTCACCCGCTCGCAGACCCAGTTCAAATCCTTGCGTGCCGAACTGCCACGCTTCAAGGCCGAACGCGAGACGGGCATGTACACCCTGGCCGCGCTGCTGGCCAAGCCGGTCGACCAGTTGCCTGCCGGTACCGCCGATTGCGCCGAGCTGCCGCACCTGAACCAGCTGGTCCCGGTGGGCGATGGTGCGGCCTTGCTCAAGCGCCGCCCCGACGTGCGCCAGGCCGAACGCCAGCTGGCTGCCGCCACCGCCTATATTGGCGTGGCCACTGGCGCCTTGTACCCGGACATCAGCATTGGCGCCCAGGTTGGCACCATCGGTATCCTGGAGAACCTTGGTGAGCCTTCGACCAACCGCTGGGGTTTTGGCCCGCAGATCAGCTGGACCATCCCCACCAACGGCACCCGTGCCCGCATTCGCATGGCCGAAGCCTCGACCCAGGCGGCCCTGGCGAACTTCGATGGGGTTGTGCTGAATGCCATCCGCGAGACCCAGACCCGCCTGGCGCAATACAGCGCCTTGCTCGATCGGCGCGAGGCGCTGGCCGAGGCGGAGAAATCGGCCAAGGAAGCGGCGGACCAGACGCACCGGTATTACCAGGCGGGGCGTGAGTCGTTCCTGGCGGATTTGCAGGCGACGCGGACCTATACCGATATGCGTGCGCAGTTGGCGGCGGCGAACAGCCAAGTGGCGTTGGGGCAGATTGGGGTGTTTCTCGCGTTGGGTGGGGGGTGGAAGGCCCGTACTCAGGAATAAGTGTGCTCACGGCTCGGCGAATTACGCACTATCAAAATTGCCAGTTACGCGGTTCGAAAATAGGGGGCATGCTTCCGTGAGCTAAAAAAGGAGGTGTGATATGGGCGAGGATTCGACGAGTGTCGTGAAGAGCTTTTACTGCCGAGATCGATTGGCAACACAAGTGCGCGAGTTATCGTCGTACTCGTTACTTGACCACCGGCAAGGCTGTCTGGCTCAGGTAAATGTCGGGCAGGGCGCAGGCTCTGTATTATTTGCTGTCGATGCCATGCGGACTGTAATTGCAGGTAGTGCTGAGCTATCTTTTGCCAAAATGTGCTATCAAGCGTACGGACTCAGTTCTCCTCAACCATCGATAGTTCCCTGCTTTAATGGTGAGTCTCGTGACGCCGTCACCGGCTGCTACCTGCTGGGTGCAGGCTACCGTCTTTACAGTCCGGTAATGATGCGATTTTGCAGCCCGGATAGTTGGAGCCCATTTGGCGAAGGTGGTTTGAATGCATATGCCTACGTGTCGTGTGACCCTGTCAACTATTCTGATCCAACGGGGCATGGTAAACACATTAAGATGAAGGTTTCACAACCGAAAGAAAGGCCTGGTAAGTTAGCGGTAGAGCCTCTCCGTACTCCGGCTTCGAAGAGTCCCTCACTGGATCGATCGAACTCAAGCGGTTCGAATTTATCTGGGGCGTCGTCACCCTTGACCCCCTCCCCAGTCAGTGCGGGAAGTAGTAAGCGATACAGCTCTCAAGCTTCAAGTGACACCAGTGCATCTACTGACCTTGACGACATTTGGAAGCTTGATAAGAGCCGAGCCACGTATAAAGAGCTGACACCTGCCGAGCAGTATGTGTTTGATGAATTTCAGAATGCTATAAAAAACGAGGGCAAGTCTCCCAGAGACGCTGCAGAGATGGCAGGTGCCAGTGACTATAAGAGAATGAAAGATAAAAAAGTCAATAGGTTTCAAATCCGCCTTAGTCAAGGGCAGCGTGTGTCATTTGAAATAGAAGGTAAGAACGTGATCATTCGCCAAGTAGGTGGGCATACCTGATTATCGCGTATCAAATTTGTAGCAAGATTTTTCATGAAATCTGCCCAAGACCCTTGAGGTAAGCTGAGTCAGAGTAAAGAATGTTCTCTTTCGCATTCCCTCCGAGACTGGCCATGAATTCCCGTTTCCGTCTACTTGCCTGGCTACCGGCTGTGTTGCTTGGCCCGGTGCTGGCGCTGTGCAGTAACCTGGCGCTGGCAGAAGCCCCCGCCGAGGCCACCAAGGCCTTGCATTTGCTCGATTACATCGGTGCCGACTACCCGCCGACCGTACAAGACGGGAAGGTGATCGACGATGGCGAGTATCGCGAACAACAGGAGTTCAGCGCGGTATTGGCCGATCTGCTCAAAGGCCTGCCGGCAAATGCTGAGCAAAAGGGTCTGGAGCAAGGTGTTCAAGCGCTACGCCAAGCCATCGACCAACGCCAGGAGGGCACCGCAGTCGCCAAACAGGCCCGACAGCTGGGTGCGCGACTGGCTGTGGCCTACGAGGTCAGCCAGGCACCGGTGATTACCCCGGACCCAGCCCGCGGTGCTGCGCTGTACGCGCAAAACTGCTCGATTTGCCACGGCGAAACCGGCGCCGGCGATGGCCCGGCTGGCGTGGGCCTGGAGCCTGCACCCGCCAACCTGCGTGATGTCTCGCGCCTGGACCAGTTGAGCCTGTTCGACCTCTACAACACCCTGGCCTTGGGTATCGACGGCACCGAAATGCCGTCGTTTGCCGACCAACTGGACGATCGCCAGCGCTGGGACGTGGCCGCGTACATTGCCAGCTTCACCGCCAAGCCGGAAGCAGGCAAGGGTGACAAGACCTGGAACCTCGCCGACCTGGCTCGCCAGACGCCGGCCGAAGTCGCCGCCAACGAAGGCACTGCGGCCGTCGAGGCATTCCGTGCCCAGCGTGCTCAACCGCCGCAAGTAAAGCGCGGCCCTGCGCAATTGCTCGAATACACGGCCAGCACACTGGACAAGAGCCTGGCGGCCTACCGCGCAGGCGACCACGATCAGGCCTATGACCTGTCGGTGGCGGCCTACCTGGAGGGTTTCGAGCTGGTGGAAAGCTCGCTGGACAACATCGACACCCAGGCGCGCAAGGACACCGAAAAAACGCTGATGGCCTACCGTCAGTCCTTGCAGGACGGCTTGCCCGTGGCCCAGGCCGAACAGCGTCTGGCCGACGCCAAAACCAAGCTCGAGCAGGCGGCCAAGCTGCTGGGCAGCGATGGCCTGAGCTGGACGCTGAGTTATATCTCCGGTTTGCTGATCCTGCTGCGTGAAGGCCTCGAGGCGATTCTGGTGCTGGCGGCGATCCTGGCCTTCCTGCGCAATACCGGGCAGCAGTCGGCAGTGCGCAGCGTCAACATCGGCTGGGGCCTGGCGCTGGTTGCCGGCTTCGCCACCTGGGCGCTGGCGGCCTATGTGATCGATGTGGGGGGCGCTCAGCGCGAGCTGCTGGAAGGCTGCACGGCGCTGTTCGCTGCTGTGATGGTGCTATGGCTGGGTGTGTGGATGCATGACCGCCGCCACGCCGCCGCCTGGAAGGACTACATCAAGAGCAGCCTGGTCAGCGGTGGCGGGCGCTTCGGCTTTGCTGTGCTGGCATTCTTCTCGGTATACCGCGAATTGTTCGAAGTGATCCTGTTCTACGAGACCCTGTGGCTGCAGGCAGGCCCTGCCGGGCATCAGGCGGTGCTGGCGGGTGGCGCGACGGCATTGTTGCTGCTGGTGGGCCTGGCCTGGGTGATTCTGCGGGGTTCGGCCAAGCTGCCGCTATCGCTGTTCTTCAGCATCAACGCCGCGCTGCTGTGCGCGCTGTCGGTAGTATTCGCCGGGCATGGCGTGAAGGCGCTGCAAGAGGCCGGCGTGCTGGGCACACGGCCAGTGGCGTTCTTTGAGTTCGACTGGCTGGGGATTCATGCCGATGCCTACTCGCTGTCGGCGCAAGCGGTGGCCTTGCTGGCCATCGTGTTCCTTTACGGCCGCTCGTGGCTGGCGGAAAAGCGCAGTACTGCGGCCAACTGACTGGAGCCTGCGCGGTCCTGCAGGGCCCGCGCAAGGTCTCAGATCTTGCGCGAGCCTGATGCTCAGGCCGGCTGTGGCGCCTTGAGAATGTTCTGTAGCAGTTGGACACTTTCAACGGCGTCATGACCCAGGCTGGTCAGATAGCCGCCATCCGGTTGATCGGTCAGCCCCTTCTCATGCAGGCGTTGCGCAGCCGCGATCAGGGCAGGGGATGCGGTGCTGGTTATCTTGATGCCTTCCTGGCTGCTGTCGTGTTTGAACAGCGCGAGTACTTCCATTTCGTCGATCAAATCGGGGGTAAAAGGCATGGCGACTCCTGACTTCCAGACAAGGATTGCGGCACTTTCTACGGTGCCTGATCTTCGAGTGTAGCCGGGTTATTCGTCGTCGCCTTGATCCATCTCAGGCGGCAGCTCCGGCAGTGCCCGCAGAGCGTTCTCATACCACTCGCCGTTGAACGCACGGTCCTCTACCAACATGTTGTCGATTTCGAAGGCCAGCACATGGGCCATCAGGTTCAGAATGTCTTCACGCTCATAGCCGACCAGCGTCAGCTTGTTGAAAGTGGCCTTGGCCGCAGGCGGCTCGCCGCTCTCGATCTGGTTTTCGATGGCCTGGGTCAGTGTTGCCTCGGCGAAGGCTTCGTCGTCGTCATTGTCGATGTTGGTGGGCTCGCTCATCGCGGTACTCCTAGGATGGGATGCAACAGTGTGCCATGCCTGTGGCGGCAATGCCCGGGCATTGACGGGGTGCATGACGCTGGTCAGCGGCAGGCGTTCAGTCTATAAAAGCCAGGCCAACCCCTTACGGCCTGGAGGCTGTTACCTCATGCTCAAGCTTCATGGATTCTCGGTCAGCAACTACTACAACATGGTAAAGCTGGCCCTGCTCGAAAAAGGCCTGCCTTTCGAGGAAGTCACCTTCTATGGCGGCCAGGCGCCACAGGCGCTGGAAGTGAGCCCGCGGGGCAAGGTGCCGGTGCTTGAAACCGAACATGGCTTCCTCAGCGAAACCAGTGTGATCCTCGACTACATTGAACAGACCCAAAGCGGCAAGGCACTGCTGCCGGCCGACCCGTTCGAGCAGGCCAAGGTGCGTGAGCTGCTCAAGGAAATCGAGCTGTACATCGAGCTGCCTGCGCGTACCTGCTACGCCGAGTCGTTCTTTGGCATGTCGGTCGAACCGCTGATCAAAGAGAAGGCGCGTGCTGACCTGCTGGCCGGGTTTGCCACGCTCAAGCGCAATGGGCGCTTTGCACCCTATGTTGCGGGCGAGCAACTGACGCTGGCAGACCTGATGTTCTGCTTCTCGGTCGACCTGGCCAACGCGGTGGGCAAGAAGGTGCTGAGCATCGACTTCCTGGCGGACTTCCCGCAGGCCAAGGCATTGCTGCAGTTGATGGGGGAGAACCCGCACATGGCGCGGATCATGGCGGACAAGGAAGCGTCGATGCCAGCCTTCATGGAGATGATCCGCAGCGGCAAGCGCTGAGATTTGTGTTGGGTCATTCGCGGGTAAACCCGCTCCTACCGGTAAAGCACAACCGTTGTAGGAGCGGGTTTACCCGCGAACGAGGGCGAAGCCCTCGCCCCGGAGGTTAGCGAGACGCCAACAGGGCCTTGCCACGAACAACGGCAGCACGCACCTGCGCCGGCGCCGTACCACCAATGTGGTCGCGCGCATTCACCGAACCTTCCAGCGTCAGCACGGCAAACACGTCCTGTTCGATCTGGTCGCTGAACTGGCGCAGTTCGTCCAGGCTCATCTCGGCCAGGTCCTTGCCAGTGTCCACACCATACTTCACCGCGTGGCCAACGATCTCGTGACAGTCACGGAATGGCAGGCCACGGCGAACCAGGTAGTCGGCCAGGTCGGTCGCGGTGGAAAAGCCGCGCAGGGCCGCTTCACGCATGATGGCGTGCTTGGGCTTGATCGCCGGGATCATGTCAGCGAAGGCCCGCAGCGAGTCGCGCAGGGTATCGGCGGCGTCGAACAGCGGTTCCTTGTCTTCCTGGTTGTCCTTGTTGTAGGCCAGTGGTTGGCCTTTCATCAGGGTCAGCAGGCCGGTCAGGGCGCCGAACACACGGCCGCTCTTGCCGCGTACCAGCTCTGGCACGTCCGGGTTCTTTTTCTGCGGCATGATCGAGCTGCCGGTGCAGAAGCGGTCCGGAAGGTCGATGAACTGGAACTGCGCGCTCGTCCACAGCACCAGCTCTTCGGAGAAGCGCGAAAGGTGCATCATCGCCACGCTGGCAGCGGCGCAGAATTCGATGGCGAAATCACGGTCCGACACGCCATCCAGCGAGTTGCCGGCCACGGCTTCAAAGCCCAGCAGCTTGCAGGTCAGTTCACGGTCGATCGGGTAGGTGGTGCCGGCCAGCGCGGCGCTGCCCAGTGGCATGCGGTTGGTGCGCTTGCGGCAGTCGACCAGGCGCTCATAGTCGCGGCTGAGCATTTCGAACCACGCCAGCAGGTGGTGGCCAAAGGTGACCGGCTGCGCCGTCTGCAGGTGGGTGAAACCAGGCATGATGGTTTCGGCTTCACGCTCTGCCTGCTCCAGCAGGCCCTGCTGCAGGCGGGTGATTTCGCCCAGGATCAGGTCGATTTCGTCGCGCAGCCAAAGGCGGATGTCGGTGGCCACCTGGTCGTTGCGGCTACGGCCGGTGTGCAGCTTCTTGCCGGTGATGCCGATGCGGTCGGTCAGGCGTGCTTCGATGTTCATGTGCACGTCTTCAAGGTCGACACGCCAGTCGAAGTTGCCGGCTTCAATCTCGCCCTGGATGGTTTTCAGGCCATCGATGATGGTGTCGCGCTCGGCATCACTGAGCACGCCGACCTGCGCCAGCATGGTGGCATGGGCAATCGAACCCATGATGTCGTGACGGTACAGGCGCTTGTCGAAATCTACCGAGGCGGTGAAACGGGCGACGAAGGCGTCGACGGGCTCACTGAAGCGGCCGCCCCAGGACTGATTGGTCTTGTCGGTGCTCATGGATTCACTCATTGCAGGCGTGAACGAAAAAGTGGCGTCGATGATAGCAGGGTTGGGCTGGCTGCCGCAGGGCGCCGGTCGAGAGAAATGCCCGGAAAATCGCATAGAAGGATTTCAAGGAATGAACGGCAGTGTTCCACGGACCGTCTACAGTTGGACAAAGGACTGGCAGTGAATCTGCCGGGCCGAGTGAATCTTTGGCCATCGCACCGGTCTAGAGCGTGACCGCAGTGTCGCTCGAACCACACCTGTCTACGCTATACCTGTGCGAGACTCATTCAGGAATCCAGCGCAATTATGAATGTCCTGATCGTTGATGACGAACCCCAAGGCCGTGAACGCCTCAGCCGGCTGCTCGGCGAACTGGAGGGTTACACTGTGCTGGAGCCCAGCGCCACCAACGGCGATGAGGCCTTGGCGCTGATTGAAAGCCTCAAGCCCGATGTGGTCCTGCTGGACATCGGCATGCCAGGCCTGGATGGCCTGCAGGTTGCCGCTCGCCTGTGCGAACGCGAGGCGCCGCCGGCGGTGGTGTTTTGCTCCGGGGATGATGAATACGGTGCAGAGGCATTCAAGGACAGTACCCTCAGCCATGTGACCAAGCCCTTCCAGGCCCAGGCCTTGCGCGATGCCTTGCGCAAGGCCGAAAAACCCAACCGCGCCCAATTGGCGGCGCTTACCCGGCCGGCCAATGAAGGCGGCGGCCCTCGCAGCCATATAAGTGCCCGCACGCGTAAAGGCATCGAACTGATCCCTTTATCCCAGGTGATCTATTTCATTGCCGACCACAAGTATGTGACCTTGCGTCACGAAACCGGGGAGGTGCTGCTTGACGAGCCACTCAAAGCCCTGGAAGACGAATTCGGCGAACGCTTCGTGCGCATCCACCGCAATGCGTTGGTCGCCCGCGAGCGCATCGAACGCTTGCAGCGCACCCCGCTGGGGCACTTTCAGCTGTATCTGAAAGGCCTGGACGGCGATGCCTTGACCGTCAGCCGTCGCCATGTGGCCGGTGTGCGCAAGATGATGCAGACCCTCTGAGGCCCTTGGACTCGGCCCGCTCCTGCACCTGACTGCGTGTGGCCTGTTGATCCGTATCTGCAAGCGATACCGGCGATGCTGTTATGATCGGCGGTATTTCTCTGGATCGGGGCGTTTCATGTCCACTCGCGAAATCCGCATTGCCACCCGTAAAAGTGCTTTGGCCCTGTGGCAGGCCGAATACGTCAAGGCCCGCCTCGAGCAGGCCCACCCCGGTCTGCAGGTGACCTTGGTGCCCATGGTCAGCCGCGGTGACAAGTTGCTCGACGCGCCGCTGGCAAAAATTGGCGGCAAGGGGCTGTTCGTCAAGGAACTGGAAACCGCGCTGTTGGACAACGAAGCCGACATCGCCGTGCACTCGATGAAAGACGTGCCCATGGACTTCCCCGAGGGCCTGGGCCTGTACTGCATCTGCGAGCGTGAAGACCCGCGTGATGCCTTCGTTTCCAATACCTTTGACAGCCTCGAAACGCTGCCCGCCGGCAGTATCGTCGGTACCTCAAGCCTGCGCCGTCAGGCCCAGTTACTGGCGCGCCGCCCAGACCTGCAAATCCGCTTTCTGCGCGGCAACGTCAACACCCGCCTGGCGAAGCTGGATGCCGGCGAGTACGACGCCATCATCCTCGCCGCGGCGGGCCTGATCCGTCTGGGCTTCGAGGACCGCATCACCTCCACCATCAGCGTCGATGACAGCCTGCCGGCAGGTGGTCAGGGCGCGGTGGGCATCGAGTGCCGCAGTGCCGACGTTGAGATTCATGCACTGCTGGCGCCACTGCACCATGTCGACACCGCTGACCGGGTGATCGCCGAGCGCGCGCTGAACAAACGCCTGAATGGTGGCTGCCAAGTGCCGATCGCCTGCTACGCGGTCCTTGAAGGTGACCAGCTGTGGCTGCGCGGCCTGGTCGGCCAGCCTAGCGGCGGGACCTTGCTGGTGGCCGATGCCCGTGCACCCCGTGCTGCTGCCGAGGCCCTGGGCGTACAGGTGGCCGAAGACCTGCTGGGGCAGGGCGCCGAGGCCATTCTGAAGGAAGTCTACGGCGAGGCCGGTCACCCATGAGCCAATGGCGCCTGTTGCTGACCCGGCCTGCCGAGGACTGCGCGGCGCTGGCGCAAAGCCTGGCGGCAGCGGGAGTGGGCAGCAGTTGCCTGCCACTGCTGGAAATTGAACCTATTACCGTGCAAGCCCCACAGCGACTGTCGCTGGAGGGCTTGCATGACTTCCAGGCGATCATTGTGGTCAGCAAGCCGGCCGCCCGGCTGTTGCTTGAGCATCTGGCCGAGACCAGCATCCAGCCTCCGCAGCGAGGCTGGTTCACCGTAGGTGAGGCAACCGCTGGGGTGCTGCAGGGTGCAGGGCTGGAGGTAAGCTTTCCGCCGCGTGGCGATGACAGCGAAGCCTTGCTGGCACTGCCGGCCCTGCGCCAGGCACTTACCGAGCCGGCACCGCGTGTCTTGATCGTTCGCGGCGTCGGAGGTCGCGAACTGCTGGCAGAGCGTCTTGCAGAGCAAGGTGCTAGTGTCGAATATCTGGAACTGTATCGTCGCTGCCTGCCGGCCTACCCGGCGGGTACGCTGATGCGCCGCATTGAAGCGGAACGCCTCAATGGCCTGGTGGTCAGCAGTGGGCAGGGTTTTGAACATTTGCAGCGGATGGCCGGTGCCGATTGGCTGCGGCTGGCCCAGTTGCCGCTGTTCGTGCCCAGCCCGCGGGTCGCCGAGCAGGCCAAGGCCGCCGGGGCCCAACAGGTTGTGGATTGCCGTGGCGCCAGTGCCACGGCCTTGCTGGCAGCCGTGCAGCGTAGCGCTGCACCTGCCTCTTAAGGCGCTAAGCTGAATGCGGTGCGCCCCCATGCAAAGGATGGATACGTGAGCGAGACTGTCTTGTCCAATAACGATCAACCGTCGGCACAGGCGCCTGCGGAACCCGTTACCACCCCACCTGCCAAGCGCTCCGGCAGTGGCCTGGCAGCGCTGGCCTTGCTGCTGGGTGCGGCCGGGGTGGCGGTAGGTGGCTGGGGTGTCTGGCAGGTGCGTCAACTGCAGGGCAGTGAGTTCAACCAGGGCCAGCACATCGAGGCGCTGACCCAGCGCGCCGAGGCGCTGCAGCAACGTGAACAGCAGATCAGTGCGCAACTGGCCAGTCTGCCAGCCGCCAGCGAGCTGGAAGACCGCCGGCGGCTGGTAGCCCAACTGCAGGGCGACCAGCAGCGGCTCAGTCAGCGCCTGGAAACCGTGCTGGGAGAAAGCCGCAAAGAGTGGCGCCTGGCCGAAGCCGAGCACCTCCTGCGCTTGGCTACCCTGCGCCTTTCCGCATTGCAGGACATCACCAGTGCCAAAGCCCTGGTCGAAGGCGCCGACGAGATCCTGCGCGAGCAGAGCGACCCGGGTGCCTTCGCCGCCCGCGAGCAGCTGGCCCGCAGCCTGGCCACGCTCAACAGCACTCAGCAACCGGACCGCACTGGCCTGTTCTTGAAGCTGGCTGCGCAGCGTGAGCTGGTACAGCAGTTGAGCGCCCAGTCCCCCGAGTTCGACAGTAACGCCGATGCGCTTGGCGCCCTGACCGCCGACGGTGATGGTGCCAGCAGGCTGTCGCAGTGGTGGGCAGAAATATCCAAGTACTTCCAGATCGACTTCAATGCCGATGAAAACGTGCGTCCGTTGCTGGCCGGGCAGCAACTGAACCAGCTGCGCCTGGCGCTGAGCCTGACTATCGAGCAGGCCCAGTGGGCGGCGCTCAATGGTGATGCCAAGGTTTACACGCAGGCGCTGGACGACGCCCGCAGCGTACTGCTGGCCAACTTCAACGCAGACAACCCGCAAAGCAAGGCCATGCTCGACAGCCTCAATGCCCTGGCCGATCAGCCGGTATCGGTGGTTACCCCTGACCTTAGTGAAAGCCTGGCGGCAGTGCAGGCCTATATTCAGCGCCGTCACCTGCCGGCCGAGGCTGAAGGGGGCAAGCCATGAAGCGTGTCTACCTGTTGGCCGTGCTTGCGATCGTGGTTGCTGCGGCACTGGGCATCGCGGTCGCCAAGCACAGCGGCTATGTACTGGTTTCCTATGGTGGTTTCCGTTATCAGTCGGGGCTGTGGGCAGCCTTGGCGGGTATTTTGGCGGTCGTCCTGCTGCTGTGGTTGCTGCGCTATCTGGTCGGCCTGGTGCTGACTTCCAGTGGTGTGGTCAACCCGTGGTCACGGCGTAACCGCAGCCGACGTATCCGCCTGGCGATCGAACAGGGCCAACTCGATCTTGCCGAAGGCCGCTGGGCCAGTGCCCAACGGCACTTGCACCGTGCCGCCGAGGCTGAGCGCCAGCCGTTGCTGTACTACCTCGGTGCCGCGCGTGCCGCCAACGAGCAAGGCCGCACCGAAGACAGCGACAACTTGCTGGAGCGTGCCCTGGAGCGCCAGCCGCAAGCGGAGCTGGCCATTGCCCTGACCCATGCCCAGTTGCAAATGGACCGTGGCGAAAACGATGGGGCCCTGGAAACCCTGCTGGCCATGCAGGAACGCCACCCGCACAACGGCCAGGTGCTGCGCTTGCTGCAACGCCTTTACGTGGAGCGCGGCGACTGGTCTGCACTGATCCGCCTGATGCCCGACCTGCGCAAGGGTAAAGTGCTGCCCGCCGCCGAGCTGGCTGCTCTGGAACAACGCGCCTGGGGCCAGAACCTTAGCCTGGCGACCACCCGTGGCGAAGATGCGCTCAGTGCACGTCAATCCTTGGAGCGCGCCTGGCAGCAGCTGACCGCAGCCCAGCGCCAGGAGCCACAACTGGTGCTGGCGTACGCCGAGCAACTGCGCCAGGTAGGTGCCCAGAACGAGGCCGAACAGGTGCTGCGCACGGCCCTCAAGCGCGACTACGAAAGCCACCTGGCCCGCCTTTACGGCCTGGTGCGTGGTGATGACCCGGCGCGTCAGCTGCAAACCGCTGAAGGTTGGCTCAAGGCTCACCCGCAAGACGCCAGCCTGCTGCTGACCCTGGGCCGTCTGAGCCTGCAAAACCGCTTGTGGGGCAAGGCGCGTGACTACCTTGAAAGCAGCCTGCGCATGGAGCGCAACCCCGAGGCCTGTGCAGAGCTGGCCCGCCTGCTCGCGGGGCTGGGCGAGACGGAGCGCAGCAACCAGCTGTTCCAGGAGGGCCTTGGCCTGCTGGACGAGCGCCTGCTGGCGCTGCCTTTGCCAGAAGGCGTACGCGCCTGACCTACCCCAAGGCCCGCGCAAAGGTGCGGGCTTTGGGGGCAGGTAATTTATCTTTCGCTGTCAGTTTGATCTGAAGTCCATTTCTTCCGTCGCCTCCTACGGCATATCTGGAAATTTCCTACGCGATTCAGTGACTTGTCGTTGCTGTCGTGCCTTGAAACAAAGCGTGTCTTTCCTCTACCGTTTCAAGCCACTACTTTTTCCCCGGGACCTTCACCGCCCATGCTGCCGGCCCGTTTGCGCACCTTTTTTCTTCCTGCCTGCCTAGTCGCACTGGCGGTACTGGTTGCGTCTTTCCGTCTGGAAAACACAGTGGGGCTGATGCCGTGCCCATTGTGCCTCAGCCAACGGTTGCTGCTAGGCGTGTACGCGCTGCTGTGCTTCGCAGCCGTGCTGCAGGCGCCGGGCACGCGGGGCATCCTTCGTTATGCTCGCCTGGTGCTGGGCTGCTCGTTGGCCGGCGCCTTGCTGGCAGCACGGCATGTCTGGTTGCAGGGGGCTGAGGGGGTCAATGAGGTATGCCCGGTGCCGATCGGGCGAGTGTTCGAGCAATCCTGGGGTGAGGCGGCACGGCAACTGTTGCTGGGTGGCCCGGATTGCCGTTCGCTTGCCTGGAGCTTTCTCGATCTGACACTGCCGGAATGGAGCCTGTTGGCCTTCCTGCTGCTGGCGGTGCTGCCCTTGAGTTGCCTGCTGGCGTATCGTTTCCGCACCCTGGCAAGAACATGACCTGGCGCAAGGTTGTGCCATTAGCGCGACCAATGGTGATGTAACAGGGTATTAAACACTTGTATGAACTTTGTGTGCTGCGTACCTTGAAGGGCAGCACGCGCGGGAATAATCTCCCAGCACGCATACCGGAAAAACAACTGCTCGATGCCGTCCTGCTGATGTCACCTTTGTGCTGCGCGGTCGTGGTGCGAGGTGCAGCGGCATCTACCCAGAAGGGAAGAGATCGCCATGCTCGATAGTTGTCAGAACGCCCAGGAACGCTGGGGTGGGGTTCACAAGCTGATCGACCGTTGGCTGGAGGAGCGCCAGGAACTGGTGCAGGCTTTTCGCGCCCTGCGCGATGTGAGGCCAGCCTTCGCCGACAAGGACACCAACGGGGACTTTTGCGCCCTTCTGGTCGACTACGTTTCGGCGTGGCACTTCGAAGTCTGCGAGCAACTGGTCAGCGAGGCCAAGGCGTTCGGAGACAAGAAGGCGCTGAAGCTGGCCGAAGAGATCAACCCACGGATCAACGACAGTACTCAGATAGCACTGGCCTTCAATGACCATTGCACCAAGGGGGAGTGCAAGGACACCGAACGCTTTGCCGAGAAGCTGGCCAAATTGGGCGGGTTGTTGCACGAGCGCTTCGAGCTTGAAGACTGCCTGATCGAAGTGCTGCACAACGCACACAAAGAAGAGGGTGCAGTGCAGGCCTGAGGTTGGCGTCAGTCGCCAACCGCCAGCAGTTCGATCTCGAATACCAAGGGGGTGTAGGGTGCAATCAGGTCTCCCGCCCCCTCGGCGCCATAGGCTTGCGCTGAAGGAATTACCAAGCGCCATTTGGCGCCGGTGTGCATTTTCGGCAAGGCGACCTGCCACCCTTCGATAACCGAATCCAGGTTGAACCATTGGGGGGTCTGGTTTTGGTCGAATATTGAGCCATCCGGCAATCTGCCCACATAACGCACCTGCACTTTGCCGCCCGCTTTCGGCTGTACACCCGTGCCTGGTTGCAATTCGCTGTACAGCACACCTTCCGTTAGTTCGTGCACCCCATAACGCCCACGTTCATTCGCCATGAAACGCGTTTCGGCGGCCTGCAGCTTTTGCACAGCGGCGTCGCCTTCCTGGGTTTCATGCTGCTGCAGCACCGCCTGCATGCGTGCCTTGTCGAGTTTCAGGGGTTGCCCCTGATAGGACTGCTTCAGGCCTTCGACCAGTGCGTCCAGTTGCAAGCCCGGCATCTCCTGGCGCAGGCGCTCACCCAGGCTGGCACCCAGGCTGTAGGCCAAATCGTGGTCGTCGTTGTCGGCCAAGGCGAGGGGTGCCATCAGGCATAAGCCTAAAACAAGATATCGAGGCAACGCCTGACTCCCAAATACCAGCAATGATTAATTCAGCAACTACACTTTCACGCAGCTGCAAGATAACAACTTTGCCCAGGCATGCAACGCGGCGTAAACATTACGGTCAACATGCCCTAGCGGCGGTAGCAGCAGAAGCATAGTATGAGCCGCAATCTCGTCAGCCAGGAGGTAAACCATGTCGGCCAAAAAGAAGCCAGTAAGTACGCCGTTACACCTGCTCCAGCAACTTTCGGGCAGCTTGCTCGAACACTTGGAAGAGGCCTGCTCGCAAGCGCTGGCTGATGCGGAAAAACTGCTGGCGAAGTTGGAAAAGCAGCGTGGCAAGGCGCAGGAAAAACTGCACAACGGTCGCCTGAAACTGCAAGACGCGGCCAAGGCAGGTAAAGCCAAGGCGCAAAGCAAGGCGCAAAAAGCCATCGGTGAACTTGAAGAGCTGCTCGAGTCTCTCAAGGAGCGTCAAACCCAGACGCGCTCTTACATTCAGCAACTCAAACGCGATGCTCAGGACAGCCTCAAGCTGGCTCAGGGTGTAGGCAAGGTACGCGAAGCTGCAGGCAAGGCCCTTGATCAACGTGCGGCCAAACCGGTTGCCAAGGCAACCGCTGCCGCCAAGCCTGCGGCCAAACCGGCTGCCAAGGCGACCGCTGCTGCCAAGCCGGCGGCCAAACCAGCCGCCAGGGCGACCGCTGCCGCCAAGCCTGCGGCCAAACCGGCTGCCAAGGCGACCGCTGCCGCCAAGCCTGCGGCCAAACCGGCTACCAAGGCGACCGCTGCTGCCAAGCCTGCAGCCAAACCGGCTGCTAAGGCGACCGCTGCTGCCAAGCCTGCAGCCAAACCGGCTGCCAAGGCGACCGCTGCCGCCAAGCCTGCTGCCAAGGCGACTGCGGCAGCCAAACCTGCGGCCAAGCCAGCTGCCAAAGCCCCTGCTGCCAAGCCGGCCGCAAAACCAGCTGCCGCCAAGGCACCTGCACGCACGGCCGCCAAAGCCGCTGCTAAGCCTGCTGAAGCCAAGCCCGCTACACCACCGGCGGCCACAACCAACTCGGTGAGCCCGCCTGCTGCTGCACCGTCGGCACCTGTGAGTACTCCGGCTCAGGCACCTTCGGCGTCCTGAAGCGCAGCCGCTGCGACGCGCAACTGAACTAGCGCGTCATGATGCAGAGCCTGGTCCGGTGCCAGCCGGGCCAGCCAGTCGTCCGCGGGCTCATGGGAGCCCACGGGCCACTGTTGCGAGCGTTCCTGCAAGCGCTCCAGCAAGGCTTTTTCAGCCTGCAACTCCAACCCCTTCACCTGCTCACGTAATGCCGCCAGTTGTGTATCACCCGATGCTGTGGCTCGCCATTGCTGGCGCAGGCTGCGCAGCGGGGCGACCACGTCACGCTGCCAGGGCTCGGCAAGTTCTTGCAGTGCTTGCGCACGTTCGCCCAGTACGGCCACACCACGTGCTTGCAGCCAGGTCGCGCACAGCAGCAGGCAGACATCGCCACCCAGTGCCTGCAGTTCAAGGCAAGCGGCTTCCACGCCGGGCCTGGTATACAGGGTCAGGGCGTAATTCCACAGGTCGGTGTGCATGGTTCCACTCGCGCTATGGGCCGAGGAAGCTGGTAGACTCCGCGACCATCATGATCAGACTATCCAACCTCACTTTACAGCGTGGTCCGCAGCGCTTGCTAGAAGGCGCCGAGATGACCCTGCACGCCGGTCACAAGGCCGGCCTGATCGGCGCCAACGGCGCCGGAAAATCCAGCCTGTTCGCCTTGCTGCGCGGTGAGCTGTCGCCCGATGCCGGTGACTGCCAACTGCCCGGCGACTGGCGCATCGCCCACATGCGCCAAGAGGTCGACACCCTCGACCGCCTGGCTGTGGACTATGTACTTGACGGCGACGTGCGCCTGCGCAAGGTCCAGGCCGAACTGGCCGCGGCCGAGCAGGCCCACGACGGCACCGCACTGGCGCGCCTGCACAGTGAGCTGGAAAGCGCCGACGGCTATACCGCCGACGCCCGTGCGCGCAAGTTGCTGGCTGGGCTGGGCTTCACCAACGAACAGATGGACCGCCGTGTCGGCGATTTCTCTGGTGGCTGGCGGATGCGCCTGAACCTGGCCCAGGCACTGATGTGCCCGTCCGACCTGTTGCTGCTCGACGAGCCCACCAACCACCTCGACCTCGACGCGATCCTGTGGCTGGAAGACTGGCTCAAGGGCTACCCCGGCACGTTGTTGCTGATCTCCCACGACCGTGACTTCCTCGATGCCGTGGTCGACCATGTGCTGCACGTCGAGCAACGCAAGCTCAACTTGTACAAAGGCGGTTACACCGCCTTTGAGCGCACCCGTGCCGAGCGCCTGGCGCAGCAGCAGCAGGCCTACGAGAAGCAGCAGGCGCAGCGCGCGCACATGGAGAAGTACATTGCCCGCTTCAAGGCGCAAGCCACCAAGGCACGCCAGGCGCAAAGCCGGATCAAGGCCCTGGAGCGCATGGAAGAGCTGTCGGCGGCGCATGTCGATTCACCGTTCGACTTTGTCTTCCGTGAATCGCAGAAAATTTCCAGCCCGTTGCTGAGCCTTTCCGAAGGTCGCCTGGGTTATGGCGACAAGGCCATCCTCGACAAGGTCAAGCTGCAGCTGACCCCGGGTGCTCGTATTGGTCTGCTCGGGCCCAACGGCGCCGGCAAGTCGACCCTGATCAAGAACCTTGCAGGTGAGCTGGAGCCGTTGTCGGGCCGCCTGGTTCGTGGCGAGAACCTGGCTGTAGGCTACTTTGCCCAGCACCAGCTGGACTCGCTGGACGACAAGGCCAGCCCGCTGCTGCACCTGCAGCGCATCGCCCCTACCGAGCGTGAGCAGACGCTGCGCGACTTCCTCGGCGGCTTCGACTTCCACGGTGCCCGCTGCGACGAGCCAGTGGTTAACTTCTCCGGTGGCGAAAAGGCTCGCCTGGCACTTGCGCTGATTGCTTGGGAGCGGCCAAACCTGCTGCTGCTTGACGAACCGACCAACCACCTGGACCTGGAAATGCGTCTGGCACTGACCATGGCCTTGCAGGAGTTTGCCGGTGCAGTGGTGGTGGTATCCCACGACCGTCATTTGCTCAAGAGCACCACGGACGACTTCCTGCTGGTGGCCGACGGCAAGGTCGACACCTTCGACGGTGACCTGGAGGACTACAGCCGCTGGCTGGTCGAGTACCGCCAGCGCAGTGCGCCGGCCAGTACTGCACCGGCCAACCCGGACAAGACCGACAAGAAAGCCCAGCGCCAGGCTGCCGCAGCCTTGCGTCAGCAGTTGGCACCGCACAAGAAGGCTGCCGACAAGCTGGAAACCGAGCTCAACCAGGTGCACACGCAATTGGCCGAGATCGAGACCGCGCTGGGTGATGGTGGCCTTTACGAGGCGGCGCGCAAGGACGAGTTGCGCGACCTGCTGGCGCGCCAGACCAAGCTCAAGCAACGCGAAGGCGAGCTGGAAGAGGCCTGGATGGAAGCGCTGGAAACCCTAGAAAGCATGCAGGCCGAACTCGAGGCGTTGTCCTGATGGAGGAACTGCGTTCGCTGCTGCCAGGGCAATGGATGGACACCTTCTGGCTGGGTTTGCAGATCCTCTTGATCCTGGCCGCGGCGTTCGTCCTGCAGCGCATCATTGCTCGCGGGTTGAGCCGCCTGGGCCAGCGTTACCCGTTGCCGCCGGAGCTGCTGGTGCCCGTGCGCGGCGGCCTGCGCTGGCTGATCATGGGCAGCGCGCTGCTGTTCGTGCTGGAGCGCATGGGTGTTTCGGCGACCGTGTTGTGGACAGCACTTTCCGGCTTCGTAGCGGTAGCGGCGGTGGCCTTCTTCGCCATGTGGAGCGTGCTGTCCAACCTGTTGTGCGCGGTGTTGATTTTCACGGTCGGGCCGTTTCGCATCGGCGATGTGGTCGAGCTGGTCGACACCCTCGACAAGCCAGGCGTGAAAGGCCGGGTGATCGCTATCAACCTGCTGTTTACCACCCTGCTGGAAGTGCCCGAAGCGGGCGGGGCGCTGGTGCAGGTGCCCAATAGTCAGTTCTTCCAGAAGTCGGTGCGACGCTGGCGCGGTGCCGAGGTACAGGCCCTGCACAAAGAAACAGCTGCCGAAGCTGACTGAGCCTGCACCGGCCCCTTCGCGGGCACGCCCGCTCCCACAGGTATTCCACAGCGTCTGAAAATGCACTGTAGGTGTGGGAGCGGGCGTGCCCGCGAAGAGGCCAGATCAGGCCACACAAATCCATCAGAAATCACTGGTTATTTTTTCGCCAAAACCTTAGCTTAACGTTTTGCAACAAATGTTCGAGCGAGGTGTGTGATGTCGATGGAAGTATGGTTAGGCTTCTTTGCCGCCTGCTGGGTGATCAGCCTTTCACCCGGTGCCGGGGCGATTGCCTCAATGTCCAGCGGCCTGCAATACGGCTTCTGGCGTGGTTACTGGAACGCCCTGGGCCTGCAGCTGGGCCTGATCATGCAGATCGCCATCATCGCCGCCGGCGTCGGTGCCGTCCTGGCCGCCTCGGCCACGGCGTTCCAAGTCATCAAGTGGTTTGGCGTCGCCTACCTTGTGTACCTGGCCTACAAGCAGTGGCGTGCCCTGCCGATGGACATGAGCGAAGAATCAGGCGTGCGCCCGATCGGCAAGCCGTTGAGCCTGGTGTTCCGTGGTTTTCTGGTCAACATCAGCAACCCCAAGGCGCTGGTGTTCATGCTGGCGGTGCTGCCGCAGTTTCTCAATCCCCATGCACCGCTGCTGCCGCAATATGTGGCGATCACCGTGACCATGGTGACGGTCGACCTGCTGGTGATGGCGGGGTACACCGGGTTGGCTTCGCATGTGTTGCGCATGTTGCGCACGCCCAAACAGCAAAAGCGTTTGAACCGCACCTTTGCCGGGTTGTTCATTGGTGCAGCCACCTTCCTCGCGACCTTGCGCCGCGCGCCGGTCTGAAAGGCCGCATACAGGCCATTCGCGGGCAAGCCCGCGATTGGCCCATCACTCTTTCTCCTTGTCCACCAAACCCTTCAGCAGATCTATCGGCAGCGGGAAGACGATGGTCGAGCTCTTGTCCCCGGCAATCGTCCCCAGCGTCTGCATATAGCGCAACTGCATCGCCCCCGGCTCCTTGCTCAGCATTTGTGCGGCTTGCATCAGTTTCTCCGACGCCTGCAGTTCACCCTCGGCATGAATCACCTTGGCCCGACGTTCGCGCTCGGCCTCGGCCTGGCGGGCGATGGCGCGTACCATCGACTCGTTCAGGTCAACGTGCTTGATCTCGACGTTGGCCACCTTGATGCCCCAGGCATCCGTCTGCGCATCCAGCACCTGGCGGATGTCCAGGTTCAGTTGCTCGCGTTCTGCCAGCAGCTCATCCAGCTCGTGTTTGCCCAGCACCGCACGCAGGGTCGTCTGGGCCAGCTGGCTGGTTGCCACCAGAAAATCCTCAACCTGAATGATCGCTTTCTGCGGGTCGAGCACGCGAAAGTACAACACTGCGTTGACCTTGACCGAAACGTTGTCGCGGGTGATCACATCCTGCGGCGGCACATCCAGTACCACTGTGCGCAGGTCGACCCGCACCATTTGCTGGATCACCGGGATCAACAGGATCAGCCCCGGCCCTTTGACCTGCCAGAAGCGCCCCAGCTGGAACACCACGCCGCGCTCGTATTCGCGCAGGATGCGAAACGCCGACAGCACCAGCATGGCCAGCACAATCAGAACGGCGCCGAAACCGACTTGCATGAACATGGTCATTCTCCTTGCGTCGCTGGGGCGGCGGCGCTCACTTCCAGCATCACGCCATGGCGCGCGGTCACCCGTACGTTCTGGCCAGTTTGCAGCGGCGTTGCGCACTGCACTTGCCATTGCTCGCCCTGAGCCAGCACAACACCACAGAAGGGGTCGCTTGCCATCACCTGGGTGACGGTAACCAGGCTGCCGACCAGGCCGGCGTCGCCGCTGACCAGTGCCCGTCGGCGGGCCTTGAGGGCCATGCCCAGCACGCCACCGATCAGGAGTGCCGAGAGCAGCGCCAAGGTGCCGATCAAGGCCAGCGGGATGCCGAAACCGGGGGCGTCGGTGTCGATCAGGATCAACGCGCCGACCACAAAGGCAACGATGCCGCCGAAGCCGACCACGCCGAAACTGGGCAAGAAGGCTTCGGCGATCATGAAGGTGATGCCAAGCAGGATCAGCGCCACCCCGGCAAAACTCACCGGCAATAGCTGCAGCGCATACAGCGCCAGCAGCAGGCAGATACCACCGACCACACCGCCCACCGCAGAGCCGGGGTTCATGAATTCGAACAACAGGCCGTAAACGCCGATCATGATCAGGATCAGCGCTACGCTGGGGTTGGTGATGACCGCCAGAACCCGTGTGCGCCAGTCCGGCAGGTGCTCGACCACGCTGGCGCCTGCGGTCTGTAATTGGCGTGGCTGGCCGGCCACCTGGAGCGTTTTGCCGTCGAGCTTGCGCAGCAGGTCAGACAGGTCATCGGCCACCTGATCGATCACGTTCAGCCGCAAGGCCTCGCTGGCGGACAGGCTGACCGCCTCGCGCACGGCCTTCTCCGCCCAGTCGGCGTTGCGGCCGCGCATCTGCGCCAGGCCACGGATGTAGGCGGCGGCGTCGTTGACCTGTTTGCGTGCGAGGGTTTCATCGTCGCCGCCTTTGGCTTTGTCGTCACTGGGCGTGCCAGGCGGGCCGCCGATCCGCACTGGCGTGGCAGCACCCAGATTTGTTCCGGGCGCCATCGCCGCGACATGGCTGGCGTAGAGAATATAGGTGCCGGCGCTGGCGGCACGGGCGCCGCTGGGGGCAACGTAACTGGCGACGGGTACGGTGCTGGCGAGAATCGCCTTGATCATCTGGCGCATGGCACTGTCCAGCCCGCCCGGGGTATCCATGCGGATAACCACCAGTTGCGCACCTTGCGCCTGGGCCTGGCTGAGGCTGCGCACCAGGTAGTCGGCGCTGGCTGGGCCGATGGCGTCGTCGATGCCCAGCACCCACACCGCGCCGGGCGCTGCCTGGCCACCTGGCGTGATGCCAAGCAACAACAGCAGCAACAGCCAACGCCAGCAGCGGGCGATCACCTGTCGTCACCTCATTTGCGCGTATTACACAAGTTTAGCCCCGCCCACCCGTACCCGGCCTAAAATTGAAGATTGGGGGGCGAAACCGGAGGTGCATCATGCGTATGGCAAAGACCCTGCAGGCCCGCCTGGACAAGGCCAACTGCGACTACGACATCATTCCCCACCCACATTCGGCCACCAGCCTGGAGTCGGCCCGAACGGCCGGCGTGCCCGCCGAGCGGGTCGCCAAGTCGGTGATGCTCGATGACCGTCATGGCAACTACATCATGGCCGTGCTACCGGCCAACCGGCACCTGGACATGACCAAGGTGCGCATGTCCGGGGCTTGGCATCTGACCCGTGAAAGCGGTCTGCCGAGCCTGTTCAATGACTGCGAACGCGGAGCCGTGCCGGCCCTTGGCGATGCTTACCAGATAAAAATGCTGCTCGACCCGAGTCTTACCCGCCAAGGCGATGTCTACCTGGAGGCGGGTGACCACGATCACCTGATTCACATGAGCATGGAGCAGTACATGAAACTGGTGCCGCACGCCGAAGTGCGCGAGCTGTGCTGATGTTTTCAAACCAATGCCAGGCAGGCGTCGTGGACGGCTTGCCTGGCGCTAAGGAGGAACCATGGAAGCGCCGATCCATCCCTTTGCCGAACTGTTCAAGCAGCTGGGCTTGCCCGACGATCCCACGAGTATCGATCAGTTCATCACCAGCCATTCCCCGCTGAAGAACGAAATCAGGCTGGTGGATGCGCCGTTCTGGACCGACTCTCAGCGGGCATTTCTCCAGGACAGCATCATTGAAGATTCCGATTGGGCCGTGCCCTTCGATCAACTCAACGAAGCCTTGCGCCGCCCCCGAAAATAAAGCGCCGAGCGGCACCTGACGAGTGATCGGCCGTTGCTATGCTCAGGAAAACAATAAGGGGATAGCGCGATGAAAGATCCCTACGCACCAGGTTTCTGGTGTTCCGTGACGATCCTGGGCACCCTGACGGCCAGTTACTTCTATGGCATCAGACAGACGCAACAGATGAACCAGGCCGTGCATTTCCTGTACGCCGCTGCCGCAGTCACTGTAGCGGTTGCACTGGTGGCGCTGACATGGATCGCCTGGCAGCAGTTGCGCCTGAACAAGCGCGAAGTGGTGCAGGGGCGAACGTTGCTGACCATCTGGAATACCAAGGTTGCACTACGCCGCGTCGAGACGGTTTTCGACCGCTATTTCTGGGGCAGCTACTGGCATTCGGGGCGTACCTTCGAAGAGGTCATGGGCGAGCTCAGGGGCACTCCGCTGGAGCAGAGCCTGGATGCGCTGAAGCGCCAGTGCCGGGTGCTCGACCGCGAAATCCATGACCGCCATCACCACTGGCTGGCCAATGCTCGCGACCTGTCCAGCGTGGCACAGGCGATGGCCCGTGAACGCTACCAGCTGGACCTCGGCGAGCCCACGCACAGCGGCCACGGCAATACGGCAGTGCTCAACCGTGACCTGGAAGTGCTGGTGTACACCTGGTCGGCGCGCTTGCGTAGCTTCGACCATCAGCTGGACGAACTGGAGCGCGCCTACCATTGAGGCGCTTCATTCGCCGCGGATGTACTGCTCCATTTGCTTGATCAGGCTCGCCTGTTCGTCAATGGTTTCCTTGACCAGGTCGCCGATCGACAGAAGGCCGAGCAACCTGCCGTTGTCGACCACCGGCAGGTGACGCAGGTGCCGGTCGGTCATCAGGTTCATGCAGAAATCGAGCTTTTGCTTGGGCTCCACGGTGACTACCGGTGCGCTCATGATTTCGCGTACCGGCGTAGCGGCGGAAGAGCGGCCCTTGAGGACCAGTTTGCGCGCGTAGTCCCGCTCACTGACGATGCCCACTACCTGGCCACCCTCGACCACGGGCAGCGCACCGATGTTTTTCTCCGCCAGCAGTTTCAGGGCGTCGAGCACCGAGTCATCCGGGCCGATGGTGTACACGGTCTGGTGCTGGGACTTGGTCTTGAGGATTTGTTCGACGGTCTTCATACGGGCCTCTGCGGGTGAAAAAAGCACTGTCTCGGTGTAACTAAAGCATCCGGTACGGCGCTCTGCACGGCAATGCAGGAAACGGCATGGAGGCGATTGAAAAACGTCATGGCTGTTCGCTTGTAGGGGCCTTTTCGCGGCTAAAGCCGCGAAGAGGCCGGTACTGCCGATCAAAGCTTCGGCATCTGCCCGATCCGCGCCACCATTTCGCTCACCACCTGCAAGTCCAGCATGAACTGCTCCACGGTCTTGAACTCGTTGTCGTTGTGCCCGGTGTACTTCACGTCCGGCATGGCCAGGCCGAACTGGACGCCGTTGGGCAGGTCGTGGACCGAAGTCGCACCGGCGGACGTGCCGAACTCATGCTTCATCCCCAGGTTCTCGGTGGCCACAGCGAGCAGGGCCTTTACCCATTCGCCTTCAGGGTTGCGGTACATCGGCTCGTCCAGGCTGAAGTCGAACGCCACCGAGGTGTTGCTTTGCCGGGTCCATTTGCCCAGTTTGTCGGCCAGTTCGTCCTTGATCGTGGCGATCGGCTTCCCCTTGGGAATGCGCAGATTCACCGCCAGTTTCAAGCCTTTGTCATCCACCCCGACAAAAGTCAGCGAGGTGGTCAGCGGGCCCATGAACGGGTCCTTGAAGGCCACGCCTAGCTTGTTGCCCAGGTAGTCCAGGCCCCAGTTTTCGGCGGCGTAGCGGGCCGCGTCGGTAAAGTGGTTGTGCTTGAGCGACACCTGCTGGCCGAGGCCATTGATGAAGTCGAGCATACGCGCCACCGGGTTGATGCCGGATTCCGGCTCCGAAGAGTGTGCGGAAACACCGGTCACGGTGAGCAAGACTTGCTTGCCGTCGGCCTTGGCGTCGATGCTGAAGTCGCTTCCATGCTGCTTCACATATCTGGCACCGGCTTGCTGCAGGTGCTTGACCAGCTGTGCCGGGTTGTCAGAAATCAGGGTCGCAACCGAAGTTGTCGGGATCTGGTTGGTGGCCAGGCCGCCGGTCAGGTTGACGATCTCGGCACCCTTGCCGCTGGCCGGGCGCTTGGTGAAGCTGGCCATGACCGTGCCGTAGCCTTTCTCGGCAATCACTACGGGGTAGCCGCCGTCGAGGGCCAGGTTGTAATCGGGCGTAGGGTTGCGCTCAAAGTAGTAGGGGATGGCATCACCGCTGGTTTCTTCGGTGGTGTCGATCAGCAGCTTGAACTGCCGGGCGAGCGGCAGGTTTTCGTCCTTGGCCACTTTCAGCGCGTACATCGCCACCACGATGCCGTTCTTGTCGTCTTCGGTGCCGCGGCCGTACATGCGGTCACCCACCAGGGTGACCTTGAACGGGTCCAGGCGCGTACCGTCGGCCAGCTTCCAGTTGTCCGGGTTGACCGGCACGACGTCAGCGTGGGCATGGATACCGATCACTTCCTTCCCGCTGCCCAGCGAGATCTCGTACACCCGGTTGTCGATGTTGCGGAAGGCCAGGCCGAAGCGCTCGGCCAAGGCCTTGATCTTGTCGGCGATCTTGAGGAATTCAGGGTTTTCGTACTGCGGTGTACCCTCGACGTTGAAGGTGGGGATGGCTACCAGTTCACGCAGGGTTTCGGTAGCGGCTTTGCCATACTTGATGCGGGTATACAGGCCGAGCAGGCGGTTGATCTCGTCTTGTTGCTCGGCGGCCAATGGCTTGTTGGCCAGGTAGGCGTCGACGGTTGCCTCGAGGTTGTCGGCCTTGCCCAGGGCGCTGCCTTTGAGCTTGCCGAGGAATTGCCTGAAATCGCTTGGGTCGCTGCCGTCGAAGGCTTTGACGATAGCTGCGGACTGCTGCTGGGTGAGGTTGGCTTGGGCAGGCTGGGTGAACAGGCCAATGCCGGCCAGCAGCAGGGTGGTGGCGGTGAGTTTTTTCAACTGCATGGTTGTGCGCATTCCTTTGCCAATCATTGTTATGGGTTACCCGTTCGGAGAACGGGAAGACGCCCACGCTAACATCAATGACCCGTGGCACGGGAGTACCAGAAAGGTGACATGGCGCACAAACGAAAAAGCCCCGGGCTCAGGCCCAGGGCTTTCTTGATATGGCGCACTCGGCGGGATTCGAACCCACGACCCCTGCCTTCGGAGGGCAGTACTCTATCCAGCTGAGCTACGAGTGCAACGCGCACGCATGATACCCATCTGTATCGTTGACGTCCATCGCCTTGATCTGTAGCTGTTTTTACCGTGTTGGCTGTGCAGATCCCCGGGGCCGGATACACGACAATACCGATCAAACTGTCGGCCAGGGTGGAACCGGCCGTAACTGGACCCGCGTCAATGCCGTCGACTACGCTGCCGATGGCGACAGCATCATCGTTTCAGCCCACCATCAGGGTGTGTTGAACATTGGCTTTGACAAGCAGTGAAACGATTTTTGGCGTCGCCCCGAGTCCGGCCGCCGCATCGTCTACCCTTCAGCGGCCATTCTGCGGGCGATTTCAGATGGGCTGTTCAACCATTCGTTCTTTTTTTCGAACAGCCTATTGTCCAACACCCCAGCAGCCGCTTAGCATTCGTTTGAGATTTCAAACGCTCGATGCCCTGCCTTGGGCGCTTTTCAACAATCAACAATTCGGGAAGCCGACATGCAGCTCAAAGACGCTCAGTTGTTCCGCCAGCAAGCCTATATCAATGGTGAGTGGCTGGATGCGGACAACGGCCAGACCATCAAGGTGACCAACCCGGCCACCGGCGAAGTCATCGGTACCGTGCCGAAGATGGGCACCGCGGAAACTCGCCGTGCTATCGAAGCCGCCGACAAGGCCCTGCCGGCCTGGCGTGCCCTGACTGCGAAAGAGCGCTCGGCCAAGCTGCGTCGCTGGTTCGAACTGATGATCGAGAACCAGGACGACCTGGCTCGCTTGATGACCACCGAACAGGGCAAGCCACTGGCCGAAGCCAAGGGCGAAATCGCCTACGCGGCCTCGTTCATCGAGTGGTTCGCCGAAGAAGCCAAGCGCATCTACGGTGACACCATCCCAGGCCACCAGCCAGACAAGCGCCTGATTGTCATCAAGCAGCCAATCGGCGTTACCGCGGCCATCACCCCGTGGAACTTCCCGGCCGCCATGATCACCCGTAAAGCCGGCCCGGCCCTGGCCGCTGGCTGCACCATGGTCCTCAAGCCGGCTTCGCAAACCCCATACTCCGCTCTGGCCCTGGTCGAGCTGGCCCACCGTGCCGGCATCCCGGCTGGCGTGCTGAGTGTGGTGACCGGCAGCGCCGGCGAAGTTGGCGGCGAACTGACCGGCAACTCCCTGGTACGCAAGCTGTCCTTCACCGGCTCGACCGAAATCGGTCGCCAGCTGATGGAAGAATGCGCCAAGGACATCAAGAAGGTTTCCCTGGAGCTGGGTGGCAACGCCCCGTTCATCGTGTTCGACGACGCCGACCTGGACAAGGCGGTCGAGGGCGCGATCATCTCCAAGTACCGTAACAACGGCCAGACCTGCGTCTGCGCCAACCGTATCTACGTGCAGGACGGCGTCTACGACGCGTTCGCCCAGAAGCTGGCCGCTGCAGTTGCCAAGCTGAAGATCGGTAACGGCCTGGAAGAAGGCACCACCACTGGCCCGCTGATCGACGGCAAGGCTGTCGCCAAGGTCCAGGAGCACATCGAGGACGCCGTCAGCAAAGGCGCCAAAGTGCTGTCCGGTGGCAAGCTGATCGAAGGCAACTTCTTCGAGCCGACCATCCTGGTTGACGTACCGAAGACCGCTGCTGTCGCCAAGGAAGAGACGTTCGGCCCACTGGCGCCGCTGTTCCGCTTCAAAGACGAAGCCGAAGTCATCGCCATGTCCAACGACACCGAGTTCGGCTTGGCCTCGTACTTCTACGCCCGTGACATGAGCCGTGTGTTCCGTGTCGCCGAAGCCCTGGAGTACGGCATGGTGGGTATCAACACCGGCCTGATCTCCAACGAAGTGGCGCCGTTCGGTGGTATCAAGGCTTCGGGCCTGGGCCGCGAAGGTTCCAAGTACGGTATCGAGGACTACCTCGAAATCAAATACCTGTGCATCAGCGTCTGATAGCACGGTAAAGGCTTTACCTCTGCCAGCGGGGCGCGAGAGCGACGTCTCGCTGGCCTTTTTTACATTGCAGTACCTGGTGGCCAGGGCGTTCACGACAGTCGATCAACGAATACTGTTCGCGAGCACTCCCAGCCGCCCCCGAATAAAAGCGCCATTCCTGTCGGCGCAATGAGGGCATTATGAGCAAAACCAACGAATCCTTGATGCAACGTCGTGTAGCTGCCGTCCCACGTGGCGTCGGCCAGATCCACCCGATCTTCGTCGACACCGCGAAGAACTCGACCGTGATCGACGTTGAAGGCCGCGAACTGATCGACTTCGCCGGCGGCATCGCAGTACTGAACACCGGCCACCTGCACCCGAAAGTGGTTGCAGCCGTGCAAGAGCAGCTGACCAAGGTCAGCCACACCTGCTTCCAGGTGCTGGCTTACGAGCCCTACGTAGAGCTGTGCGAAAAGATCAACAAGCTGGTCCCAGGCGACTTCGACAAGAAGACCCTGCTGGTCACCACCGGCTCCGAAGCCGTTGAAAACGCCGTCAAGATCGCCCGTGCTGCCACTGGCCGCGCTGGCGTCATCGCCTTCACCGGCGGTTATCACGGCCGTACCATGATGACCCTGGGCCTGACCGGCAAGGTCGTGCCGTACTCCGCTGGCATGGGCCTGATGCCAGGCGGCATCTTCCGCGCCCTGTTCCCGAGCGAACTGCACGGTATCAGCGTTGACGACGCCATCGCCTCGGTCGAGCGCATCTTCAAGAACGACGCCGAGCCGCGCGACATCGCCGCGATCATCCTCGAGCCAGTACAAGGCGAAGGCGGCTTCCTGCCAGCGCCGAAAGAGCTGATGAAACGCCTGCGCGCCCTGTGCGACCAGCACGGCATCCTGCTGATCGCCGACGAAGTACAAACTGGCGCTGGCCGTACCGGCACCTTCTTCGCCATGGAACAGATGGGCGTTGCGCCTGACCTGACCACCTTCGCCAAATCCATCGCTGGCGGCTTCCCGCTGGCCGGTGTGTGCGGCAAGGCCGAATACATGGACGCCATCGCGCCTGGCGGCCTGGGCGGTACCTACGCGGGTTCTCCGATCGCTTGCGCCGCAGCCCTGGCCGTGATCGAAGTGTTCGAGGAAGAAAAACTGCTGGACCGCAGCAAGGCTGTGGGTGAGCGCCTGACCGCCGGCCTGCGCGAAATCCAGAAGAAGTACCCGATCATCGGCGACGTCCGTGGTCTGGGCTCGATGATTGCCGTCGAAGTCTTCGAGAAAGGCACTCACACCCCGAACGCTGCTGCTGTTGGCCAGGTTGTCGCCAAGGCTCGTGAAAAGGGTCTGATCCTGCTGTCTTGCGGCACCTACGGCAACGTCCTGCGTATCCTGGTTCCGCTGACCGCCGAAGACGCGCTGCTGGACAAAGGCCTGGCCATCATCGAAGAGTGCTTCGCTGAAATCGCCTGATGTGACGCGCTTCAGAAAAAACCCGCCTCGGCGGGTTTTTTTATGCCCAGATAAGCCATGTGGCGCTATGGTTATCGGAGGATTGGCTTTGGAAGCTGCGACGGACTGTGTGTCAGGGTATTCAGGAGTAGTTGGTGATGAGCGCTGCAGCCCCCACCCCACCAAGCGTACTGATTGTAGAAGGCGATCCTTGGGTACGGGACATGCTCAGCGAGATGCTGCTCAGCGTGCGCTGTGACGCCCGCCTGCAGGTATGCGCTGACGGCGCGCAGGCGCTCAGTGCCCTGTCCAGCAAGCCGGACCTGATCATCGCTGCCCGCGAGCTGGCCGGTGTCGACGGCCTCGACCTGCTGCGCAAGGTGCGCGCCAAAGGGCCAGGGGTGCCGTTCATTCTCATGAGTAACCGCAATGACAGCGCCAGTGTGCGCGAAGCGCTGCCCCTGCACCCCACGGCTTACCTGAGCAAGCCACTGAACCTGGATAACCTGCGCAAGCGCCTGCAAGAGTTGCTGCTGGCTGTTGGCGAGGAGATTGCCTGCCCGGTACCGGCGTTGCAGGCGGGAGCCAGCCTGCCAGCCTACCTTGAGCAGCGCCGCGCTACCGCCGATGGCGGGCCGCTGCTGGCCGATGTGCAGGTAGCGATCAATCGAGCGCTGAACCCTCAGGGCCTGAACCTCAGGGTGCTCGAAGAGGAGGTGCGTAACGACCCGCAGGTGACGGCGGTGCTGATCGCTGCCGCCAATAGTGCGGCATTGCACCGTGAAGCCCCGGTGCAGACGTTGCTGCAGGCCCTGAACAAGCTTGGCAGTACCCAAAGCATGAACCTGATCCTGGGCATGACCCTCAAGCGCAGCGCACGCCTCAGCGACCCACTGTTGGCAGAGCACGCAGCCCGTTACTGGGACCTGTCACTGCACACTGCCGAATATGGCCGCACCTTGGCGCGCATGCTCGAGCTGGACGAGGGCCGTTGTTATTGCGCGGGCTTGCTGCATTGCCTGGGCGACCTGGCGGTGTTGCGCTGCCTGCAAGAGTGGCGGTTGGCCGGGGGAGACCTGGACGAGCGCAATGTGCAGCAATCGCTGGAAGAGTTTGGTGCGGCGTTCGGCTCGGCGCTGCGTACTCGCTGGCGTTTGCCGCTGGCACTGCGCGAGTTGATCGCTGCGATCTACCAGTTGGGCGGTGGCGTTTACTCGCGGGAGATCCTGGCCATGAACCTGGCTGGGCAGTTGTCGCGGCTGCCGGCTGGGCAGGGGCTGGAGAAGGTGGCCAGCGGCAAGACGGCGCGCCTGCTCAAGCTTGGCCTGCCGGAGCTGAGGCGGTTGCGCAAAGAGGAGAACCCGGAAGTAAAACCGCAGGAAGAACCGCCGGTGGCTGGGGCCGAAGTTTCCAGCTGAGATTCGGGGGCCGCATTGCGGCCCTTCGCGGGCTTGCCCGCTCCCACAGGTGTGGCGCCGGGCCCGCGAATACCGGCCAAAGCCGGTGCCCTTGCCGCCTGATCAGCCGCGGACTATCTGGTTCTTGCCCTGCCGCTTGGCCTGGTACATTGCCGCATCGGCCCGCGCATACAGGCTGTCCAGCGCCACATCCTCATCGGTCAGCTCGGTCAGCCCCTGGCTCACCGTCACCCCGTACGTCTGCTGGCCATGGCTGAAGCTCAAGTGCTGAATCTGCCGTTGCAAGCGCTCGGCAATCTGCTCCGCGACCTGGGCGTTGCAGCCCGGAAACACCGCCGCAAATTCTTCGCCGCCAATGCGTCCGAACAGGTCGCCCCGGCGTAGCACGGCCTTGCCGCTGTCGGCGATGTGTTGCAGCACCTGGTCGCCTTCCTGGTGGCCATAGCTGTCATTGATGCGTTTGAAGTCGTCGATATCCAACAGCAGGAAAGCCAGCGGTGTACCGTCCTCGCGTGCACTGTCGAAGGCTTGCTGGGCACATTCGAAAAAGTGCCTGCGGTTACTGCTCTGGGTCAGCACGTCGGTGGTGGCCAGGCGCTGCAGTTCGCCTTCAAGCTGCTTCTTCTCGGTGATGTCTTCGGCGATACCGACAATGATTACCCGGTCGCCATCGTGCTGCTGGTTGATGTAGCACTTGTCGCTCAGCCAGCGCAGTTGCCCATCGGCATTGAGGATGCGGTACTCGCGGTCTTCCACCGCGCCCTTGAGCAGTACCTGGGCCAGGCTACGCTCGGCGAACTCGAGGTCGTCGGGGTAGATGCTGTCACGCCATTCATTGTAGTCAGCCAGCACCAGGCTGACCGGGCGGCCGAAGATGCGCTCGTAGGCTGGGCTCACGTACAGCACCTGACGGGTTTCCCAGTCGAAGGCCCAAAGCACTGCGTTGACGCTGTCGAGCAACGAGCTGAACAGCTGATCACGCTCACTCAGGCGGGCAACCTCACCTTGGGCGTGGAGCAACGCCAGTAAAGTCTGGGCAGCTTCGGGAGGAGGGGTGCCGGGGAAAATCGTTGGAATGTTCTTGGCCATGTGCACGGAGCAGGTCTCAACGTGAAAGCGTGCGGCCAACATCCGGCCCGCCACGCAGGCGATATTCCGGATTCGAGTGGAGAGGCGGGGGCGAAGTTCCGAACGGCACGCCCCGTTGCGGGGCGTGCCGATCAACGGCGGTCAGGCGCCGGTCGGACGCAGCGAGTAAGTCTTGAGTTGTGCTGCGAAGTCGCGCAGTGCCTGGATGCCGCTGGTTTCGGCCTCGTGTACCCAGTCTTTCATGGCAGCCAGCATGTCGTGGCCGTTGGCACTGGTGCGCGCCCAGATCTGCTGCAGGGCCAGGCGTTTTTCGTAGATGGTTTTCAGTGCCTGGCTGTGCGCGAGCATGGACTCGATGCGCACGTGGTGGCGGTCTTCCAGCAGGCTGGTTTCGCGCGAGAGCAGCCGTTTGGCACGGCGGAAGCGGTAACGCACCGAGGCGTCGACACGGGCCAGTTCCTGTTTCACCAGCGGGCCGATCACCAGCTTGCGGTACTGGGCCATGATCTGGAAGCGGTTGTTGAGGATGGCCATGGCGGTGTCCATGTCCAGGCTGGCCTTGCCGGCCACCCGGTGGGCGATGGGCGCCACGCGCTGCACCTTGGCCAGACGCAACAGGCAGAACAAGCGGATCCACGCCCAGCCCATGTCGAACTCCCAGCGTTTGACCGAGAGCTTGGCCGAGTTGGGGTAGGTGTGGTGGTTATTGTGCAGTTCTTCACCGCCGATGATGATGCCCCAGGGCACCAGGTTGGTGGCGGCGTCGCGGCATTCGAAGTTGCGATAGCCCAGGGCATGGCCCAGGCCGTTGACCACACCGGCGGCCCAGAACGGAATCCACATCATCTGCACCGCCCAGATGGTGATGCCCAGGGTGCCGAACAGCAGCAGATCGATCACCGCCATCAGTGCGATGCCGCCCAGTTTGTAACGCGAGTACAGGTTGCGCTCAATCCAGTCATCCGGGCAGTTCTTGCCATAGATGCGCAGGGTTTCGGGGTTGCGTGCCTCTTCACGGTACAGCTCGGCACCTTTGCGCAGCACCGTGCCCAGGCCCTTGTACACCGGGCTGTGCGGGTCGTCGGGGGTTTCGCACTTGGCGTGGTGCTTGCGGTGGACGGCGGTCCACTCACGGGTGTTCTGCGCCGTGGTCAGCCACAGCCAGAAGCGGAAGAAGTGCTTGAGCGCGCCGTTGAGCTCCAGGGCCCGGTGCGCGGAGTAGCGATGCAGGTAGACCGTGACGCTGACAATGGTCACGTGGGTCATCAACAGAGTGATGCCGACCAGTTGCCAGGCCGACAGGTCGAGCAGGCCGTTATACCACATAGGTGCAAATACCCTCGAAATGCAGGGGGAAGGGCTGATTATCCCTTGGCGGGGAAATAAAACCAGTCAACCGTTGAGATAGGAGGTCACGACATGTTTCAGCCTTTATAATGCCCGCTCCTTTTTGATGGCCTTTCCCACCCGACATGTCTGTTTCCGTTCGCGACGCCTTGCGCATGGCTGCGCTGTATGTGGTGCTCTCGATCCTCTGGCTTGCGCTGGCGGAGGTGATGCTGCACAGCATGACTGACGACCCCTTGGCATTGACTGTGGGGCGGCAGATCAACGTGGTGGTCTGGGTGCTGCTCAGTGCCGTGCTGATCTACGTGTCGCGTGTGCGCCTGCTCAATTTCATCGGCCATGGCGCGCGTTTGCGTTGCGAAGACCGTGAACGGCTGCGCATGGCTGCCGCGGTGTTCGACAGTACCCTCGAGGGTGTGCTGGTGACCGACCGCCAAGGCCTGATCGTGCACGTCAATCGTGCCTTCATGCGCATCACCGGCTACCAGCAGGATGAGGTCATCGGCCAGCGCCCGAGCAAGTTCAAGTCGGGCCGCCATGGCCTGGCCTTCTACCAGGAAATTTTTGCCACCCTGGCCGAGAAGGGCGAGTGGAGTGGTGAAATCTGGAACCGGCGCAAAAGCGGGGAAATCTACCCGCAGTGGCAGACCATTTGCGCCATTCGTGATGACGAAGGTGAGCTCAGCCATTACGTGGCGGTGTTCAGTGACATCAGCGCCATCAAGCATTCGGAACAAGAGCTTGCCTACCTCGCCCACCACGACCCGCTGACCGGCCTGCCCAACCGCCTGCTGTTTACCGACCGGGTGGAGCAGGCATTGGCGGTGGCGCAGGCCAACAAGCGCGGTTGCGCCCTGTTGCTGCTGGACCTGGATCATTTCCAGAGCATAAACGACGGCCTGGGCCATACCATTGGCGACCAGTTGCTGAAGCTGGTAGGCGAGCGTCTGGGAGAGGTGTTGGGTAACGGCATGACCCTGGCGCGTCTGGGCGGCGACGAGTTCGGCGTGCTGGCCGAGAACTGCCAGCAGGTTGGCCAGGCGGGCAAGCTGGCGCAATGCATCATCGAGCGCATGCGTGAGCCGTTTCAGTTCGAGGGCAATCGTCTGTTCATCAGCGCCAGCGTCGGAATCAGCCTGTTCCCCAGCGATGCCTTGAGTGCCGAGCAGTTGCTGCGCAATGCCGACTCGGCGTTGTACAAGGCCAAAAGCAACGGTCGGGCCTGTTATGCGCTGTACACCGAAGAGCTGACCGCCCACGCCCAGCATCGGGTCGAGACCGCCGCCGAATTGCGTCGGGCCCTGGAGCAGGATGAACTGCGGGTGTACTTTCAGCCGGTACACGACTTGGCGACGGGCCGGCAGGTCGGGGTCGAGGCGTTGGTGCGATGGCAGCACCCCGGGCGCGGCCTGGTACCGCCGAGCGAGTTCATCCCGATTGCCGAACGCACCGGCCTGATTGCCGAGATCGATACCTGGGTGCTGCAACAGGCCTGTCGGCAAATGGTGCAGTGGCAGGCTGAAGGCCGGCAGCTGGCATTTGTTGGGGTGAACATCTCCAGTCGCCTGTTTGGCCAGCATGAGCTGTATCGGCAGATAGCCGAAGTGCTGCATGACACCGGCCTGGCCCCGGCCTTGCTGGAGCTGGAAGTGACCGAAAGCGCGGTGATGGAAGACCCTGAGGTGGCGCTGGAGCAACTGCACCGCTTGCGCGAACTGGGGGTGACCCTGGCCATCGACGACTTTGGCACCGGGTATTCGTCACTGCTGCGGCTCAAACGTTTGCCGGTGCAGAAATTGAAAATCGACCAAGGGTTTGTGGCTGGGTTGCCAGTGGATGAAGACGACATCGCTATTGTGCGGGTGATCATCGCCTTGGCCCGTAGCATGGGTATGCAGGTGCATGCCGAGGGCATCGAGCAGACGGAACAGGCCAGCTTCCTGTTGCAGGAGGAATGCCAGTTGGGGCAAGGGTACTGGTTCGGGCGGCCAGTGCCGGCTGAGGATCTTCGCTGGGATTGAGAGCGGGCTGCAAAGCAGCCCTGGATTTCAGCGCTTGTTCAAACCCTTCGCCAGGCGGTCCCCGCCCAGCTGGATCAACGCCACTAACGCTACCAGCATGGCGATCACGGTCAGCATGATCTGGCTGTCGAAACGCTGGTAGCCATACCGATAGGCGATATCCCCCAGCCCGCCGGCACCAATCGCCCCGGCCATCGCCGACGAGTTGATCAAGGTCACCAAGGTTATGGTGAAGCCCCCGACGATCCCCGGCAGTGCCTCGGGCAACAGTACATGCCAGACGATGTGCCAGCGCCGGCAGCCCATGGCCTGTGCGGCTTCCACCAGACCATGGTCGACCTCACGCAGGCTGACCTCGGCAATCCGCGCAAAGAACGGTGTGGCGGCAATGGTCAGCGGCACCACTGCCGCCCACACACCATAAGTGGTACCCACCACCAGGCGGGTGAAAGGAATCAGCGCAACCATCAGGATCAGAAACGGAATCGAGCGGAACAGGTTGACGAAGGCGCCCAGCACCCGGTTCAGCAGCCGCGCCTCGAAGATCCCACCCTTGTCGCTGGTGACCAGCAGCACCGCCATGGGTACACCCACCAGCAGGGCGATCAGTGACGAAACCCCAACCATCAGCAGCGTATCAAGCAAGCCTTCCAGCAGGCGATCAAACCACATGGCCCAATACCTCCACGTCCTCGGCCCAACGGCGGGCACGTTCCAGCAATTGATGGGTGTCGTGCGGCGAGTGTTGCACCGAGAGGATGAGTTGCCCCAAGGCATGTTCGCCGATGGTTTCCACGCCGCCCTGCAGCAGACGCACACGCCCGCCCAGGTCGTTGAACAGGGCAGACAGCTCTGGCTCGCCAAGCACCGTCAGTTTCAGCACTACGGCGCTGTTGCCGCTCGCCGGGTGGGCCTGGAGGCTGGCTTGCAGTGCGGCGGGTAGCTTGGCCTGCAAAGGGGCGAGCAGGGTGCGGGTAACCTCGTGACGAGGTGAACCAAACACCCGCCAGACCTCGCCCTGCTCGACCACTGCGCCGCGTTCCAGCACCACAACCCGGTGGCAGATGTCGCGAATCACCGCCATTTCGTGGGTGATCAGCACGATGGTCAGCCCCAGGCGCTGGTTGATATCGCGCAGCAGCTCCAGGATCGAGGCGGTGGTTTCCGGGTCCAGCGCCGAGGTGGCCTCGTCGCACAGCAGGATCTCGGGGGTGTGCACCAGTGCCCGGGCAATGCCCACGCGCTGTTTCTGCCCGCCGGACAGTTGCGCCGGGTACACGTGATGTTTTTCCTGCAGGCCGACCAGTTCCAGCAACTCGCGCACCTTGCGCTGGCGTTCGGCTTTTGCCACGCCGGCGACTTTCAACGGCAACTCGACGTTCTGCCACACGGTCTTGGCCGACATCAGGTTGAAGTGCTGGAAGATCATGCCGATGCGCCGGCGCAGGGCCACAAGCTGGTCCTCATCGAAAGGCGCGATATCCACCTGGTCGATCAATACGCGGCCCTGGCTGGGTTGCTCCAGGCGGTTGATGGTGCGCAGCAGTGATGACTTACCGGCGCCGCTGCGGCCGATGATGCCGAAGATCTCGCCATGGCGGATGTTCAAGTCAATGCCTTGCAAGGCCGGTTGCGCCTGGCCCGGGTAGGTCTTGCCCAGGCCGATGAAGCGCACGTGGGCTTCATTGACCTCGGGGCGCAGGGCCTGTTCCTTGGCTATAGGCGGCAGTGCTTGGGGTGTAGGCGCCCTGAGCGCGCTGGCCTGGCTCATGTCAGCCTTCCCAGCCGGCTTGGTAGAGCTTGCCGTGAGCTTTGTTCAACGCAGCGCGCACCACTGGCGAATGCTGGTAGATGTCGACGAACTGGGCCAGGCGTGGGTCGTCCTTGCTTTGCGGGCGAATGACGAACTGGATCACGTATTCCTTGTTTTCCAGCCCATCGAACAGCAACGCCGAGGTGGCATCGAAGGTGTTGGCCAGGCGGATGTAGGCCGGGTAACCCTGCACCAGGTCGGCGTCGTCGTAGGCGCGTACCAGTTGCACCGCCTCGACCTGAAGGATCTTCAGCTTTTTCGGGTTGGCGAGGATGTCATCCTCGGTGGCCTTGTAGCCCACGCCGGGCTTCAGGGTGATCAACCCGGCCTTGGCCAGCAGCAGCAGGCCACGGCCGCTGTTGATCGGGTCGTTGGCGATGGCCACGCTGGCGCCTTCAGGCAGCTCGGCAAAGCTTTTGTACTTTTTCGAGTACAGGCCAACGTTGTTGATGATGCCCGGGGCGTAAGGCACAAGGTTGAAGCCTGCAGCAGCCTTGGCGTTTTCCAGGAACGGGATGTGCTGGAAGTAGTTCACGTCGATGTCGCCGCTGTTGAGGCTGACATTGGGCGCAATCCAGTCGCTGAACTCGATCAGCTTCACTTCCAGGCCTCGCTTGTGGGCTTCTTCCACCGCGGCTTCCAGCGGAATGGCAAAGGCCGAGGTGGTGCCGATCTTCAACGGCTCGGCAGCAAGGGCACCGGCGCACAGGCCGAGGGTGATGGCAATGGCCGCGACGGGCCGGAACAGTTTCTCAAGCATGGTGCAGGGCTCCAGTCGGGGTAGGGGTAAAGCGGTAAGCCGAGCCAGGGTGGTCGGCGGGTAAGTGCGGGTGGTCGGTATGGAACAGTTTTTCGCGCAGGGTGCCTTCGGTGTAGGCCGTCTTGTAGCGGCCACGCAGCTGAAGTTGCGGGATGACCAGCTCGACGAAGTCCTCGAAGCTTTCCGGGGTGACGGTGCGGGTCAGGTTGAAACCGTCCAGGCCGGTTTCATCGATCCACGCGATCAACTGCTCGGCCACCTGTTCAGGCGCGCCGACCAGGGTTACGTAGCGGCCGCCCAGGGCGTGTTGCTGCAACAGGCGCCGGCGGGTCCAGGCGTTGTCTTGCAACTGGCGCGTGGCTGACTGGATGGCGTTGCCCTGGCTGAAGGCAATGGGTTGGTCCAGTTCATAGGCGGCGAAGTCGATGCCCGTGGACGCGGCGAAGTGCGCGACGCCCGCTTCGGCGCTGGCGTGGCGCAGGTACTCGGCATGTTTGGCCTGGGCCAGTTGCTCGGTGGCCGCGACGATCACCGTGATGCCCATGAACACTTTGACTGCCTGCGGGTCGCGGCCGGCGGCCTGGGCGGCCGCGCGAACCTTGTCGACCTGGGCACGGGTGGCTGCCTTGTCTTGGCCACTGATGAACACGCATTCGGCATGGTTGCCGGCGAAGGCCAAGCCACGCGCAGAGCTGCCAGCCTGGAACAGCACCGGGGTGCGCTGCGGTGAGGGCTCGCACAGGTGGTAGCCTTCGACCTTGTAGAACTCGCCCTGGTGCTGAACCTTGCGCACCTTGTCGGGCGTGGCATAGACGCGATGCTCGCGGTCGGCGACCACTGCGTCGTCGGCCCAGCTGCCTTCCAGCAGCTTGTACAACACCTGCAGGTATTCATCGGCCTGGTCGTAGCGGCGATCATGCGCCGGTTGCTGCGCCAGGCCCATGGCCCGGGCGGCGCTGTCGAGGTAGCCGGTGACAATGTTCCAGCCCACCCGGCCATTGCTCAGGTGGTCGAGTGTGGAAAGTCGCCGGGCGAACAGGTACGGCGCCTCGTAGGTGAGGTTGGCGGTAAGGCCGAAACCCAGGTGACGGGTGACCGCAGCCATGGCGGAGACCAGCAGCAGCGGGTCGTTGACTGGCAGCTGGATCGACTCCTTGAGGGTGACGTCCAGTGACTGGCCGTAGATGTCGTAGGTGCCGACGATGTCGGCAATGAAAAGCCCGTCGAACAGGCCGCGCTCCAGCAGGCGTGCCAGGTTGGTCCAGTAGTCCAGGGTCTTGTACTGGGTTGAAGTGTCCCGTGGGTGGGTCCACAGACCGTGGTTGATGTGCCCGATGCAGTTCATGTTGAAGGCATTGAGCAGAATCTGCTTGGCCATCAGATGGTCCCCCGGCGCGGCGGGTTGGCATCGTTGAGGTAGTAGTTGCCGATGGCGTGGTACTTCCAGCGCACCGGATCGTGCAGGGTGTGCACGCGAGCGTTGCGCCAGTGGCGGTCGAGGTTGTGTTCGGCCAATGTTGCCTGGCTGCCGCCCAGTTCGAACAGGGTGGTACCGGCGGTGAGGGAAATTTCGGTGCTGATGGCGCGTGCTTCGGCCACGGCAATGGAGGCGGCGGCCACGTTGTCGGCAGTGCTGTCGTCGCGGGCGCGGTCGAGGTATTCGCCTGCGCGCTCCAGCAGGGCTTCGGCCGCATGCAAGCGGACCGCCAGATGGCCGAAGCTTTTCAGCGTCAGCGGGTCATCCGTGGCCTTGTCCAGGCCGGAGTCGACCCACGGACGGCTGCGGGTGCGCACGAAGTGCAGGGCGTCTTCATAGGCGGCGCGGGCAATACCGGTGTCGATGGCGGCATGGAGGATCTGCGCCAGCGGGCCGACCGGGGTGGGGCGCTCGAAGGCGCTCTGGAACGGCACCACGTCCGCTGCGCTGACGTACACGTTATCGAACACCACCGAACCGCTGCCGGTGGTGCGCTGGCCGAAGCCGCTCCAGTCGTCGATCACCTGCAGCCCCTGGCTGTCGGCCGGGACGAAGGCCAACTGTTGTATACCTTGTTCATCCACGACCGAGGTTGGAATGCGCTGGGCATAGATGGCGCCTGTGGAATAGAACTTGCGCCCGTTGATGCGGAAACCGTCGCCGTCACGGCTCAGGCGGGTGGTGCGCTCGTGGGCGGTCTTGGTGCCCAGCTCGGCCAGGGCATTGCCGAAACGGCGGCCGGCCAGTACCTCGGTGTACAGGCGCTGTTGCTGTTCGGGGCTGCCGTTTACCCGCAGCACTTCCAGACCGTAGAAATGATTCTGCGGAATCTGCCCGAGCGAACCGTCGGCCTGCGCGATACGGGCGATGACCTTGGCCAGGGTGACGTTGGATACGCCGGCACCGCCGAAGGCTTTGGGCACGCTGATGGCCCACAGGCCGGAGCGGGTGAACAGCTCGAGTTCGGCCAGCGGCAGGCGGCGCTCGCGGTCGCGCAAGGCGCTGTCGCGGCGCAGTTGTTGGGCGATGTCTTCGGCGACGGCCAGGGCTTGGGCGTCGCTGGTGATGATAGCGATTGTCATGGAGTTCTCCGGGGGGCCGCTTTGTGGCCCTTCGCGGGCTTACCCGCTCCCACAGGTGAAGTGATGCCCGTTCAGGCGGTGGCAATCCTGTGGGAGCGGGCAAGCCCGCGAAGGGCTGCGCAGCAGCCCCAAAGGCAGCAAATCAGATCCAGGAATGCCGTGCAGGCAGGGTGCCATTAAGGTGGTAAGCGCCCACCGCGTGGTACTTCCAGCGCACCGGGTCGTGCAGGGTGTGCACCCGAGCATTTCGCCAGTGGCGGTCGAGGTTGAACTCGGCAAGGGTGGCGCGGCTGCCGGCCAGCTCGAACAGCTTTTCGCTGGCCTGCAGGGCAATTTCGGTAGTCAGCACCTTGGCCTCGGCCACCGCAATCGAGGCACGTGCCGCACTGGCTGCGTCGATAGGCGCAGCATTGACCTCGTCGAGTACCCGAGCAGCTTTGCGCAGCAGCGCTTCGGCGGCGTGCAGCTCGAGTTTCAGGCGGCCGATGTCGGCAATTACATAAGGGTCGTCACTGGCACGGTCGACGTTGGCTTCAATCCACGGCCGGGACTTTTCGCGCACGAAGGTGATCGCATCATCGATAGCTGCTTCGGCGATGCCAGCGTCGATCGCCGCCTGGATCAGCTGCGAAGCGGCGCCCTGAATGTTGGGGATATCGCGCTGGCGCCAGTTGTCGATTACCAGTTCCGCGTCCACCGGCACCTGGTCCAGCAGCACGGTACCGCTGGCGGTGGTGCGCTGGCCGAACCCGGACCAGTCATCGACAATGCGCAACCCCGGGCTGCCCCGGCGCACGAATGCCAGGCGCTGGCGGCCTTCGTCGTCGAGGGCTTTTACCGCCACCCAATGGGCGAACAAGGCACCGGTGGAGTAGAACTTCTCGCCACTTATGCGGTAGCTGTCGCCGGCGCGCGTGATTCGGGCCTTGAGGGTGAGGGTATCCCTGGTGCCACGTTCAGGCCCGGCATTGCCGATGCGCCAGCCGTCGAGCACGCTGCGAAAGATCTGCGCTTGCTGCGCCTCGCTGGCCGTCAGGCGCAGCAGTTGCAGCATGCCGAACTGGTTCTGCGGGATCTGCCCCAGGGCGGGGTCGGCGGCGCTGATCAGGCGGAACACTTCGGCGACGGTTGCGAACGATACGTCGGGGCCACCGTAGGCCTTGGGTACGCTGATGCTGCCCAGACCGCTGCGGGTAAACAGTTCGATTTCGGCCCAGGGCAGTTTGCGTTGCTGGTCGCGCCGGGCAGCTTGCTCACGGGCGACCTCGGCCAGTTCGCGGGCCGCTTGCAGGGCTTCGGCGTCGTTGCGCAGTACCTTGGCCGGCAGCAGCGGGGGCGAGCTGTCGAGATCGCTATGGAATTGGGTGTTGGCTTGGCTGGGCATCAGTGCCGCTCCTTGGCTGCACTCAATGCCCTGGCGTTACGCACTGGGGTGATTGTGATCCTGACCATTCCTGACCTCACAAAATAGTTATGTCGCTACAGCTGATCGCGACAGATGTGTGCTGGTCCGGTGGTCCGGTTTATATACCCTAATGATTTATAAAAATTTTATGAACTAACTTTTTGGAATATTTATAGAAGGGGATATGTTACAGACGTGCCGGGCTCTTCGCGGGTAAACCCGCTCCTACACAGATGCCTCAAGATCTGTGCATTCACTGTAGGAGCGGGTTTACTCGCGAAAGGGCCGGAACAGGTTTACTCGGAGGCCGCAGTCCCGAGGAACTTGCGCAAGAACTGCCGGGTACGTTCTTCCTTCGGCGCCGCGAACAGCGCCTTTGCTTCGCCCTGCTCCACGATCACGCCCTTGTCGAAGAAGATCACCCGGTTCGCCACGTCCCGGGCAAAGCTCATCTCGTGGGTGACGATGATCATGGTGCGCTTTTCCTCGGCCAGGCCGCGGATGGTCGCCAATACTTCACCGACCAGCTCCGGGTCTAGCGCCGAGGTCGGTTCGTCGAACAGGATTACCTCTGGTTCCATGGCCAGGGCACGGGCGATGGCCACGCGTTGCTGCTGGCCGCCGGACAGGCGCCGTGGGTAGGCGTCTTCCTTGCCCGCCAGGCCGACTTTGGCCAGCAGGCGCCGGCCGAGCTCGATGGCCTGTTCGCGAGGCGTCTTCTTGACGATCACCGGCCCCTCGATCACGTTCTCCAGGGCAGTGCGATGGGGGAACAGGTTGAAGTTCTGGAACACGAACCCGGCTTGCTGGCGCAAACGGCGAATCGCACCCTGCTGCCCGCCCAAAGGGCGGTTGGCATCGATGCTGATGGCGCCGATCTGGATCTGCCCGGCATCGGGTGTTTCCAGCAGGTTAAGGCAGCGCAGGAAGGTGGTTTTGCCCGAGCCACTGGGGCCGATGATGGCCACCACTTCACCGGGCTGCACGGTCAGGTCGATACCGTTGAGCACGGTCTGGCCCTTGAACCGCTTGGTCAGGCCTTTGACTTCAATCATGCTCAATGCTCCTGGTCATGCTGGTTGACCCGCGCTTCCATGCGGTTCTGGAAGTGCGCAAGGATGCTGCACAGCACCCAGTAGATGACCGCGACCGCCACGTACATGGTGAACACTTCGAACGTGCGCGCAGTAATCAGCTGGGCTTGGCGGAACAGCTCGGGCACCTGGATGGTTGCCGCCAGGGCAGTGTCCTTTACCAGCGAGATGAAACTGTTGCCCAGCGGTGGCAGCGCGGTGCGCAAGGCCTGTGGCAGGATCGCCCGGCGCATGGCTTGCACGCGGGTCATGCCGATGCTGGCGGCTGCTTCCCACTGGCCACGGTCGATCGAGGAAATGGCTGCGCGCAGGATCTCGCAGATGTAGGCCGCCATGTTCAGCGACAGGCCGATCAGCGAAGCGGGGATTGGGTCGAGCTCGATGCCGATTTGCGGCATGCCGAAATAGATCACGAACAGCTGCACCAGCAGCGGCGTGCCGCGGAAGAACGACACGTAGACCCGCGCCAGCCAGTTCAGCGGCAGAATCTTCGACAACCGCATCAGCGCCAGGGCAAAGCCCAGCACCAGACCGAAGAACATGCCGCCGACACTGAGCAGCACCGTATAACCCGCGCCCTTCAGCAGGAAGGGCGCGGAATCGACAACGAGTTGCAGGCTTTCAGCGATCATTTGGTGACATCGGCACCGAAGTACTTCTCGGACAGCTTGGCCAGCGTGCCGTCAGCTTTTAGCTTGTCGATGGCCTTGTTGATGGCTGCCAACAGTTCCGGCTCACCTTTGCGCAGGGCCACGCCGCTTTCCAGGCGCGAGAAGGCATCGCCAGCAAGTTGGGTGTCCTTGGCTTTTTGCGCGTATTCCAGCGCCGCCAGGCGGTCGATCAGGATGGCGTCGATACGGCCGTTGCGCAGGTCAGCGAACTTGCTTGGGTCGTCTTCATAGGTGCGCACATCGGCTTGCGGCACGTCCTTTTTCACCCACTGTTCGTAGTTGGTGCCAAGGCCTACGCCGACCTTTTTGCCGGCCAGGTCCTGTGCGCCCTTGATGTTCAGCTGCTCGGCTTTCTTTTTCAGGATCAGTGCCTGGATGCCGGAGACAGTGTAGGGCTCGGAGAAGTCGTACTTTTTCTTGCGCTCTTCGGAAATGGTCACCTGATTGACCACTACATCCAGGCGTTTGGATTCCAGCGCGGCGAGGATGCCGTCCCACTTGGTCGGCTGGATCTTGGCCTTGACCCCCAGCTCCTTGGCCAGCAGCTCAGACAGCTCCACTTCGAAGCCGGTCAGTTTGCCGTTTTCGTCCTGGAAGCTGAATGGCGGGTAGGTGCCCTCGAGGCCGACGTTGATGACGCCTTTTTCCTGAATGGTCTTCAATTGCTCGCCGGCGAAAGCCTGGCTGAGCAGGCCGGCACCCAGCAGAAGGGCCAGGCTGGCGTTGAGTAGCGGTTTGGCGAATTTCGACATGTCAGAGCCCCGCGCTTGTTGTCTAGGTAGTGAGGTGGCGACTATAGGGTTGGCTGATTAGGCCGAGAAATACTAAAAAATAACTTTAATATTCCTTTTTTGATTTGCGCCAGGTGCTGGCTGCTTTGAGGGTAGGCGACGATACCCACTCCGTCATCGCGGCTTATGCCTGACTTAGTGCAGGATGGAATAAAGCGTTGTTTTTTCCAAGCCTCAGATTTGCCGTAAAGTGGATTGCAGCAGGCAGGTTCGGCCTTTTCGCGGGCCTGGCAACAAAATCAGATGGCCTATACGGCAGGAGAACACCGTGAGCGAACAACCTTCATCCGCGCATTGGCAGTTGCAGAGCATTGTCACTGGCCTGCGCGGGGCCCGTGAGCAATGGCGCACCCGTAATGGCCGCAGTATTGGCGAGCAGGGCGGGCGCGAGCTGCCGTCGCGTGAAGCGATGCGACAGATTCTGGAGCAACTGTGCGGGGCGCTGTTCCCCATGCGCCTGGGGCCAGTCGACCTGCGCGAAGAAAGTGAAGACTTCTACGTCGGCCATACCCTGGATGCCGCGCTGACCGCCTTGCTGGCCCAGGCTCGTCTTGAACTTCGTTACGCGGCACGGCAAAGCAAGGCTGAGCTGGCGGGCGTCGACGCCCGTGCGCTGAGCCTGATCCAGGGCTTTGCAGCTGCGCTACCGGAACTGCGCGTTCTGCTCGACACCGATGTGCTGGCCGCCTACCACGGCGACCCGGCAGCGCGCAGCGTCGATGAAGTGCTGCTGTGCTACCCGGGCATCCTGGCGATCATCCACCACCGGCTGGCGCATCACCTGTACAAGGCAGGGCTGCCGCTGCTGGCGCGGATCAGTTCGGAGCTGGCGCATTCGGCCACCGGTATCGACATTCACCCGGGGGCGCAGATCGGCCCGAGCTTCTTCATCGATCATGGTACGGGTGTGGTCATTGGTGAAACCGCGATCATCGGCGAGCGCGTGCGCATCTACCAGGCGGTGACCCTCGGCGCCAAGCGTTTCCCCAGCGATGAGTCGGGTACGCTGCATAAAGGCCTGCCACGGCACCCGATCGTCGAGGACGATGTGGTGATCTATGCCGGGGCCACGGTGCTGGGGCGTATTACCATCGGTAAGGGTTCGACCATTGGCGGTAATGTGTGGCTGACGCGCAGTGTGCCGGCTGAAAGCAACATTACTCAGGCCAACCTGCAGCTGGATTGCCAGGACAAGAACTGATCCAGCAGTGCAATTGCCTGTGCCGGCCTCTCCGCGGGCAAGCCCGCGCCTACACCGAACGTACCAAATGTAGGTGCGGGTCCACCCGCAAAGAGGCCGGAACAGGACGACACCAATCGGCGCCCCAATTCGCATTGAAATCCGATCCATGTTTAACTTGAACGCTTGTTCAATGAAAAACGCTGGTCCGCTGCCGGTGTTCAACAGGAGGATTCCTTTGCTGAACCCGTTCATTCCGAACCTCACGTCATTCGACGAGGTGCACGCCCTATGAGTGCACCGAACCCTTCCGCTGCCAACGGCAAAATCCGCATGAACCCCCCGGTGTTCTACTTTGCGGCGAGTTTCATCCTCATCTTTGGCCTGGTAGTCATCTCCAACCCGCAAGCCGCAGGTGACTGGTTGCTGGCGGCGCAGAACTGGGCGGCCAACACGGTCGGCTGGTACTACATGCTGGCGATGACGCTGTACCTGGTCTTCGTGGTGGTCACCGCCTTGTCTGGCTATGGCAAGATCAAACTCGGTGCCGACCACGACGAACCCGAGTTCAGCTACCTGTCGTGGGCAGGCATGCTGTTCGCCGCCGGCATCAGCATCACGCTGTTCTTCTTCTGTGTCTCCGAACCGCTGACCCACATGCTGCAACCGCCCCAAGGCGAAGCCGGCACGGTCGAGGCCGGGCGCCAGGCGATGCAGATCCTGTTCCTGCACTGGGGCCTGCATGGCTGGGGGGTGTTCGCCTTCGTCGGCATGGCATTGGCCTATTTCGCCTACCGGCATAACCTGCCGCTGGCCCTGCGTTCGGCGCTGTACCCGCTGATTGGCAAGCGCATCAACGGCCCGATCGGTTATGCGGTGGATGGCTTCGGCATCATCGCCACGGTGTTCGGCCTGGGCGCCGACATGGGCTTTGGGGTGCTGCATCTGAACGCCGGTCTGGACTACCTGTTCGGCATCAGCCACAGCCAGTGGGTGCAGGTGATCCTCATCACCCTGATGATGGGCGCGGCTGTGGCCGTAGCCGTGGCCGGGGTGGAGAAGGGGGTGCGGGTGATGAGCGACATCAACCTGTTCCTGGCCTGTGCGCTGCTGCTGTTCGTGCTGTTCGCCGGGCCTACCCAGCACCTGTTCAACACGCTGATCCAGAACCTGGGCGACTACCTGGGTGCGTTGCCGCGCAAGAGCTTCGACGTGTATGCCTATGGTGAAAACCGCGGCTGGCTGGGCGGCTGGACCGTGTTCTACTGGGCCTGGTGGATTGCCTGGGCGCCGTTCGTGGGCCTGTTCATCGCCCGCATCTCCCGTGGCCGTACCATCCGCGAGTTCGTCTTTGGCGTGCTGCTGATTCCGCTGGGCTTCACCCTGGCGTGGATGTCGATCTTCGGCAACAGCGCCTTGGACCAGGTGATCAACCACGGCATGACCGCACTGGGCCAGTCGGCGCTGGATAACCCGTCGATGAGCCTGTACCTGCTGCTGGAAACCTACCCCTGGAGCAAGGCAGTCATCGCCACCACGGTGTTCATCAGCTTCGTGTTCTTCGTCACCTCGGCCGACTCGGGCACCGTGGTGCTGTCGACCTTGTCGGCCAAGGGCGGTGACGCTGATGAAGATGGGCCGAACTGGCTGCGTATCTTTTGGGGGGCGATGACTGCACTGATCACCAGTGCGCTGTTGTTCGCTGGCAGCATTGATTCGCTGAAGTCGGCAGTGGTGCTGACGTCGCTGCCGTTCTCGCTCATTCTGCTGTGCATGATGTGGGGGCTGCACAAGGCGTTCTACCTGGAGTCGCAGCGGCAGATCGCGCAGATGCACTCGCTGGCCCCGTTCGCCCAGTCGCGTCGCGGCCGTGGCGGCTGGCGCCAGCGCCTGAGCCAGGCGGTGCACTTCCCGTCACGTGATGAGGTGTACCGTTTCATGGATGATGTGGTGCGCCCGGCGATTGCCGATGTGCGTGAAGTGTTCGAGCAGAAAGGCCTGGTGCTGATTACCCAGGACGACCCTAGCCATGACAACGTCAGCCTGAAGATTGGCCATGGCGAGGAACAGCCGTTCATTTACCAAGTGCAGATGCGTGGCTATTTCACACCATCGTTCGCCTTGGGGGGGCTGGGTACGCAGGAGTTGAAGAACCGCCGCTATTACCGGGCGGAGGTGCACCTGAGCGAAGGCAGCCAGAACTATGACCTGGTGGGCTACAGCAAGGAGCAGATCATCAACGACATCCTCGACCAGTACGAGCGGCACATGCAGTACCTGCACCTGGTTCGCTGACCAAGGTCTCCTGTCCTGGCCTCTTCGCGGGCTTGCCCGCTCCCACAGGCACGGCACCGGTTTCGAAACCTGTGTGTACCTGTGGGAGCGGGCAAGCCCGCGAAGAGGCCAGACAGGCAACCGCTAGAAAGGTGCATCCCCAAGGATGGTCGCCCGGTGCATCACCCGCCGGTTCGGCCGGTAATCATCCACCGCAAAATGCTGGGTCACGCGGTTGTCCCAGAACGCCACGTCATGCTCCTGCCAACGCCAGCGAATGCTGAACTCCGGTCGCGTCGCATGGGCGAACAGCAGCCTCAGCAGCGCATCGCTTTCCAGTTCGCTCAGTTCATTGATGCGTGTAGTGAACCCTTCATTGACGAACAACGCCTTGCGCCCGCTCACCGGATGCGTGCGCACCACCGGGTGCGACAGCGGTGGGTTGTTGCGCCGGGTGGCCTCCCAGCGCGTCAGGTCTTCCGGCGTGGTGCCAAAGCGCTCCAGCGGGAACGACTTGGTGAAGTCGTGGGTAGCGGTCAGCCCGCCCAGCATTTCACGCAGCGGCGCCGACAAGGCCTCGAAGGCCGCAATGCCGCTGGCCCAAAGGGTATCGCCACCGTAAGCAGGCAATTGCTTGGCGCTGAGTACCGCGCCCAGTGCCGGGGTCGGCAAAAAGGTCACGTCGGTGTGCCACACGGCGTTGTCGCGCACATCGGTAACCGCCGTGTCGAGCACCAGCACCTGCGGGGTGTCCGGCACGTTGGGGTAAATCGGGTGGATGTGCAGGTCGCCGAAGCGTGCGGCAAAGCGCGCCTGCTGTTCCGGGTTGATCGGCTGGTCGCGGAGGAACAGCACCTGGTGCTGGAGCAGTGCCTGTTCGATGGCATCGCGCTCTTCTGCGCTGATATCGCGGCTGATGTCCACGCCGCTGATCTGGGCGCCGAGTGCTGGGCTTAGGGGAGTGATGGTCAGGCTCATGTCGGTCTCTTCAATCGGGCGCCAGTGTGCTGGCGTGGACAATGGAGTTCAGTGAATCTGCCCATGCCAGGGCACCAGCTTGCGTTGCAGGGCACGCAGGCTCATTTCCAGAGCGAAGGCGATCAGGGCGATCAGCAGGATGCCCAGCACCACCACGTCGGTGACCAGAAACTGCGCCGCCGATTGCACCATGAAGCCCAGGCCGCTGGTGGCGGCGATCAGTTCGGCAGCCACCAGGGTCGACCAGCCGACCCCCAGGCCAATGCGGATGCCGGTAAGGATGTCAGGCAATGCACTGGGCAAAATGACGTGGCGGATCAGTTGGGCCTTGCTTGCGCCCAGCGACTGCGCCGCGCGCAGCTTGGCCGGATCTACCGTGCGCACACCGGTGGCTGTGGCAATGGCGATGGGGGCGAAGATTGCCAGGTAGATCAGCAGCACTTTCGACAACTCGCCGATACCGCACCAGATGACGATCAGCGGCAGGTAGGCCAGCGGCGGGATGGGCCGGTAGAACTCGATCAGCGGGTCGAGAATGCCGCGGGCTACGCGGTTGTAGCCGATAGCGATGCCGACGGGTATTGCGGTCAGGGTCGCTGCCACCAGCGCCAGGCCGATGCGGCCCAGGCTTGCGCCCAGGTGCTGCCACAGGCTGGCATCCATGTAGCCTTGGGTCAGCAAGGTCCATGCCTTGGCCAGGATGTCGCCGGGCGAGGGCAGGAACAGGGGCTCTACCCAACCGGCAGCCGTCACCAGCCACCAGGCCAGTAGCAGGCTGGCCAGGGTCAGGGTGCTGATCCAGCGGGTGGACAGTGGGTGGCGTAGCGTGGCGGCTGGCCGGGTTTGGGTGTTGTGTTTGCCGGCGACCGGCAGGTCCAGGCTGCTCATGCGCGCTCCTGCAGGCTTTGGCGTTGGGAAAACACCCGCGCCAGCACATGCTCGCGGGTTTCGATGAAGGCTGGATCGGACTTGATGGCCCGGGCCGATTCGCCAGCGGCATAGCGCTGGCCGAAGTTCAGCTGCAGGCGTTCCACTACGCGTCCCGGGTTGGGCGCCAGCAGTACCAGTTCGCTGGCGAGGAACACCGCTTCTTCGATGTCGTGGGTAATCAGGAACACCGGCTTGGCGGTGCGTTGCCAAACTTGCAATAGCAGCTCTTGCATCTGCTCACGGGTGAAGGCATCGAGGGCACCGAACGGTTCATCCATCAGCAGTACCCGAGGGGCAGCCGCCAGCGCCCGGGCAAGGCCCACGCGCTGCTTCTGGCCACCGGACAATTGCCAGATACGCCGTTCGCCGAAGCCATCGAGGTCGACCAGGGTGAGCATTTCGCGGGCCTTGGCCTCACGCTGGGCGCGGGGTACGCCAGCCAGTTCGAGGCCGAAGGCGACGTTGCCCAGCACGTTCTGCCATGGCAGCAGGGCATCGTCCTGGAACACCACGCCGCGTTCTGCACCGGGGCCCTGCACCGGCACACCATCGAGGGTGATGTCACCGCCACTGGGGGCGACGAAGCCGGCGATCAGGTTGAGCAGTGAGGTCTTGCCGCTGCCGGAAGGCCCCAGGGCCACCAGCAGTTGGCGTGGTCCCAGGCTCAGGTTGATGTCGGCCAGCACCGGGGTGCTGGCGCCTGGGTACTGTGCGCTGATGCGCTCCAGCTCGAGCAAGGCCATGACGGGCTCCGGATCAGTTTGGAAGGAACTTGGCGCTGACGTACGGCGAGTAGTCCGGCAGCACTGCTTCGACTTTGCCTTGCTGCTTGAGGAAGTTGGCGGTGTCCGTCAGCGCTTGGGTGGTCGGCGCGCCCAGGGCGTTGGCCTGGTCAGCGGCCAGCGGGTAGACGTTGCCCTCCAGCAGCACCGGGATGTCGCTGGCCTTGGCACCGGACAGCTTCACCAGCTTGTCTACGTTGCCCTTGTCGGCCAGCCAGGCTTTCGGGTCCTTGCGGTAGTCGGCGTAGGCATCGAGGGTGACTTTGGCAAAGGCCTTGACCACATCAGGGTGTTTCTCGGCGAAGTCCTTGCGCACGATCCAGGCATCGAAGGTAGGCGCGCCTTTCTGGGCCAGTTCGCCGGAGGTGATCAGGACCTTGCCGTTTTCCTTGGCCACGCCCAGGGCCGGGTCCCACACGTAGGTCGCATCGATGTCGCCGCGCTTCCAGGCGGCAATGATGGCCGGCGGCGCCAGGTTGAGGATCTGTACCTTGGAAGGGTCGATATTCCAGCTTTTCAGTGCGGCAAGCAGGCTGTAATGCCCGGTGGACACGAACGGGACGGCGACCTTCTTGCCGATCAGGTCTTGCGGCGACTTGATGCTGTCACGGGCCACCAACGCTTCACCCGCGCCAATCTGGGTGGCGATGAGGAAGGTTTCAACCGGCAGCTTGCGGGTGGCGGCAGCGGCCAGCGGGCTGGAGCCCAGGTAGCCGATCTGCACGTCGCCGCTGGCCACGGCAGTGATCACGTCTGCGCCGTTATCAAATTTGCGCCAGTCGATGCTGGCCTTGCTGGCTTTTTCGTAGTCGCCATCGACCTGTGCCACTTTGGCCGGGTCGACAGTGGTCTGGTAGGCCACTGTCAGGTCGGCTGCCTGGGCCAACCAGCTGGTGCTGGCGAGGGTCAGGGCGGCGAACAGGCGCAGCGGAGCGTGCGGGATCATGGTTGAACCTCTCGTCAGGCAAGTCGGGTTGGATGACGAGAAGGCTAAATGATCTAAGAAAATTAAAATAAATAACTTTTTTGCATTAGCTTAGGAGCCAAACGCTTTAAAGCCAGGCGTTTCGCAGGCGAACAAGGGGTGAGTGCGCCATGACCCGTGGCGAAATCAGCGAGGCGTGCGAGGCGTTCTAGGCCCGATAGAACGATTTGGCATTAGGTTATGAGCAAACGTTTGCAAATAACCAAAAGTTATTAAACGAGTCGTAGCTACAACGAATTGCAGTAAAGGTTTCTAATATATTCCTTAAAAGTCTTACAAATTCATAAAACGGTCATTTTGGATTTATAGGATTGTCATTATCCTGTAGCGCAGGTGGCGTCTTAGACCAAAGTCGCGAAACGTTTAGAAACGATTGACTTAATAGTCACGCTTTGGGACTAAATCGCCCATCCCGGTGAGCGGGGCATCAGACCCCTCCGCCAGAGATACACAAAAATTAGAACGTAGAGGAGCAAAACATGTACAAGTCCAGCCTGGCTCTGGCCGTGGCACTGGGGGTTCTCGCCCAACAAGCAGGCGCTGCCGGTTTCGTTGAGGACAGCAAACTGTCGCTCAGCTCGCGCACCATGTACTTCAACAACGACAACCGTGAAGATCACGCAAGACCTGGTGCGGAGCGCCCGGATCAGCGTGAGTCGGGCCAGGGCTTCAAGCTCGACTACATCTCGGGCTTTACCCAAGGCACCGTAGGCTTCGGTGTTGATGCCCAAGCGCTGTGGGGTATTCACCTGGATGGTGGCGAGGGTTACCACAAGTCCGGCTTCTTCCCGGATGACGGCAAAGGTTCTGCAGCCCAGTGGGCTCGTTTCGGTGCCAATGCCAAGGCGCGCTTCTCCAAGACCGAAGCGCATTTCGGTAGCGCGCTCGCACCGAACCTGCCGATCCTGGTTTCCAACGATGGTCGTCTGCTGCCACAAACCTTCGAGGGTGGCACCATCCAGTCGAAGGAAATCGATAACCTGACCATCAACGCGGGTCAGCTGACCCACGCCATGGGCCGTGCTTCGAGCAACCGTACCGGTCTGTCTGTCGCCGGTTCCAATGCCGAGAGCAACAAGTTCCGCTATGGTGGCCTGGACTACAAGCTCACTCCAGACCTGACCCTGCAGTACTACTACTCGAACCTGGAAGACTTCTACAAGCAGCACTTCCTGGGCGCGACCCACGTGTTCAAGATCGCTGACGACCAGTCGTTCAAGACCGACCTGCGCTACTTCGACAGCAGCAGCGACGGCAAGAATGGCAACGACAGCGCTTACAACTTCAACAACAACGGTGGCTACGCCAAAAACACCGGCGAGATCGACAACAAGACCTGGTCCGCCATGTTCACCTATACCTTGGGTGGCCACGCGCTGATGCTCGGTCACCAGCAAGTGGGTGACGACGGTGGCTTCGTATGGTTGAACCAGGGCAGCCTGAGCAACGACAGCGGCACCTCGGAAGGTGCTGGCGGCTCCAGCTTCTACCTGTTCACCGACAGCATGATCAACCAGTTCGCCCGTGCTGGTGAAAACACCACCTTCGGTCAGTACTCCTATGACTTCGCGGCGCTGGGTGTGCCAGGCCTGAAGGCATCGGTTGCTTACCTGCGTGGTGACGATATCCGCAACAAGTCGGGCAGCGGTACCTACAATGAATGGGAACGCGATGCGCGCATCGACTACACCCTCCAGGAAGGTGCCCTCAAAGGCTTGGGCTTCAGCCTGCGCCAAGGCGTGTACCGTGGTGCCGGTGAGAGCAGTGCCGACCAGGATCAGGCTCGCTTCATCGTGAACTACACTTACAGCTTCCTGTAAGTCGTAGCCACAAAGAAAGCCTCGCCTAGTGCGAGGCTTTTTTGTGCCTGCTAGTTCGTATGCGTTATGGTTATAAATAAATCGTTATTTATTCTTTTTATTTTTAACTGAATGCAGGCAAATTGAGCCCATACGGTACAGAACCCAGCCCAGGAGCCGCAGCCCATGAGCCTCAAACTCGGCGATATCGCCCCCGATTTCGAACAGGATTCCAGCGAAGGCAAGATCCGCTTCCACGAGTGGCTGGGCAACAGCTGGGGGGTGTTGTTCTCCCACCCGGCCGACTTCACCCCGGTGTGCACCACCGAGTTGGGCCTGACCGCCAAGCTGAAGGACGAATTTGCCAAGCGCGGGGTCAAGGCCATCGCCCTGTCGGTGGACCCGGTCGACTCGCATCACAAGTGGATCGATGACATCAACGAAACACAGAATACCGTGGTCAACTTCCCGATCATTGCTGACGCTGACCGCAAAGTGTCCGACCTTTACGACCTGATCCACCCGAACGCCAGCGACACCCTGACCGTGCGCTCGCTGTTCATCATCGACCCGAATAAAAAGGTGCGCCTGACCATTACCTACCCGGCCAGTACCGGGCGCAACTTCAACGAAATTCTGCGGGTGATCGACTCGCTGCAGCTGACCGACAACCACAAGGTTGCCACACCGGGTAACTGGCAGGACGGCGATGAAGTGGTGATCGTGCCTTCGCTCAAAGACGAGGAGGAGATCAAGCAGCGCTTCCCCAAAGGTTACCGGGCGGTCAAACCCTATCTGCGCCTGACCCCTCAACCCAATCGTTAATGGATTCCTCGTTGCATTGCTCTTAGCCAAGCAGGGATTTTCGGGCCGTTTCGACGGCCCTTTTTTATGCCTGTAAAAAACGGTGGGAGCGGGCGCGCCCGCGAGGAGGTCTTTATGGGTAAAGACAATAATGGAATAAACAAATGAAAAAATATGATTTCTAGATATATGTAGCAGCTGTTAATGTCTCCTCCAACAGAACACAAGGAAGCGCAGCAATGCTGGTCGTCTCAATCGGTGGTAGCCCAAGTCTCCGTTCACGCTCCGGCGTGCTGCTCGAGCGTTCGCGCCAGTGGCTGCAGGATCGCGGCGTTGAAGTGGTGACATTCCAGGTGCGTGACTTTCCCGCCGAAGACCTGCTGCATGCCCGCTTCGACAGCCCGCATGTGCAACACTTTCAGCAGCTGGTGGCCCAGGCCGATGGCCTGATCGTCTCCACCCCGGTGTACAAGGCTTCGTTTTCCGGTGCCCTGAAAACCTTGCTTGACCTGCTGCCCGAGCGCGCCCTGGCCCACAAGATCGTGTTGCCCATCGCCACTGGCGGCAGCATCGCCCACATGCTGGCGGTGGATTACGCATTGAAGCCGGTGCTGTCGGCACTCAAGGCACAAGAGACCCTGCAAGGGATCTTTGCCGACGACAGCCAGGTGGCTTACGCAGAAGGTACAAAGCCCGCGCAGTTGGTACAGGCGCTGGAAGAACGCCTGCACGACTTGCTGGAAACCTTCCACGTCGCCCTGGCCCGTCGGCCGCGCCCCGTGGCCCCTGGCGTACTGAACGAACGTCTGATCAGCGCTCGCTGGAGCATCTGAACGGCATTACCCGCTTCACCACCTTACTCGCCCGTTAACGAGGCAAGCAGGTGCAACCCGAACCCCATTCGCACAGGAGAGCGCCATGCGCACAGTCTTCTTGCGTCGTGGTCTGGTCGCCCTGTTTGCGGCGGCTGTGTCCTTCGGCGCCATTACCCAAGCCCAGGCCGAGAGCCTGCGTATCGGTTACCAGAAATACGGCACCTTGGTGCTGCTCAAGGCCAAGGGCACGCTGGAGAAGCGTCTGGCCGAGCAGGGAGTACAGGTGCAATGGACCGAATTCCCCGGCGGCCCGCAGCTGCTTGAAGGGCTGAACGTCGGCTCCATCGATTTCGGCGTAACCGGCGAGACGCCTCCTGTGTTCGCTCAGGCCGCTGGCGCCGACCTGCTCTACGTGGCCTACGAGCCGCCAGCGCCGCACAGCGAAGCGATCCTGGTGCCCAAGGGCTCGCCGATCCAGTCGGTGAAGGACCTCAAGGGTAAAAAGGTCGTCCTCAACAAAGGCTCCAACGTGCACTACCTGCTGGTCCGCGCCCTGGAAGACGCCGGCCTCAAGTACAGCGACATCCAGCCTGTCTACCTGCCGCCAGCCGACGCCCGCGCCGCCTTCGAGCGCGGCAGCGTGGATGCCTGGGTGATCTGGGACCCTTACCAGGCCGCCGCCGAGCAGCAGCTGCAAGCGCGCACCCTACGTGACGGCAAGGGCCTGGTCGACAACCACCAGTTCTACCTCGCCACCCGCAACTATGCGACACAGCACCCAGCGGTGATCAACACCGTGATCGAGGAAGTGCGCGCCGTGGGTGAATGGTCCCAGGCCAACCCGCAAGAGGTGACCGACCAGGTTGCCCCGCTGCTCGGCCTGCCTGCCGGCATCACCCTGACCTCTGTCAAACGCCAAGGCTACGGCGCTGCGCCGCTGACCCCGGACGTGGTGGCCGCGCAGCAGAAGATCGCCGACACGTTCCAGGCGCTGAAGCTTATTCCCAAGCCGCTGAGCATCAAGGACGTGATCTGGACACCCCCTGCCAAAGTTGCTAGCGCGCCTTGATTGACTGCCAGTGCCGGGGCGCCGCTCCGGCTAGAGCCACCCTTGAGGAGACGACTCCAATGAGCCTTAACATTTTCTGGTTCCTCCCAACCCACGGTGACGGCAAGTACCTGGGCACTTCCGAAGGCGCACGTGCGGTCGACCACGGTTACCTGCAGCAGATCGCGCAGGCCGCCGACCGCCTTGGTTTTGGTGGGGTGCTGATCCCGACCGGGCGTTCCTGCGAGGACTCCTGGCTGGTGGCCGCGTCGCTGATCCCCGTGACCCAGCGCCTGAAGTTCCTTGTAGCCCTGCGTCCGGGCATCATTTCACCGACCGTGGCAGCACGCCAGGCGGCCACCCTCGATCGCTTGTCCAATGGCCGTGCGCTATTCAACCTGGTGACCGGTGGTGATCCGGACGAGCTGGCGGGTGATGGCCTGCACCTGAACCACCAGGAGCGCTACGAAGCTTCGGTCGAGTTCACCCGTATCTGGCGCAAGGTGCTGGAAGGCGAAAACGTCGATTACGACGGTAAGCACATCCAGGTAAAGGGCGCCAAGCTGCTCTACCCGCCGATTCAGCAACCACGCCCACCGCTGTATTTCGGCGGCTCGTCCGAGGCCGCTCAGGACCTGGCGGCCGAGCAGGTCGAGCTGTACCTGACCTGGGGCGAGCCACCGGCAGCCGTTGCCGAGAAGATCGCACAGGTGCGCGAAAAAGCGGCTGCTCAAGGGCGCGAAGTACGCTTCGGTATCCGCCTGCACGTGATCGTGCGGGAAACCAACGAAGAGGCTTGGGCCGCCGCCGAGCGCCTGATCTCGCACCTGGACGATGACACCATCTCCCGCGCCCAGGCCTCGCTGGCGCGTTTCGATTCGGTGGGCCAGCAACGCATGGCTGCCCTGCACGGCGGCAACCGCGACAACCTGGAGGTCAGCCCCAACCTGTGGGCAGGTGTTGGCCTGGTACGGGGCGGCGCGGGTACCGCGCTGGTGGGCGACGGCCCGACTGTGGCAGCACGGGTCAAGGAATATGCCGACTTGGGCATCGATACCTTCATCTTCTCGGGTTATCCACATCTGGAAGAGTCTTACCGCGTGGCGGAGCTGCTGTTCCCGCACCTTGATGTGCAGCGCCCAGAGCAGCCGAAAACCGGTGGTTATGTAAGCCCGTTCGGCGAAATGGTGGCCAACGACATCCTGCCCAAATCTGTGTCGCAGAGCTGAGGGCCTGGCCATGAGTCGTGCAACTTCCTCCAACCTGACCCAGCGCCTGGCGCCGTGGGCGCTGCCGGTGCTGCTGTTGGCAATATGGCAACTGGCCGTCAGCGCTGGCTGGCTGTCGACGCGTATCCTGCCGGCACCTAGCGCAGTGGTAAGCGCGGGCGTCGAGCTGGTGCGCAGCGGCGAAATCTGGACCCACCTGGCCATCAGCGGTTGGCGTGCAGGCCTGGGCTTTGTCATCGGCGGCAGCATCGGCCTGGTACTGGGCTTCATCACCGGCTTGTCGAATTGGGGTGAACGCCTGCTCGACAGCTCGGTACAGATGATCCGCAACGTGCCGCACCTTGCGCTCATACCGCTGGTGATTCTGTGGTTCGGTATCGACGAGTCGGCAAAGATCTTTCTGGTCGCGCTGGGCACGTTGTTCCCGATCTACCTGAACACCTACCACGGCATTCGCAACGTTGACCCAGCGTTGGTGGAAATGGCGCGCAGTTACGGCTTGTCCGGCTTCGGCCTGTTCCGCCAGGTGATCCTGCCGGGGGCGCTGCCTTCGATCCTGGTGGGCGTGCGTTTCGCCTTGGGCTTCATGTGGCTGACGCTGATTGTTGCCGAAACCATTTCGGCCAACGCTGGCATCGGTTACCTGGCAATGAATGCTCGCGAATTTCTTCAAACCGACGTGGTAGTGCTGGCCATCGTCCTGTATGCCGTACTCGGCAAGCTTGCCGACCTTGCGGCCCGGGGCCTGGAGCGCGTGTGGCTGCGCTGGCACCCGGCCTATCAAGTTGCCAGGAAGGAGGGCGCATGACCGTGCTCAAGGAACAGCCACCACGCCTGCTGCGTGGCACCCCGCTGGCCTCCAAGGGCCTGCGCAAGACTTTTGGTCAACGCGAAGTTCTGAAGGGTATCGACCTGCACATTCCGGCCGGCCAGTTCGTGGCCATCGTCGGCCGCAGCGGCTGCGGCAAGAGCACTTTGCTGCGGCTACTGGCCGGGTTGGACCAGCCCACTGCCGGGCAGCTACTGGCGGGTGCCGCGCCGCTGGAAGAGGCCCGTGAAGAAACCCGCCTGATGTTCCAGGACGCGCGGCTGCTGCCGTGGAAGAAGGTGATCGACAACGTTGGCCTTGGGCTGTCTGGCGACTGGCGCCCGCGTGCGCTGGAGGCCTTGGATGCGGTTGGCCTGGCCGACCGCGCCAACGAATGGCCGGCAGCGCTCTCGGGAGGCCAGAAGCAGCGCGTGGCTTTGGCCCGAGCCTTGATTCACCAGCCCCGCCTGCTGCTGCTGGACGAGCCACTGGGGGCGCTGGATGCATTGACCCGCATCGAGATGCAGCAACTGATCGAACGCCTGTGGCGTCAGCACGGCTTCACTGTGCTGCTGGTGACCCACGACGTCAGCGAGGCGGTTGCCGTGGCTGACCGGGTGATCCTGATTGAGGACGGCGAGGTCGGGCTCGACCTCACTGTTGACCTGGCACGGCCCCGGGCGCGTGGTTCGCACCGTCTGGCCGCGCTGGAAAGCGAAGTGCTCAACCGTGTTCTGTCCACCCCGGGCACTGCGCCCGAGCCGGATCCTGTAGCCCCTCTGCCCACGCAACTGCGCTGGGCGCACTGAATCCCAAAAGCCAAAAGGAAGCAAACCATGACTATCAAAGCCATCAATGTTCGTAACCAGTTCAAAGGTACTGTGAAAGAAATCCTCGAAGGCCCGGTACTGTCGGAAATTGACGTGCAGACGGCTTCGGGTATCGTCACTTCGGTGATTACCACCCGTTCCGTGCGTGAGCTGGAGTTGCAAGTGGGCAGTGAAGTGATTGCCTTTGTGAAGTCGACTGAAGTGTCTATCGCCAAGCTGTGATGCGGCGGGTCGATATTGGGGCTGCTTTGCAGCCCTTCGCGGGCAAGCCCGCTCCCACAGATACTTCGCAAGCTCCAGGGGGCGCGCGGGCTCTGTGGGAGCGGGCTTGCCCGCGAAGGGCCGCCAAGCGGCCCCAGATTTCTCAGCGGGAACGCTTGGCCAGAAACGGCGGCAGGTACAACCCTAGATACGCCTCGAACACCCGCTTGCCTTCCTCGGCCATGCGCGGGGTGATCGCCTCGTGCAACTGTACCGACCGCGCATACACCCGGTCGCTCAATTCCATGGCCAAGGCAAACACGTCCACATCCAGTGGCATCACCGGCAGGTGAAAATGCTGGTCGAACAACGTGTGCATCAAGTCGCCCAGTTCCATGTCGTGCTGCCGGTCGGCCTGCACCACCTCGCTCAGGCCATGCTGCGCCAGGATCAACTGCCGCGCCGCTGCATCCTCGTGATAGATATCAAGCATGCGTTGTTCGATCAGCCGTGACAGTTCGTGCCAGGTGCTGAACGCGCTGCTGTCGATCGGAGCGCTCAGGGCTTCGCGAAACGCCCGGTGCACATCTGCAGTAAGTGCCTCCAGCAAGGCCGGCACGCTGGCGAAAAAGTGATACACCGACGAAGGCGGAATCTGCGCCCGCTCGGCCACGCTGTAGATAGACAGTGCTGCCACCCCTTGCTCGGCCAACAGCTCACGCGCAGCCGCCAGGATCGCCTCGATCCTGGCCTGGCTGCTGGCGCGCGGTTTGCGCGGGGTGGTGGTGCGGTTCATCAGCTGCTGATTGCCAGGATGCTGGCCTGGTAGGCGCCGACGAACAAGTCGAAATCACCGACTTCGTCTCGCTCCAGCTCGGACTGCCTGGCGAGCGACTCGCGGGCCAGCGTCTCGAATGCTTGCTGCTTTTCGTTGCTCAGCGGTTGCTCGCGGAAAGTCTCGGCGTGCACACGGCTCTGGCGCAGCGAGAACTGGACGAAACTCTCGTCATGCTCGGTCATGCGTGCCAGCACCTGGGCCGACGGGGTCAGCGAGGTGTCGTCGACCTTGGCCTGCTGCGCATCCAGGGCCTTGGCGTGCTCATCAGAACCTTGCGCCTGGTCGAGCAGATTGGCCAATTGGCGGATACGCTCGATCAGCTCGCTGGCCCAGTCTTTCAGGCTGATCGGCTGGCCATTGCGGTGCAACTCCAGGCCCGGACGACGACCTTCCTTGACCACGGTCAGGAAGTTGCTGGTGCACTGGCCGCACTCACCGTTGTCCAGTTGCGGGCTGTCTTCCAAGGCGCAGAACAGCAGGAATGCGTCGAGGAAGCGCGCCTCGGTCAGGTCGATACCGACCGGCAGAAACGGGTTGATGTCCAGGCAACGCACTTCCACATACTGCACGCCCCGCGAGGTCAGGGCCTGGATCGGCCGCTCGCCGGTGTAGGTGACGCGCTTGGGGCGGATGTTCGAGTAGTACTCGTTTTCGATCTGCAGAATGTTGGTGTTCAGCTGAACCCACTCGCCATCCACATGCGTGCCGATTTCAACGTAAGGCGGGTAGGGCGTGCCAACGGCCTTGCGCAGGCTGTCGGTGTAGCTGGCCAGGTTGTTGTAGCAGGGCGTCAGGCCGGCCTGGGCGTTGCTCTGGTAACCCAGGTCGCTCATGCGCAGGCTGGTGGCATAAGGCAGGAACAGGGTTTCGGCATCCAGCTCTTCGAGCTGGTGCGGGCGGCCACGCAGGAAGCCTTTGTCCAGGGCCGGCGAGGCGCCGAACAGGTACATCAGCAGCCAGCTGTAGCGGCGGAAGTTACGAATCAGCGCGATGTAGGCCGACGACTGGTAGTCGCGGTCATTTTCCGTACTGCCTTCGGCTTCGCGCAGCAGTGGCCAAAGCGCTTCGGGCAGCGAGAAGTTGTAATGAATACCGGCGATGCACTGCATGGTGCGGCCGTAACGCAGGGCCAGGCCCTTGCGGTAGACGTGTTTGAGCTTGCCGATATTCGAGCTGCCGTACTCGGCGATCGGGATGTCCTCCTCGGCCGGCAGCGTGCACGGCATCGACGGGCTCCACAGGTATTCGTCGCCCAGCTTGCTGTAGACGAAACGGTGGGTCTCTTCGAGGCTTTCGAGCACCTTGGCCGGATCGGCCAGGGCTGGGGTGATGAACTCCAGCAGCGACTCGGAATAGTCGGTGGTGATCTGCTCGTTGGTCAGCGCCGATCCCAGTGCTTCCGGATGCGGGGTCTGGGCCAGGCGACCTTCATCGGTCACGCGCAGGCATTCGCGCTCAATACCGTGCAGGCACTGCTTGAGCAGGGGGAGATTGGCGCCGAGCAGGCTCAGGCGGCGGTTGAGGAGTTCGCTCAAGATGTATTCCTTCACGCGTCAGTCGCCCCAATATGGGGGTAGAGATAACGGTCTACAAGGGTAGGAAGAAAGGAACTGGCGTTGTCGCCTGGTTTACGCGGTTCCAGCAGTGCCAGCGCACTGCTGAAAATACCGCAGATACTGCTTGGTGAGCTAGAGAACCGCGAAGGTTCCTTGCGCTTTGGCCACCAGCTTGTCGCCCTGAACTACGTCGGCGTCGACCACCAGGGTGCGCCGCCCAGCGTGCAGCACGCGGGCGGTGCACAGCACTTCGCCGTCGCTGACGGCACGCATGTAGTTGATCTTGCACTCGATGGTGACGCTTTGCTGGTCAAAGCCATGGCTGGCCGAGCAGGCCAGGCCCATGGCGATATCCACCAGGCTGAAGATCGCCCCGCCGTGCAGCTTCTGGCCACGGTTGCGCAACTGGGGCTCCAGCGCCAGCGCTACCTCGGCAACACCTGTGTCCAGGTGTTGCAGGCGGCAGCCCAGCAGTTGGCTGAAGGCGCTTTCGACGTATTCGCGTGGTACGTCCATTACTTCTTCTTCAATTGCTTGGCGTTGGCGAACAGCGAGGCCATGGCGTTGTTGGCCGGCGCAGCCGTGGCGGTTTCACGCTGGCGCGGTGCCTGCTGCTGGCGGCTGCCACCATTGCCGCGGTTACCACCGCGGTTGCCTTCGACCTTCTCGCCCGGGGTGTCGCTCATGCGCATGGACAGGCCGACGCGTTTGCGCGGGATGTCCACTTCCATGACCTTGACCTTGACCACATCGCCGGCCTTGACCGCTTCACGCGGGTCTTTGACGAACTTCTCCGACAGCGCCGAGATATGCACCAGGCCATCCTGGTGCACGCCGATGTCGACGAAGGCACCGAAGTTGGTAACGTTGGTCACCACGCCTTCGAGGATCATGCCCGGTTCCAGGTCCTTGAGGTCTTCGACGCCGTCCTGGAAGGTGGCGGTCTTGAACTCCGGACGCGGGTCGCGGCCGGGCTTGTCCAGCTCTTGCAGGATGTCGGTGACAGTTGGCAGACCGAAGGTTTCGTCGGTGAACTTTTTCGGGTCCAGGCGCTTGAGGAAGCTGCTGTCACCAATCAGCGAGCGGATGTCGCGGTCGGTATCAGCAGCAATGCGCTGCACCAGCGGATAAGCCTCAGGGTGCACCGCAGAGGCGTCCAGCGGGTTGTCGCCGTTCATCACACGCAGGAAGCCGGCGGCCTGCTCGAAGGTTTTCTCACCCAGGCGGCTGACCTTTTTCAGTGCTGCACGGGTGGCAAACGGACCATTGGCATCGCGGTGGGCGACGATGTTCTGTGCCAGCGTGGCATTGAGGCCGGAGATGCGCGTCAGCAGCGCCACCGAAGCGGTGTTCACGTCCACGCCCACGGCGTTCACACAGTCCTCGACCACCGCGTCCAGGCCACGTGCCAGTTTCAGCTGGGACACGTCGTGCTGGTACTGGCCGACACCGATGGATTTCGGATCGATCTTCACCAGTTCGGCCAGTGGATCCTGCAGGCGGCGGGCGATCGACACGGCGCCGCGGATCGACACGTCCAGGTCCGGGAACTCGCGGGCGGCCAGTTCCGATGCCGAGTACACCGAAGCACCGGCTTCGGAGACCATGATCTTGGTGATTTTCAGGGCTGGATATTTCTTGACCAGCTCGGCCACCAGCTTGTCGCTTTCGCGGCTGGCGGTACCGTTGCCAATGGCGATCAGCTCCACCGAGTGTTTGGCGCACAGTGCGGCCATGATGGAAATGGTGCGGTCCCAGTCGTTCTTCGGCGCGTGCGGGTAGACCGTGGTGTGGTCCAGCAGCTTGCCGGTTGCGTCGACCACGGCGATCTTGCAGCCGGTGCGCAGGCCCGGGTCGAAGCCCAGGGTGGCGCGCGGGCCGGCCGGGGCGGCCAGCAGCAGATCGTGCAGGTTGTGGGCGAACACGTTGATCGCCTCGCCTTCGGCACTGTCGCGCAGCTCGCCGAACAGGTCGGTTTCCAGGTGGGTGTACAGCTTGACCTTCCAGGTCCAGCGCACCACTTCTCCCAGCCACTTGTCGGCGGGTCGGCTGCGGTTTTCGATGCCGACGTGGTTGCCGATCATCAGTTCGCATGGGTGCAGGGTGCCGGGCAGTTCTTCGCCGACCTTCAGCGAGACGCTCAACACGCCTTCGTTGCGCCCGCGGAAGATCGCCAGGGCACGGTGCGATGGCGCCGTGCGCAGCAGCTCGTCATGAGCGAAGTAGTCGCGGAACTTGGCGCCTTCCTCTTCCTTGCCAGCCACGACGCGGGCGCTGAGTACGGCTTCCTGCTTGAGGTAGCTGCGCAGCTTGTCGAGCAGGGCGGCGTCTTCGGCAAAACGCTCCATCAGGATGTATTTGGCGCCTTCCAGCGCGGCCTTCACGTCGGCCACGCCCTTTTCGATATTGACGAAGCGTGCGGCTTCGCTTTCCGGGGCCAGGGTCGGGTCGTTGAACAGGCCATCGGCCAGTTCGCCGAGGCCGGCTTCCAGGGCGATCTGGCCCTTGGTGCGGCGTTTCTGCTTGTAGGGCAGGTACAGGTCTTCGAGGCGGGTCTTGGTGTCGGCCAGCTTGATCTCGCGGGCCAGTTCCGGGGTCAGCTTGCCCTGTTCCTCGATGCTGGAAAGGATGCTGGCGCGACGCTCGTCGAGTTCGCGCAGGTAGCGCAGGCGCTCTTCCAGGTGGCGCAACTGAGTGTCGTCAAGGCTACCGGTCACTTCCTTGCGGTAGCGGGCGATGAAGGGCACGGTCGAGCCTTCGTCCAACAGGCTCACGGCCGCCTCGACCTGCTGCGGGCGTACGCCCAGTTCCTCGGCGATACGGCTGTTGATGCTGTCCATGTAAACCACCTGACATTTGTGAATACGGGGGTCGCCTGTGGGCTTTTTGCCCGGCGGCGCTGGATGAAAGCCGCGCATTATACCCATCGCAAACGGCTTGCGGTGATGGCGCCCGGCCAGCCGGAACTGGCGCCGGGGGAAAAATCTGCTAACAATGCTCACGCAACGTGCAGCAATGGCTACGCCATAATGCGCGGCGATATCAGAGGAGTTATTCATGACCGGCACGCCAAACACCGCTGAAGGTGACAAGATTCTCATCGTCGACGACGATCCGGGGCTTAGCAGCCTGCTGGAACGTTTCTTCACCAGCAAGGGCTACCGTGCCCGTGCGGTGCCCAACACCGAGCAAATGGATCGCCTGCTGCAGCGCGAGGTGTTCAACCTGGTGGTGCTCGACCTGATGCTGCCAGGCGAGGATGGCCTGTCCGCCTGCAAGCGCCTGCGCCAGCAGAACAACCAGATCCCGATCATCATGCTGACCGCCAAGGGCGACGAGCTCAGCCGCATCAAGGGCCTGGAGCTGGGCGCCGACGACTACCTGGGCAAGCCGTTCAACCCGGACGAACTGATGGCCCGGGTCAAGGCGGTGCTGCGTCGTCAGGCGCCGAGCGTGCCGGGTGCGCCGGGCAGCGAGGACGAGTCGGTCACCTTCGGCGACTATGAGCTGTCGCTGGCCACCCGCGAGCTCAAGCGCGGCAACGAAGTGCACATGCTCACCACCGGCGAGTTCGCCGTGCTCAAGGCCCTGGTCATGCACGCCCGGGAGCCGTTGACCCGCGACAAGCTGATGAACCTGGCGCGCGGCCGCGAATGGGATGCGCTGGAGCGCTCCATCGATGTGCAGATCTCACGCCTGCGTCGCATGATCGAGCCGGACCCGTCCAAGCCGCGTTACATCCAGACCGTCTGGGGCGTCGGCTACGTGTTCGTACCGGACGGAAACGCCGGAAAATGATGCCTGAACGTCGATGAAAACACCGCTCTGGTTTCCGCAAAGTTTCTTCGCCCGCACCCTGTGGCTGGTGTTGATCGTCGTTCTGTTCTCCAAGGCGCTGACCCTGGTCTACCTGCTGATGAACGAGGACGTGCTGGTCGACCGTCAGTACAGCCATGGTGTAGCGCTGACCTTGCGCGCCTATTGGGCCGCCGACGAAGAAAACCGCGACAAGATCGCCGAGGCGGCAGGCCTTATCCGGGTGACCGGCTCGGGTGTGCCCGAAGGCGAGCAGCATTGGCCCTACAGTGAAATCTACCAACGGCAGATGCAGGCCGAGCTGGGTGACGACACCGAAGTGCGGCTGCGCATTCATGCACCGCCCGCGTTGTGGGTCAATGCGCCAAGCCTGGGTCCGGGTTGGCTGAAAGTGCCGCTGTACCCGCACCCATTGCGTGGGCAGAAGATCTGGAACGTGCTGGGCTGGTTCCTGGCCATTGGCTTGTTGTCCACAGCATCGGCGTGGATTTTTGTGCGTCAGCTCAACCAGCCGCTCAAACGCTTGGTGTTCGCCGCCCGCCAGCTTGGCCAGGGGCGCAGTGTGCGCCTGCCGATCAGCGATACCCCCAGCGAGATGACCGAGGTGTACAAGGCGTTCAACCAGATGGCCGAGGATGTCGAGCAGGCCGGGCGCGAGCGTGAGTTGATGCTGGCCGGGGTTTCCCACGACTTGCGCACGCCACTGACGCGCCTGCGTCTGTCGCTGTCCTTGCTGAACAGCGACAACGAGCTGAGCGATGACATGGTTCGCGATATCGAGGACATGGACGCGATTCTCGATCAGTTCCTGGCCTTCATCCGCGATGGGCGTGACGAGCCGGTGGAAGAGGTCGACCTTGCTGACTTGGTGCGTGAGGTGGTGGCTCCGTACAACCAGCCGGAAGAGCGTGTGCGCTTGTGCCTGGAGCCGATTCCACCGTTCCCGCTGCGCCGGGTTTCGCTCAAGCGCATGCTCGGCAACCTGATCGGCAACGCCCTGCACCATGCTGGCAAGGGGGTCGAGGTGGCTGCCTATGTATCAGGTGATGAGAGTGCGCCGTATGTGGTGCTCAGTGTGCTGGACCGGGGCACCGGTATTGACGAGTCGGAGCTGGAAACCATTTTCAACCCGTTCATTCGCGGTGACCGGGCGCGGGGCGGCAAGGGCACCGGGTTGGGGCTGGCGATCGTGAAGCGGATTGCTGCGCAACATGGCGGGAACGTGGAGTTGCGTAACCGGTCTGGCGGCGGGATCGAGGCGCGGGTCAGGTTGCCGCTGGGGCTGCTGCTGCCGCGTAATGCTGTGTGAGGCTCACTGGCCTCTTCGCGGTTAAAGCCGCTCCTACAGGGATTGTGCAGTACCTGTGGCAGCGGCTTAGCCGCGAAGAGGCGGGCACAGGCTTGAATCAGCCTTTGCCCTTGGTCCGGGTCTGATTGGGCCCGCCATTCTTCTCCAGGTGCTCGATGATCATCCCGGCGACGTTCTTGCCGGTGGTGACTTCAATGCCCTCCAGCCCTGGCGACGAGTTTACCTCCATCACCAACGGCCCGTGGTTGGAACGCAGGATATCCACACCCGCCACGCTCAACCCCATCACCTTGGCCGCCCGGATGGCGGTGATGCGCTCTTCTGGGGTGATTTTTATCAGGCTGGCGACGCCACCCCGATGCAGGTTGGAGCGGAACTCGCCCGGTTTGGCCTGACGCTTCATCGAGGCAATTACTTTGTCGCCTACCACGAAGCATCGGATATCTGCGCCACCGGCCTCCTTGATGTACTCCTGAACCATGATGTTTTGCTTGAGGCCCATGAACGCTTCGATTACCGACTCGGCCGCCTGGGGGGTTTCGCACAGCACCACGCCAATGCCCTGGGTGCCTTCCAGTACCTTGATCACCAGTGGGGCACCGTTGACCATCTGGATCAAGTCGGGGATGTCATCCGGCGAGTGGGCGAAACCGGTGATCGGCAAGCCGATGCCGCGCCGCGACAACAGCTGCAACGAGCGCAGCTTGTCGCGCGAGCGGGCAATGGCTACCGACTCGTTGAGCGGGTAGACGCCCATCATTTCGAACTGGCGCAGCACCGCGCAGCCATAGAACGTAACCGAAGCACCTATGCGCGGGATCACGGCATCGAAGCCTTCCAGCGGCTTGCCGCGGTAGTGGATCTGCGGCTTGTGGCTGGCAATGTTCATGTAGGCCCGCAGGGTATCGATCACCACCATTTCGTGGCCACGCTGGGTACCGGCTTCGACCAGGCGGCGGGTGGAATACAGACGCGGATTGCGCGACAGCACAGCGATCTTCATGCAGCACCTGTGACAGGGGAAAGGGTGGCCGGGAAGGCCGGTTTGTCTTGTACGTATTTCAGGCCTGGGTTCACTACCAGCTGGCCGTGTATCAGGGCCTTGGAGCCAAGCAACAGGCGGTAGCGCATGTTCTTGCGGCAGGCCAGGGTGAACTCCACCTCCCACACACCATCACCCAGCGCCAGTGACGTGCGGATGACGTAGCGGGTCTGGGCGTGGCCGTTGGAGCTTTTGATGGTCTTCATCGTCACCAACGGTGCCTCGCAGCGGCGGTGGCGCAACTGCACCACCGAGCCCAGGTGCGCAGTGAAGCGAACCCAGGGCTGGCCGTCGCGCTCGAAGGGTTCCACTTCGGTGGCATGCAGGCTCGACGTGCTGGCACCGGTGTCGATCTTGGCGCGCAGCCCGGCCACGCCGAGGTCAGGCAGGGCGACCCACTCGCGCAGGCCGATCACAGTCAAATGGTCAAATGTCTTCACGAAGCGCACCCTGCGAATGAGGTGGAGAACTTTAAGCACGGCGGGGACTTTTTGCATCCGTATGTGAAGGTAGTACAGTTCGATGAAAGACAGAATCCGAGGTAACGGGATGGCACAAAAAGCCGAAGACGACGACAAGGTTCGCCTGGACAAATGGTTGTGGGCGGCGCGCTTCTACAAGACGCGAGCGCTGGCCAAGGCGGCGATCGAGAGTGGCAAGGTGCATTGCCGGGGCGAGCGTTGCAAGCCGGGCAAAGAGCCGCGGGTGGGCGACGAGTTCGTGCTGCGTACCGGCTTCGATGAGCGCACGGTGGTGGTGAAGGCGCTGTCGGTGGTGCGTCGTGGTGCCCCAGAGGCGCAGGCGTTGTACGAGGAAACCGAAGAAAGTGTGCGTCGCCGTGAACAGGCGGCTGAGATGCGTAAGGCCGGGGCCATGGGCGTGACCACCGATGGCCGGCCGACCAAGAAGCAGCGGCGGCAGATTCACCAGCTGCATGGAAGTTACGATTGAATGGGGCTGCTGCGCAGCCCCAGGAATCTAGCGCAACACCGCCATTCGTCCGACCAACGGTAACGTGGACAGCAGCTTGAACAACGGCGCTGTCCAGCGCATCAACGCCTCGCTGCCTTTGGCCGCCAGGGGCGTGTAGTAGCTCCAGCCCAACGCCAGTACGGCCATCAGCAAGCCGCCGATGTAGTCGTCCTGCCCCCAGTGGGCACCGGCCACCAGGCGCGGCAGCATGAACAGCGCTGCGAGCCCCCAGACCACCAGGTATTGCACAAGGCGGCGGCTGAACACGCTCATGAACAGCGCCCAGATCAGCAGCACCGAGGCGTGATCACCCGGGAAACTTTTGCTGGAACGGTCCTTGAGTTCCCAGGCCGCCTCCAGGTTCGGGTAATAGTCACTCAGGTGCACGACGTCGTCGAAGATCATCGATGGGCTCTTGTGTTGCCACCCGGCTGCATCCACCCACTTGGAAAACAGCGCGCGAATCACCACTAAGAGGAGTAGCGTGACCAGAAAGCCGAAAAATGCCTGGCGAACCTGAGCGGCCTTGAACACCCAGTCACCACGAATGAGCACAGCGAGCAGGATCAGGCCGACGACGATGTCGAACGGGCGTAGGCTGCCGATGGTCCAGATGTAGCGCCAGGTGGTGCTATCGGCCAGCGGCGCGTTCAGGCTGCGGAACAGCCACTCGTCGAAAGTCAGGCACAGGATCTGGCCAAAAGGCCATAACCAGAAACACAGTAGAGCGATGGGAAGCAGCGTACAGGCTGCCAATGGCCCCCAGGACCACCTTGCTTGGAACAGTGGTCGATTGTCCATAAAATACCTCTATTGCAAACAGGAATCGGAGCGCCTTGTGAGCGCTCTGTCACGGGTTCTCGCCGATTCTCGACAACCCTTGTAACCATTTTGTCATCATTTTTTAGATAGCCGAAACCTATGAGCGATTTGCCTGATACAGATTTCACCCAACGTTTCATCTTCGACGAGCGCGATGTGCGCGGCGAGTGGGTGTCTCTCGATGACAGCTACGCCGCAGTGTTGGCGCGTCATGAGTACCCCCAGCCGGTCAAGGTGCTGCTCGGTGAGTTGATGGCCGCCACCGCCTTGCTGGTGGGTGCGATGAAGTTCGATGGCTTGCTGATTCTGCAGGCGCGCTCGGCTGGGCCGATTCCGCTGCTGATGGTGGAATGCTCCAGCGAACGCGAGATCCGCGGCATGGCCCGCTACGAAGCGGACCAGATTTCGGCTGATGCCACCCTGTCGCAGCTGATGCCCGACGGCCACCTGACCCTGACCATCGACCCGGTCAAGGGCCAGCGCTACCAGGGGACCGTCGACCTCGATGGCGCCAACCTGTCGGAATGCTTCACCAACTACTTCGTCCAGTCGCAGCAGCTCAATACCCGTTTCTGGCTCGATGCCGCAGGCGGCAAGGCCCGTGGGCTGTTGCTGCAGCAACTGCCGCGTGATCGCCAGCCGGATGATGAAGAGCGCGAAGACAGCTGGCAGCACGTGGTGGCCCTGGCCAAGACGCTCAAGCCTGAAGAGTGGACAGAGGGCAACGAAACCCTGCTGCACCGCCTGTACCACGAAGACGCCGTGCGCCTGTTCGATATCCAGCCACTGCGCTTCAATTGCAGCTGTTCGCGGGAACGCTCCGGCAATGCGCTGGTCAGTCTGGGCGAGCACGACGCCAAGGCGCTGGTGGACGAATGTGGCGGGACGGTAGAGATCGATTGCCAGTTCTGCAACGAGCGCTACTTCTTCGATGCCAGCGATGTGGCGCAACTGTTTGCGGGTGGCGGTACTGACGTGGCCTCAGAAACTCGTCACTGAAACGTTAAATCACAGGATAATCTCCTGTCGAATTGCGCAAAAGCGCAGTTCTGACAGGAGGGGCCTACTTTTTTTGGGCGTTTCTGGCATAATCCGGCCACTTTTTTCGCTGTAGTAGTTTTTTCAAGACAACTACAAAACGTTTGGAGCACTCGGCCTCGGGCCGGATGGGGTATCTCATGACGCAAGCCAACAACACCGTGTACACCGACCTGAGCGTCGATGAGCTGGTAAAAGAAGCGCTGCAACGCGGTGAAGGCGTACTAGCCGATACTGGCGCACTGGTCGTGGAGACTGGTCACCGTACTGGCCGCTCGCCGGCTGACCGTTTCATCGTCGAAGAACCTTCCACCCAGGACGCCATTTCCTGGGGCCCGATCAACCGCAAGTTCCCGGCTGACAAGTTCGATGCCCTGTGGGCTCGCGTCGAGGCGTTCAACAACGCCCAGGATCACTTCGTTTCCTATGTTCACGTAGGGGCCGCAGCCGAGCACTACCTGCCGGTGAAGATGACCACCCAGACTGCCTGGCAGAACCTGTTCGGTCGTTGCCTGTTCATCAACCCGGAGCAGTTCAACCCGGCTGGCCGCGACCAGTGGCAGATCCTCAACGTCGCCAACTTCGTGTGCGAGCCTGAGCGTGACGGCACCAACTCCGACGGTTGCGTGATCATCAACTTCGCCCAGAAGAAAGTGCTGATCGCTGGCATGCGCTACGCCGGCGAAATGAAGAAAGCCATGTTCTCGGTGCAGAACTTCCTGCTGCCGGCTGCCGACGTACTGCCAATGCACTGCGCAGCCAACATCGGCGAAGAAGGCGATGTGACCTTGTTCTTCGGCCTGTCCGGTACTGGCAAGACCACCCTTTCGGCTGACGAAAGCCGTTACCTGATCGGTGACGACGAGCACGGTTGGGGCGAAGGCGTTGTCTTCAACATGGAAGGCGGCTGCTACGCCAAGTGCATCGACTTGTCCGAAAAGAACGAGCCGGTCATCTGGAAAGCCATCAAGCACGGCGCAGTACTGGAAAACGTCGTTCTCGACGCCAACAAGCACGCCGACTACACCGACGTCAGCCTGACTCAGAACAGCCGTGCGGCCTACCCGCTGGAGCACGTTGCCAAGCGTTCGGAAGCGAACCTGGGCGGCGAGCCTAACGCAGTGATCTTCCTCACCTGCGACCTGACAGGTGTTCTGCCTCCGGTTTCGATCCTGAACAACGAGCAGGCGGCCTACCACTTCCTGTCCGGCTACACCGCGCTGGTCGGTTCCACTGAAATGGGCTCGGGCGGCGGCATCAAGTCGACCTTCTCCACCTGCTTCGGCGCACCGTTCTTCCCGCGTCCGGCTGGCGAGTACGCTGAGCTGCTGATCAAGCGTATCAACGGTTTCAACTCCAAGGTCTACCTGGTCAACACCGGCTGGACCGGTGGTGGCTACGGCGTTGGCAAGCGCTTCAGCATCCCCACCACCCGTGCCGTGATCGCTGCCATCCAGAGCGGCGCACTGGTCGGTGCCGAAACCGAGCACCTGGACATCATCAACCTGGACGTGCCGAAGGCCGTTCCGGGCGTTGAAACCGAACTGCTCAACCCGCGCACCAACTGGGCTGACAAAGCGGCCTACGACGAGGCTGCCAAAGGTCTGGCCAAGCTGTTCATCGAAAACTTCAAGAAGTTCGAAGTTTCCGACGCCATCAAAGCCGCTGGCCCGCAGCTGTAAGCCGAGCTCAGCCGCAACGAGAAAGCCGCCCCCAGGGGCGGCTTTTTTGTGGATGCGGGATTACCCGCGAAAAGGCTGGACCTGCTGGCCAATGTCCACCCGCGATTCACCGTCGCAGCCGCCATCGTATTCGCGGGTAAACCCGCTCCTACACACTGACCGGTGGGGGGGGCAGGCCGTTGTAGGAGCGGGCTTGCCCGCGAAGGGGCCCGCATAGGCAGCGAAAGTCTGGTTTTTCTGTTTCACTGTCAGCATCCATTGCGAAGACAAGAGCCAGCCAGATGACCGAAGCCCCTCAGCGCACTGCCTTCTCCCACTTCCACCCGATCCTCACCCGCCCCCAGGACAACGACCTGAACGGCCACATCGCCGGTGCAACGGTGCACGGTTTTTTTGAAACCGCGATCCAGGCGTTTCTCGTCGAGCAGGCTGAACTGGACCTGCGGCACGGTGAACTGGCCGCCTTCGTGGTCAGTTCGGCTGCGGATTTCTACGCGCTACCGGGCTTCCCGGATTTGTTGGAGGTGGGGTTGGGAGTGACGCGTCTGGCGGGCAGCACGGTAGAGTACCGGCTGGCGCTGTATCGCCCGGGCGAACCGGAGGCGTGCGCAGCAGGCACGGTAGTGCAGGTGTTCATCGAACGCGACAGTGGCCGGCCTGTGGCGTTGCCAGAGGCGCTGCAGGTTATCCTGTCCGGCCTCATGCTGGAGCGGCAGGCATAAAAAAGCCCCGCTGGCAGGGGCGGGGCTTTTGTTGCCGGGGGCAGGGCCCTCAGGCGTTAGTCGCGCCAGTGGCGCTTGTGCTTGCGGTGGCCATAGTGGTGACCACGGTCCCAGTGACGACGGTCGTCGTCGTAGCCGCGACGATAGCGGCGGCCATCGCGGTAATCGTCTTCGTCGGCCTCTTTGCCCAGGTAGTTACCCAGCGCACCACCGGCACCACCGCCGGCTGCCGCGCCAATGTAGCTACCCGTGGTGCCGCCCACGGAGCGACCGACCACGTTACCACCTGCAGCGCCCAGCGCGCCGCCGATAGCGGCCTCACCACGCTGGCGTTTGTCTGCGCCCAGGGCGCCACCTGCCGCACCGCCCAGACCGGCACCAATGGCGCCGCCGGTGCTGCCACCGATGGAGTTGCCCACGACAGAGCCCAGTACCCCACCCAATGCGCCGCCAATGCCGGCCTCGGTGGTGCCGCCTGCCATGGCAACGCCGCTGAGCAAGCTGAAAGACAACAACAGAATCGAGGAGTACTTCTTCATCAAGAGAGCCTCATAGGGATGACGAGGCGAATTTGAGGCTAAGAGACGTGGCTGGCAACGGAAATCCGACGAGTAACACGAGTTGTACACAATTCTCTAACTTGCTGTATTTACTATGAAACTTTATCGTTTTTAGGCTGTCTGAGACCTTTATGACAAAGCCCTGAGCCGCCACGGAACAGGGCTTTTTTCATTTTTACAGGATACGCCCGTCCTCGCGCGCACGCTCCAGCTTGATGGCAATGAACTTCGATGTTGGCGTATGGCTACCCACACCAATGCTCTCCAGTGGCACCAGCGGGTTCACCTCCGGGTAATACGCCGCCGCCTGCCCGGCAGGTATGTCGAAGGCCAGCAGGGTAAAGCCTTGCACCCGGCGCACATGTTCATCCCCCCACAGCGAAACGATGTCGACCTTCTGCCCCGGCTGGAAGCCCAGGCGGATGATGTCGGCTTCGTTGGCGAACAGCACCTCGCGTTGGCCGCGCACACCGCGGTAGCGGTCGTCCAGGCCGTAGATCGTGGTGTTGTACTGATCGTGCGAGCGCATCGATTGCATGATCAAGTCTGGCAACTGGCCGCTGGCCCGTACGCGTTCGTCAAGCAGCGTGTCGGGCAGCAGGTTGGCCTTGAAGTTGGCGCGGCCGGTGCTGGTCGCCCATTCGCGGCTGGCCGCGCTGTTGCCCAGATAGAAGCCACCCGGATTACGTAGGCGCTGGTTAAAGCCGCTGAAACCGGCAATGGTATCGCCGATCAGATCGCGAATGCGGTCGTAGTCGGCCACCAGCCAGTGCCAGTCCACCGGTTGCTTGCCCAGCGTGGCGGCGGCGATGCCAGCGATCACTGCAGGCTCCGAGCGCATTTGCGTCGACAGCGGCTTCAGCTGGCCGTTGGAGGCGTGGACCATGCTGAACGAGTCCTCCACCGTGACTGCCTGCGGCCCGTCGGCTTGCAGGTCGATGTCGGTGCGGCCCAGGCACGGCAGGATCAGTGCCTGCTTGCCATGGACCAGGTGGCTACGGTTGAGCTTGGTGCTGATGTGCACGGTCAGCTCGCAGTTGCGCAGCGCCTGGGCGGTACGCTCAGTGTCGGGTGTGGCTTGGGCGAAGTTGCCGCCCAAGCCGATGAAAACCTTGGCCCGGCCATCGAGCATCGCGTGTATGGCTTCGACGGTGTTATGGCCATTGCGCCGCGGCACAGGGAAGCCAAAGCGCTTTTCGATGGCATCCAGCAGCGCCTCTGGCGGGCGCTCGTTGATGCCCATGGTGCGGTCACCCTGCACGTTGCTGTGGCCACGTACCGGGCACAGGCCGGCGCCGGGCGCGCCGATGTTGCCACGCAGCATCTGCAGGTTGACGATTTCCTGAATGGTCGGCACCGAGTGGCGGTGTTGGGTGATCCCCATCGCCCAGCACATGATCACCCGCTTGCCACGGCAGTACATGCGCGCGGCCAGTTCGATGTCGGCCAAGGTCAGGCCGGACTGTGCCTGGATGTGCGACCACGGCGTGGCGTCCACCACGGCCAGGTACTCATCGACGCCATGGCCATGTTCGGCGATGAAGGCGTGGTCGAACACGGCCGGTTCGCCGTTGGCCTGGGCTTCGCGTTCCCATTGCAGGGCGAACTTGGCCATGCCACGCAGCATCGCCATGTCGCCACCCAGGGCCGGGCGGAAGAAGGCGGTGTTGGTCGGACGGTCACTGTTGGTCAGCATTTCCAGTGGGTTCTGGGGGTGCTGGAAGCGCTCCAGACCACGCTCCTTGAGCGGGTTGATACACACCACCTGGGCGCCACGTTTTACCGCATCGCGCAGTGGGTCGAGCATGCGCGGGTGATTGGTGCCGGGGTTCTGGCCCCAGACAAAAATAGAGTCGGCGTGCTCGAAGTCGTCGAAGGTGACTGTACCCTTGCCGACCCCGACGCTTTGCCCCAATGCCACGCCGCTGGCCTCATGGCACATGTTCGAGCAGTCAGGGAAGTTGTTGGTGCCGTAGGCGCGCACGAACAGTTGGTACAGGTACGCCGCTTCGTTGCTGGCACGTCCCGAGGTATAGAATTCGGCCTGGTCAGGGTTGGCCAGCTTGTTCAGTTCGCGGGCGATCAGGGCGAAGGCGGCATCCCAGCTGATCGGCAGGTAACGGTCGCTGGGTGCGTCGTAGACCATCGGTTCGGTCAGACGCCCTTGGTACTCCAGCCAGTAGTCGCTTTGCTGCAGCAGCGAGGTGACGCTGTAACGGGCGAAGAAGGCAGCATCGACACGGCGCTTGGTAGCTTCCCAGTTCACCGCCTTGGCGCCGTTCTCGCAGAACTTGACCATGCCGCTTTCCGGCGAATCCCCCCAGGCGCAGCCGGGGCAGTCGAAACCGCCGTTCTGGTTGGTCTTGAGCAGGGCGCGAATGTTCTTCAGCGCGTTATCGCTGCCGACCCAGGCCTTGGCCACGCTACGCAGTGCGCCCCAACCGCCGGCGGGGCCGTGGTAGGGCTTGTAGCGAGGAGGGGAGGCTGGGGCGTTGTCCGGAAGATGTTGGTACGAGGTCACGACTGTTACGACTCCGCCGCTGGGCTGTAGACCCGCGGTGCGCTGTGCTTGGGCAAATGGATAAGGTTGAGGTTGTGCTTGCGTGCCCATTGCAGGGCAAGGCCGGTGGGCGCTGACAGGCTGACCAGGGTCTGGATGCCGGCACGCAGTACTTTCTGGATCAACTCCAGGCTGCAGCGGCTGGTGACGATGGCCAAGCCACCCTGGCTGTCGATGTGTTGCCGCAGCAGGGCACCAATCAGTTTGTCGAGGGCGTTGTGCCGGCCGATGTCTTCGCGGCCGAGCAGCAGTTCGCCTTTGCGGTCCATGAACAGTGCTGCATGTACGGCGCCGCAATGCTGGCCCAGTGGCTGGAAGGCGTCGATGCGCTCGCGCAGGCCGACCAGCCACTGGGCCGGGGGCAGGGGCGCACCCGGCAACACGGCCAGATCCGGCAGCGCCTGCTCCAGGGCCTCGACCCCACACAGCCCGCAACCACTGGTGCCGGCCAGTTGGCGGCGCTGGTTTTTCAGGTTCCAGAACGCCCGGCTGGAGATTTCCAGGTCGGCGTACATTGCCGAGCCGCTGCCGGAGAGCTTGAGGTCGTAGATTTCTGCGGTGCCTTCGACAATGCCGCTGCCGACGCTGAAACCGACCGCGAAGTCTTCCAGATCGGTAGGGCTGACCAGCATCACCGCCTGGTTGAGGCCGTTATAGACAATGGCCAGGGCCACTTCCTCGGCCAGCGGGGTGCTGTCGCGTTTGGCGTCGCTGAGCTGGACGTAATCGTAGGTGTTGCTGGCGGCGGGCATGGACAAGGGCGATGAGGCCGCGCAGACCGGAGGCTTGCTGTTCATCGGGGCGCTGAATACCGGCGGCTTTCTGATAGCACAAGCCTAGGCGTGCGGGCCGGCGGCGTCTAATCGCTAGGGTCTATGCCTTGATAGACCGCGTCGATTGGTCGCGCAGGGCGGGAGTGGTAAAGCTGGCCTAGACTCCTGTGTCCAAGGTTTCGTCAACAAGGAGAGCGCAATGAGCCTGTTCAGTTTCGTGAAGGAAGCCGGCGAGAAGTTGATCGACCTGCTGACCCCTGGCAACGCCAATGCCGAAGAGCAGCTTAAGAAACACGTGGAAGCTGTTGGCCTGGGCAACCCCAACATCACCGCCACTGTAGAAGGAGACAAGATCATCCTCAAGGGTGAAGTGGCCAGCCAGGAAGAGAAGGAGAAGATCATCCTGGCGGCGGGCAACATCAGCGGCGTGGCCAGTGTCGAGGACCAGATCACCGTGACCGGGCCGGTAGTCCAGGCGGCAAGGTTCGTCACAGTGAAATCGGGCGACACACTTTCAGCCATTGCCATGGTCGTGTATGGCAATGCCAACCAGTACAACAAGATTTTCGAGGCCAACAAGCCGATGCTCAAGCACCCGGACAAGATCTATCCGGGGCAGGTGCTGCGTATTCCTGACTGATCGCTGAAGTCTGTGCCGGCCTCTTCGCGGGCATGCCCGCTCCCACAGGTTGAGCGCCCTCTCACGGCTGGCGCAGTATCTGTAGGAGCGGGTTCACCCGCGAAGAGGGCCTCATAGGCCTACCAGTAACTCCCGGTAATCCTCGACCGCCGCAAACTCTTCAGTATCCCGCGGCCCTGCTTTGCTATCTGGCTGGCGCACCGCCAGCAAGTGCCCCACACCAAACCGCCGTGCACTGCGCAGAATCGCCAGCGTGTCATCAATGAACAGGCTGCGTTCTGGTTCGAAGCCGATATCCGCCTGCAGGGCATCCCAGAACTGCGGGCTTTCCTTCGGGTAGCCATAGTCGTGCGAGCTGATCAGCCGCTCGAAGTACGGTGCAAGCTCCACCCGTTCCAGCTTCAGCGACAGCGAGTCACGGTGGGCATTGGTGATCATCACGACACGCTTGCCGGCCTGGCGAATCGCCGCCAGGAAGGTATCGGCATCCGGGCGCAGGGCAATCAGGTCGGCAATTTCCCGCTTCAGCTCGCGAATGGGCAGGCGTAGCTCGCGGCTCCAGAAGTCCAGGCAGTACCAGTTCAATGTGCCGGCATTGCGTTCGAACAGCGGTTGCAGCTCCATTTCCGCCATGGCCCGGCTAACACCGTGCAGCTCGGCATAGCGCTGGGGCAGGTGGTCCAGCCAGAAGCGGTTGTCGTAATGCAGGTCGAGCAGGGTGCCATCCATGTCCAGCAGGACGGTATCGATGGCAGACCAGGGAAGAACAGGCATGGGAAACTCTCGATCAGTCGGCAAGCCACGGTATAGTAACCCGTTCACGCCAAGGAGCCGCCCCATGCGCCAGAAACCCACCGTACTCAGCCGCGAAATTGTCGCCAGTAGCCGCCTGTTCCGCGTCGAAGCCGTACAGCTGCGCTTCAGCAATGGCGCCGAGCGCACCTATGAGCGCCTGGTGGGCCGGGGTAACGGCTACGGCGCGGTGATGATCGTGGCCATGCTCGATGCCGAGCACGCCGTGCTGGTGGAGGAATACTGCGGTGGCACCGATGAATACGAGCTGTCGCTGCCCAAGGGCCTGATCGAGCCGGGCGAAGACGTGCTGGCGGCAGCCGACCGGGAGCTCAAGGAAGAAGCCGGTTTTGGCGCACGCCAGCTGGAGCACCTGACGGAACTGTCGTTGTCGCCGGGCTACATGAGCCAGAAGATTCAGGTGGTGCTGGCCAGCGACCTGTACGAAGAGCGCCTGGAAGGCGACGAGCCCGAGCCGATGCGGGTCGACAAGGTCAACCTGCGTGAGTTGTCGGCCTTGGCCATGCATCCGCAGTTCACCGAGGGCCGCGCCCTGGCGGCGTTGTACCTGGCCCGTGACCTGCTGATTCAGCGGGGGCTGCTGGAGCTATGAACGACCTGCAACTGATGCACGAAGTGGTCAAGCTGGCGCTGACGGCAGGCGAGGCGATCCTGCCATTCTGGCGCGCCGATGTCGCGGTAACCAACAAGGCCGACGATTCGCCGGTTACCGCCGCCGACCTGGCCGCGCACCGGGTAATTGCCGATGGTCTGCTGGCGCTGGCGCCGCAGATTCCGGTGCTGTCCGAAGAGGACTGCAATATTGCGCTGGCCGAGCGTCAGGGTTGGAGCCGCTGGTGGCTAGTCGACCCGTTGGATGGCACAAAGGAATTCATTGCCGGCAGTGAAGAGTTCACGGTCAACATCGCCCTGATCGAGAACGGCGAGGTGGTGTTTGGCGTGGTGTCGATGCCCACCAATGGGCGCTGCTATTTTGGTGGGCGCGGCATGGGGGCCTGGCGTGCAGATGCCGGTGAGGCAGCCCAGCTGATCCAAGTACGCAACGCACCCGCGCAGGGCGAGCGTTTTACCGTGGTGGCCAGCCGTCGGCATTCCAGCCCGGAGCAGGAAGCGCTATTGGCCGGCCTTGGGGCTGCGGTGGGCGAGCTGGAGCTGGCCAATATTGGCAGCTCGTTGAAGTTCTGCCTGTTGGCCGAGGGCAGCGCCGATTGTTATCCGCGCCTGGCGCCGACTTCGCAGTGGGATACTGCTGCGGCGCAGGGTGTGGTGGAGGGGGCCGGTGGCGAAGTGATCGGGCTGGATGGCTTGCCGTTCCGGTATCCGCCGCGCGAGTCGCTGCTCAATCCGCATTTCCTGGCATTGCCTGCCAATGCTGCATGGCGCCAGGCCTTCCTGAACCTCATCTAACTGCCTGGCACGATCCTGTGGGAGCGGGCTTGTGTCGCGAAAGGGGCCCAAAAC
>NZ_JBYSYE010000014.1:7841-19921 GCF_058782925.1 Pseudomonas sp. FW305-E2 | reverse complement strand
GGGGCCCCGGCAATTCTGGCGGCGAAGCTGAAATCCTGGGGCCGCTTTGCGGCCTCATCGCGACGCAAGGCCGCTCCCACAAAGGCCGCGTTAGTCGTACTAGCGGTGCAGAACGTATTGGCCGCTGAACCTCACCGCCGGCTCGTCACTGCCGTCATTGCTCACCGTGGTCTCCAACGTCAACCGTGCCCGCCCACGGCGCTGGTACAGGGTCAGGAACCGCTCCCAGGTTTTATCGTCCGGCGCCGCACAACGCGCCACTGCCGTGCCGGTCACTGGCAACGGGTAGCTGATCTGCCCTTCCTGGATGACGATATGCCCGTCATCGATCCCCAGTTCACGCAGGCGCAGGTGCAGCCAGCCCCAACCCACCAGCACTGCTGCGCAGTACAGGCTGCCGCCGAACATGGTGCTTTTGTGATTGACGTTGGCCGCCAGCGGCAGCTGCAGGCGCAGGGTGTGCTGCTGCCAATCGATCACTTCCAGGCCCATCTCGCGGGTCAGGGGGATGTCGCTGTGCAGTACGGACTGCAGGTACTGGCTATTGGTGCTCATTAACGGTTGTCCTCTTGATCGTCATGCCCGCCGCTGCCGCCGTCGAAGTTCAAGCCATGCTTGCGCAGCTTGTCGTGCAAGGTTTTGCGGGGGATACCCAGTGCTTCGGCCAGGCTTCGCATGGAGCCGTGTGGCTGGGCCAGTTCGGCGGCGATCAGCGAACGTTCGAATTGCTCGACCTGCTCGCTGAGGTTGCCGCTGAGCGTGGGCGCTGCCGGTGCTGCTGCCGAGGGCGCCTGGCCATCCAGTGCCAGTTCCAGGCCAAGGGCGAAACGCTCGGCGGCGTTCTGTAGCTCGCGGACGTTACCTGGCCAGTCATGACGCAGCAGCAGGGCGCGTTGCGCGGGTTGCAGCGCATGCGGCGACAGGCCATGACGTTGGCTGGCAGCATCGGCGAAATGCTGGAACAACACCAATATATCGTCGCCGCGTTCACGCAGTGGCGGAATACGCAGCGGCGCCACGTTCAGGCGGTAATACAAGTCCGCGCGGAAACGCCCTTGGTCGGCAGCCTGACGCAGGTCTTCCTTGGTGGCGGCTATGATGCGGATGTCCAGCGGGATCAACTGGTTGCCGCCCAGGCGTTCGACCACCCGCTCCTGCAGCATGCGCAGCAACTTCACCTGTACATCCAGGCTCATGCTCTCGATTTCGTCGAGGAACAGTGTGCCGCCGTTGGCAAACTCGAACTTGCCAATACGGCGCTTCTGCGCGCCGGTGAACGCACCGGGCTCGTGGCCGAACAGTTCGCTTTCGACCACCGACTCGGCCAGCGCGCCGGCGTTGATCGCCACGAACGGCCCTTCGCTGCGGCTGGAAAGGTCATGTAATGCGCGAGCCACCACCTCTTTGCCGGCGCCGGTTTCGCCTAGAATCAACACGTCGGCGCGGGTGCCGGCCAAGGCGCCGATCTGCTCGCGCAGGCGCAGCATGGCCGGTGAATGGCCGACCAGGCGGGTTGCCAGTTGCTGGCGGTCGCTTAGTGCCAGGCGCAGGCTACGGTTGTCCAGCACCAGTCGGCGCAAGGCCAGGGCGCGGCGTACGCTGTCGAGCAGGGCGTCTGTGGCAAAGGGTTTTTCCAGGAAGTCATAAGCCCCGGCACGCATCGCCTGCACCGCCAGCGGCACATCGCCATGGCCGGTTATCAGCAGCACCGGCAGTTCGCTGTCGCGGCCGTGCAGTTGTTCCAGCAACTGCAGGCCATCGATGCCCGGCATGCGGATGTCGCTGACCACCACGCCTGGCCAGTCGGCCTCGATACGGTCGGCCAGGCCTTGGGCTTCGGGCAGGGCGACTACCTTGAGCCCGGCCAGGTCCAGGGTCTGGCTCAAGGCTTGGCGCAGGTGGGGGTCATCGTCGACCAGGATGACCTGGGCTCGGCTGTCGATCAGTGTCTCGGTGGTCATGCCGAGGGGTCCTCCGAATTGGGCAAAGTAGCGCCAGATGCGGCCACACGCAGCTGGAGGGTCAGCATTGCACCACCTTCCGGGTGGTTGGCCAGCAGCAGTTCACCGCCCAGGGCGCGCATCAGGCTTTCACAGATGGCCAGCCCCAGGCCCAAGCCCTGGGTACGGGTCTTGGTGGTGAAGAACGGCTCCTTGGCGTGCTCCAGGGCCTGGCGGCTGAAGCCGGGGCCGTTGTCACGGATGTACAGGTAGACGCAGTCATCACGCTGCTCGGCACTTAGCCACAGGCGGCGCGGGTTGGCTTTTTCGGTCAGGGCGTCGAGGGCATTGGCCAGCAGGTTGCCTAGCACCTGGCGCAGGCGGGTTTCGCCTGCCTGTACCCACAAGGTGGCTTCCGGCAGGTCGCGGATCAGCTCTACGGCCATCGCCCGGCGGCGCTTGGCAAGCAGCGCCAGGGCATCGTCCAGGGCCGGCTGCAGGGCAACGCTCTCCGGGGCATGGCGGTCACGACGGGCGAAGGCACGCAGGTGGGCAATGATCGAGGCCATGCGCCCGGTCAGCTCGCCGATCAGCTTGAGGTTGCCGCGGGCGTCTTCGGTACGTTGGTGGTCGAGCAGGATCTCGGCGTTTTCTGCGTAGCTGCGGATGGCGGCCAGGGGCTGGTTCAACTCATGGCTGATACTGGCCGACATGGTGCCGAGCACCGACAGCTTGCCGGCCTGCACCAGTTCGTCCTGTGCGCGCACTGCCTCCTGCTGAGCGTTTTCGCGCTCCAGCACGGCATTTTTCAGGCGGGTATTCAGGCCTTCAAGGTCGGCGGTGCGTTCGGCCACGCGCTTTTCCAGTTCCTGGCGGCCCCGTGCTTCGAAGTCGATGCGGTCGATGTAATGGCGCCGCCGTTGCATCACCAAGCCTGCCAGCAACATCAGTACCAGCAGCGTACCGGCACCGATGGCCATTACCGTCTGCACCGAGCGATCAACCAGCGTGCGCGGGGCAAGGATGCTGACTTGCCAGCCAGTTTCCTTGATGTCGCGGGTCTGGGTGATCCAGGCCTGCGGGTTGAGAACCAGCGGCTGTGGGGCCTGGGTCGGATAGGGCTGGATGGCGATGATGGCCTGGCGCTCGGCGTCGGTTAGCGTGCGGGTAGCACGAAAGCGCCAGTCGGGCCGCGACGTCAGGATGACCACGCCATTGTGATCGGTCAGCAACAGCTGCTCGGGCGTACGGCCCCACAGGGTTTCGGTGTGGTCGAGATCGACTTTGACCACCAGCACGCCGACGATCCGCTCGCGGTCCCGCACGGCCGCGGCAAAGAAGTAGCCGCGCTTGGCCGAGGTGGTGCCCTGGCCGAAGAAGCGGCCCAGGTGGCCAGCCATGGCTTCGTTGAAGTAGGGGCGGAAGGCGAAGTTTCGGCCGACGAAGCTGTCGTGCTTGTCCCAGTTCGAGGCGGCCAAGGTGTTGCCGCTGACATCCATCAGGTACATCACCTCGGCACCGGTCTGCTGCACGATGTCCTTGAGCAGGCGGTTGGCGTTGGTCACCGCTTCCAGGCGGAAAGGGTCGGCCAGCACGCCACGCAGCGCCGGCAAGTCGCCGAGAATTTGCGGCAAGGTCTCGTAGCGGTGCAGGGTGCCGAGCAGGTTGGCCACATACAGGTCGAGGGTCTGGCGGTTCTGCGAGGCCAGTTCCTCCTGGTAATAGCGTTCGGCCAAGTGATGCAGGGGCCACAGTAATGGGGCCAAGATCAGCGCCAGCAGGGCCAGGCTGCGCCAGCGGGGACGGCGTGGGGGCGTGGGCTTTGCAATCATCAGGTAAATGCGCCAGAAAAGTCTGACGCAATTATGCGCTAGTTAAGGCAGCAGTTCCGCCTCTGCCAATGGCAGGCCCACCTTGTCCTTGTCCGACAACAGCGGAGGCTGCTGCAGCCCCCAGTCGATGGCCAGTTGCGGGTCGTCCCAGCGGATGCAGCGGTCGGCGCCCGGGTTGTAGTAGTCGGTGGTCTTGTAGAGGAACTCGGCCGATTCACTCATCACCGCAAACCCGTGGGCGAAGCCAGGCGGAACCCACAGCTGGCGATGGTTGTCGGCCGACAGGTGCACCGCGACCCATTTGCCGAATGTTGGCGAGCTTTTGCGCACGTCCACGGCGATATCGCGGATCTCCCCGTGCACCACGCGCACCAGCTTGCCCTGGGTGTTTGCCACCTGGTAGTGCAGCCCACGGAGCACGCCCTTGATGGAGCGCGAGTGGTTGTCCTGGACGAACTCCATGTTCACGCCGGTTTGCTGTGAGAACTCACGGGCGTTGAATGCCTCGAAGAAAAAACCACGGCTGTCAGCGAACACCTTTGGCTCGATGATCAGTACTTCAGGGATTGCTGTAGGGATGATGTTCATAGCGGCTCGCTGGTCCTTCGTTCAAGTATTGACACTAGTCGGCCTTGCCGAAAATTTCCGCGCGTAGCTGTAACAGGATGCATAAGGTGGGGCTATGGTGGACGGCAGGCCGTTCCTTTCAACAGACCAGCTCTGATATGTGTCGATTGTTATCGATTTAAATTCGCCGAGTGGCGCGACATTCTTCGATTTTCAGGCTTCAATTATCGATATATATCGGTTATAAATTGACAAACGCCCCAGGCACACCCGGCTCAGGGCCATCACAGAGGTCACCCATGAAAACCCTCAACTCCACGCCCCGTGCCGATGGTTTCCACATGCCCGCCGAGTGGGCCCCGCAGACTCAGGTGTGGATGGTCTGGCCGGAGCGCCCGGACAACTGGCGCCTGGGCGGCAAGCCGGCGCAGGCTGCCCACGTAACCCTGGCCAAAGCCATTGCCCGTTTCGAACCTGTGACCGTCGCGGCCTCCGCCGGCCAGTACGAAAACGCCCGGCGCCAACTCGACCAGCCGAACATTCGTGTGGTTGAAATCAGCAACGACGATGCCTGGGTGCGTGATACCGGCCCGACCTTTGTCATCAACGGCCATGGCGAAGTGCGCGGTGTCGATTGGGGCTTCAATGCCTGGGGCGGCTTCGACGGCGGCCTGTACGCACCCTGGAACCGCGACGAGGAACTGGCCGCCAAGGTGCTGGAAATGGAGCGCTGCCAGCGCTACCAGACCGAAGGTTTTGTGCTTGAAGGTGGTTCGATCCACGTAGACGGTGAAGGCACCGTGATCACCACTGAGGAATGCCTGCTCAACCGCAACCGCAACCCGCACCTGAGCCGCGAGCAGATCGAAGCGGTGCTGCGCGATCACTTGGCGGTCGACACCGTGGTATGGCTGCCTGATGGCTTGTACAACGACGAAACCGACGGCCACGTCGACAACTTCTGCTGTTACGTGCGCCCGGGCGAAGTGTTACTGGCCTGGACCGATGATTCCAACGACCCCAACTATGCGCGCTGCCACGCGGCCATGGATGTGCTGAAGAACACCCGCGACGCCAAGGGCCGCGAGTTCATCGTGCACAAGATGCCGATCCCGGGCCCGCTGTACGCCACCGCCGAAGAGTGCGCCGGTGTCGACCAGGTCGCCGGCAGCCAGGAGCGTGACCCGTCGGTGCGCCTGGCGGGTTCGTACGTGAACTTCCTGATTGTTAACGGTGGCATCATTGCCCCAAGCTTCGACGACCCGGCAGATGCCGAAGCCAGAGCGATCCTGGCAAGGATCTTCCCCGACCATGAGGTGGTGATGATCCCGGGCCGCGAACTGCTCTTGGGGGGCGGCAACATCCACTGCCTGACCCAACAGCAGCCGGCGCCGGTCAAGCGCTGAGCGCGTGATGAATAAAGAAGCCCGTCATGTGACGGGCCTCTTTTTTGCGCGGGCGACGCCCGGAGGCCCGAGCTGGCATACGTTTTGTATTGTTTTTCAAGCAGATAGCGAGATGGCACGGCCAGGCCGCGCCTCTGATCTGTAACAATACCTACGTAAATTAGCCGCTCACGGGCCAGGGAGTACGTGTGGACATGAACGCAGCAAGTGAGTCGGCTTTGCGCCCATCGGCAGTTGATCGCCAATCGCTCAGGCTTTTGGCGAAGCGGTTGAAACACCATGGAAGCATCAGGGTCAGGACGACCGACCCACGACGTCTGCTTGCCGGGCGATACCCCCAAGGGTTGATCAGCGAAGCAGAGATGCAGGCGCTGATGGCAGTGTGGCACTGATTGATTGCACCTGTACCTGCCCCTTCGCGGGCATGCTCGCGAAGAGGCAGGTACAGGCAACTAAGATCAGAAACTGTAGCTACCCGTCACCACAAGGCTACGCGGATCGCCCACCTGGATCTGCGCCGCACTGGTTGCCGAGCTGTAGTAGGTCTTGTCAGCAATGTTGCTCAATGCCGCCCGCACATCCCAGTCATGGGTCCGATACCCCGCCAGTGCATCCCAACGGCCATACCCCGGTAATACCGTGGTGTTCTGGTTGTCCGCATAACGCTCGCCCACCAGTGTGAGCCCGGTTTCGGCGTACCAGCCCAGCTCAGGTTTCCAGGTCACGAACAGGCTGCCATTGCGCTTGGCCACGTCATTGATGCGGTTGCCTTCCTGGCCGTTATTGTCCTTGACGATGGTCGCATCCTGCAGGCCAATGCCGCCGCGTACATACCAGTTGCCGACGATGTTGCCGGTGGCTGTCAGTTCGATGCCGCGCGAACGCTGCATGCCGCTGAGCAAGATGATGTTCGGGTCGTTCGGGTCGCGGGTGCGGCGGTTGTAAAGTTCCAGCTCGTAGATGGCCAGGGTGGTGGTCAGGCGCTGGTCGAGCCAGTCACTTTTCACCCCGATTTCCTTCTGCCGGGTCTGCTCCGGACGGGTGTCGTTGGTATTGCCCGGCGCCCCCGGGGTGATGCCGATCAAGCCTCCGCCCACCGGCGAGAAAGTCTTGCTCCACGAGGCGTAGAACGAATGGTCGCGCCATGGCGTGTAGACCATGCCCAGGCGTGGGCTGGTGCTGTTGCTGTCCTGCGGTTCGCGCAAGCCATCCTTGTTGGTGGTTTCCACTTCGAACTGGTCAAAGCGCACGCCGGCGAGAACCTGCCACTGATCGTTCAGGCGAATCTGGTCTTGCAGATAAACCCCGCGGCTGTCGACCACGGTGTGGTTGTTGCTCGATACCGCCAACGTACCATTGTGCGGCTGGCTGGGTTTGCCCAGGCCTGGCAGGTTCTGGCTGCCGGCGCTGTATAGCAGCGGATCGCGCCGCTGGTTGCCGAACTCCAGGCCTAGCAGCAGCTTGTGTTCAAGGCCCAAAGTGTCGAAGTCGCTCTCGGCCTCCAGGTTGTTGAACAGGTTGCGGGTGTTCAGGTCCTGCTGCCAGCGTTGGCGAGTCAAGGTATTGGTGCCGGCGTTGTAGCCCGTGACATAGGTGTTGTCGAACTCGCTGTCGAGTTTGAACAGGCCCAGGGTGTGGCGCAGCTGCCAGGTTTCGTTCAACTGGTAGTTCAGGCGCGAGCGCAGCGATTGGGCGCGGTCGTCAATGTAGTCGCGATGGTCGCCGTAGGTGGCGCTGCGGCTGACGTCTGCCGGGCGGCCGTTGACACTCGGGATGCCGCGGTCTGGTGTGCGGTTGTAGCGGCTGTATTCATACTGCACCAGCCAGTTCAGGTCGGGGGTGATCTGCCAGCTGATCGACGGGGCGAACAGTTGGCGGCTGCCGTCGATACCCTCGCGAAAGCTGTTGTTGTCCTGGTTGCCCATGTTCAGGCGCAGGCTGACCGTGTCGCTGGGGTCGGCGCTGAGGTCGGCATACAGGCTGCGCAGGTCTTCGCTGCCGGCCTGCGCTTCGATGGTCGAGCGGCGACCCGGCTCTGGTGCCTTGCTGACCCTGTTGACGATGCCGCCCTGGCTGCCACGGCCATACAGTACCGCTGCAGGCCCCTTCAGCACTTCGACCCGCTCGATGTTGTGCAGGTCGCGGATGTACTGGCTGTCGTCGCGGATACCGTCCAGATAAAAGTCGTTGCTGGCCTCGAAGCCGCGGATGCGTACGCTGTCAAAACGGGTGTCGGCGCCGCTGCTGACGTTGGGGATACCCTCCAGCGCCTTGCCCAGCGTGTTGCTGCCGTAATCCAGCACATTGGCGGTTTTCACCGTATCGATGGCCTGCGGCACATAACGCACGGGCGTCGAGGTGCGGGTTGCGGTGCTCACCTCCTTGACCCGCGGGTTGTCCTTCTCGCGCTCGCTGTCGGCGGTAACCGACGACTCCGGCAGTGTGGTGGTGGCGGCGCTGGCCAGGCTGGCGCTGAACAGCAGCGACAGGCCAAGCGTCAGGGGTGAAAGACGGCAGGGTACAAGCATGGGCACATCCGGAACGGGCAGTTGAAAATAAAGTGCGGATGGTAATGCTTGTTATTTGCTCTTGCTCGGCTATTTGTAAAGGGTTGTCTTTACATATGTGTCAGTTTGTAACTACCTCTACGGCCACGCTTTGCCTGCTTTCAGGAAATTGTCCGCTCGATCAAAAGGCAATTTCCTACACAAGATAAATTGCCCGCTGATAGCGCAAACCTGCATGGAAATGCACCAGACAGGCCGGTAATTTTGGTTATATCAACCTGCATTTCACGACTTTTTGACATTTGTAATCGCACACGGCTAGGATTCGGCCAACGCCAGCTGGCCATGGTATTGGCCAAGCTGCTGCCAAGGGCCGCCGTGAACTTACCGGTCGGCCCGCCCGGCTGGATCCGCATAGCGTCGAACCTACGAAGGGGCGTTGGTTCCTGGCGTCATATTGCAGAGCGTTTTTGATTAAGAAATAAGGAAAACAACATGTTGAAAACCAGGATCAGCCTGGTCGCCCTGGCGATGATCGCCGCGACCCAGGCTCAGGCCAATGACCAGGCTGACAGCAAGGGCTTCATCGAAGACAGTCACGCCAACGTCCTTCTGCGCAACGCCTACATCAACCGTGACAAGAAGCATGGCACCGACGACCAGATCGAATGGGGCCAGGCGTTCATCGCCAACTTCTCCTCCGGTTTCACCCAAGGCACCGTTGGCGTCGGTGTTGACGCATTCGGCCTGTACGCCGTGCGCCTGGATGGCGGCAAAGGCCACAACGGTGGTGGTGGCGTCGACTTCTTCAAACCGCACGAAACCACCAATGCCGAAGGCAACGCCAGCTCGCCGCACAACCTGGCGCGTGGTGGTGCTGCTGTGAAATTCCGCATTTCCAACACCGTGCTGAAGTACGGTGACCAGATGCCAGCACTGCCAGTGCTGCAGTACGACGATGCACGTCTGCTGCCAGAAAGCTTCACCGGCACCCTGATCACCTCCAAAGAGATCCAGGGCCTGGAACTGAACGCCGGCCGCTTCACCCAGGAAGCGCGCAAGAGCGCCGAGCGCCGTGATGGTGGTGGCCTGAAGTCGATCAACGTCTTAGGTGGCAGCTACAAGTTCACCGACAACTTCACCGCTTCGCTGTACACCGCCGACAACGAAGATGTGATGAAGAAGCACTACCTGGGCTTGAACTACGTCTTCCCGATCGCCAGCGACCAGTCCCTGACCCTGGACTTCAACGGCTACAAGTCGGACATCAACAACAAGTACGTAAAAGCCGCAGGCCTGAACGGCGACTCCAACACCATCTGGAGCCTTGCAGCCACCTACGCGTACGGTGCGCACTCGTTCACCCTCGCTCACCAGCGCAGCACCGGCAGCACTGGCTACAACTACGGCTTCTACCAGAACGCCGGCGGCGTGGGTGACGGTGGTTCCACCATCTACCTGGCCAACTCGTACTGGTCCGACTTCAACGCCGAAGACGAGCGCTCCTGGCAGCTTGGCTACGGCCTGGACTTCGGTGCCTATGGCATTCCGGGCCTGACCTACAAGCTGGCCTACGTGGTGGGTGACAACATCAATACCCGTAACGTCGCCAACCCGCAAGGCTTCGGCGAAGGTAAAGAGCGCGAGATCTTCAACCAGATCCGTTACGTGGTGCAGGACGGCCCGGCCAAGGACCTGTCGATCAAGCTGCGTAGCTCGTTCTTGCGTACCAACAACGCCGTGCAGCAGAACGGTTACAACGACGACGGCAACGAAGTCCGCGTATTCGTCGAGTACCCGATCAGCATCTTCTGATCTGCAGTTGCTTGCATGAGTGCTGGGGCCGCGCTGCGGCCCTTCGCGGGCTTGCCCGCTCCCACAGGTACAGCGTTGCCTTCGCTGGCGCTGCAATTGTGGGAGCGGGCACGCCCGCGAAGGGCTGCAGTGCAGCCCCAGTCATGTTTGTCATGCAGGTTCAGTCTCTTCGTGGCGTAGTCTTGATGCCACAGTTCGTGTTGCAGTGTCCCCCGTCTCCGGCGCAAAACTGTCGCTACGCGCCATCCGCCACATCCGCGCATAAAACTCGCTTTCGATCGAGCCACTGAGTAATTCGCCCGGCTTGAGGAATGTGTGCAAGTCCGAAAACAACCCGATTTCACTGGGGCTGATGCGCCGTGCCAGGTGCTTGGGCTTGAGCTCCGAAGGGTGCTCCAGGCCTGCGGCAGCCAACATCTCGGCCAGCGCGTGCAGTGTGTTGCGGTGGAAGCTGGCCACCCGCTCGGCCTTGTCTGGCACCACCAGGGCGCGCTGGCGCAGAGGGTCTTGGGTCGCCACACCGGTCGGGCACTTGTTGGTGTGGCAGCTCTGCGACTGAATACAGCCAATGGCAAACATGAAGCCGCGTGCCGAGTTGACCCAGTCAGCGCCGATGGCCAATACGCTGGCAATGTCGAAGGCGCTGACGATCTTGCCCGCCGCACCAATGCGGATGCTGGAGCGCAGGTTCAGGCCGACCAACGTGTTGTGCACGAACATCAGGCCTTCGCGCATTGGCACGCCCATGTTGTCGCTGAACTCGCGAGGTGCCGCGCCGGTGCCGCCTTCCTTGCCATCGACAACGATGAAGTCAGGGGTGATGCCGGTGGCGAGCATGGCCTTGGCAATGCCCATGAATTCCCAAGGGTGGCCCAGGCAGAACTTGAAGCCAACGGGCTTGCCGCCCGAAAGCTCGCGCAGGCCGGCTACGAACTGCAGCAGTTCGACCGGTGTGCGGAAGGCGCTGTGCGCCGCCGGCGAGATGCAGTCCTCGCCTACACGTACGCCACGGGTCTCGGCAATTTCGGGGCTGACCTTGTGCCCCGGTAAAATGCCGCCGTGGCCAGGCTTGGCGCCCTGGCTGAGCTTGATCTCGATCATCTTCACCTGTGCCGAGCGGGCCTGTTCGGCGAAGCGCTGTGGGTCGAAACGACCGTCCTCGGTGCGGCAGCCGAAGTAGCCGCTGCCAATTTCCCAGATCAGGTCGCCGCCGTGTTCACGGTGGTACGGGCTGATACTGCCTTCGCCGGTGTCATGGGCAAACCGGCCCATGCGCGCGCCGCGGTTGAGCGCAGCGATGGCGTTGGCGCTGAGGGCGCCGAAACTCATCGCCGAGATGTTGAAGATCGAGGCCGAGTAGGGCACTCGGCATTGCGGCCCGCCGATGGCAATGCGGAACGACGCAGGGTCTGGCGTGGCCACCGGTAGCATGGAATGGCTGATGAATTCGAAACCAGGTTTGTAGGCGTCGTTGAGCGTGCCGAACGCTTTCTCGGCGCTTTCGTTCTTGGCACGGGCGTAGACCAGCGAGCGTTGCGAGCGGGAGAACGGCAGCTTGTCGTCGTCACCTTCGATCAGGTACTGGCGGATTTCCGGGCGGATGGTTTCGATCAGGTAACGGATATTGCCCAGGATCGGGTAGTTGCGTCGCACCGCATGGTGGCTTTGGCGCAGGTCATTCAGGCCGACCAGGCTGAGCAGCGCGGTGATCAGCGTTACCGGCCACAGCCAGGCATGTTGGGCCAGCAGGGGCAGGCTGGCGAAAGTGAAGACAAGGCAGAGTACGAGGCAGGCGTAGCGGCTGGGAAGAGAGTGTTTCATGGGTCCATCGCAGGCAGGATGACCGGGCATAGGATAGGCAAACGCAGGGGACGGAAAACCTGGGTAATCGGTAAAAGACTGTTACCTGATTGCGAATTCCCAGGCCTGCGCAGCCCTATGTTGTGGGGCCTTGTGTCGCGATGGGCTGCGCAGCAGCCCCAGATATTGGTGTCACGGCACTAATCGTCGGGG
>NZ_JBYSYE010000014.1:0-7833 GCF_058782925.1 Pseudomonas sp. FW305-E2 | reverse complement strand
AATATCTGGGGCTGCTGCGCAGCCCATCGCGACACAAGGCCGCTCCCACAGAAGATCGCGTTAGCCTGGCAGCAGTATGCTGACCCGCAACCCACCGCTCTCACGGTTCGACAGCATCAGCTCACCCCCATGGCTGGTGGCGATCCGCTGGGCAATGCTCAACCCCAACCCATATCCGCCGGACGCCTGGTTACGCGACCCGTCACCGCGCACGAAGGGGTCGGTAATAGTCGCCAGCAGGCCCGGGGCAATCCCTGGCCCGCAGTCGTCGATATGGATCAATACACCTGTGGTGGCACGTTCCAACGTGACCGAAATGTTCTTGGCGTAGCGCAACGCGTTGACCAACAAGTTTTGCAGGCAGCGCTGCAACAGCAAGGCATCTACCCGCAAGTTGCCCGCCTTGCCGTGCACCGGAAGTGGTTCTGCGGCAGTGGCCAGGTCCGCACACTGGCGCGCAACCAATCGGTCCAGGTCCACCTGCTGCAAATTCTGCTGCTCTCCGGCACGCAGGTAATCCAGAACCTGACCGATCATATTGTCCATCTGCGTGATGTTCTGCCGCAGGCGCTGGCGGTGTTCGTCATCGGGTAAGCGCTCCAGACGCAGGCGCATGCGGGTGAGTGGGGTGCGCAGGTCATGAGACACGGCGGCCAGGAAGTAGGCCTTGTCGTTGACCATGGCAATCAGCCGCTGCTGCATCGCGTTGAACGCCTGCGCCGCCTGGCGCACTTCCTCCGGGCCATCCAGTGCCAGGGGAGGCTGCTCGAGGTTGCTACCCAGGCCGCGTGCGGCATCGGCCAGGCGCCGCAACGGGCGCAGGCACAGGCGCACGGCAACCAGGCATACCAGCAACACCGCGACGATGCGCAGCGCATACACCCGCAGCAGGTAATCGCTGATCAGCACCCAGGCCGACTCGCCGCTCCAGCCCTGCAGTTCCTGGCCCGCAACGGTCAGCCAGTGGCCATCGGGTAATGGCACCGCGAACTGGATATGCGCCTGGGCCGTGCGCAGGCCGAACAGGCTGCGCCAGACGATCGGCTGGCCCAGCTCGTCGGTGAGTTGCACGTTCATCAGGCGCACGTCCTGGGCATGCCCCAGCTCGTACTTCAGGGCCTGCTGCAACAACAGCTCGACCCGCCTGTGCCCGCGGCGCTCGTCATGCTCTTGCGCAGGCGGGCTTTCGACGCAGTGAAGCTGGTAGTGGGCTGGCGCCTGCAGCGTACCGCGGTGGCAGTCGGCCTGGGCAATCAGGGGGGCGCTGCGTGCAGCAACCAGTCTTACGGGCACCTCTAGCGCCTGAGCGAAACGCACGTCGAACCAGATGCTGCTCGACATCAACTGGATCACCAGCGTGCCACTGACCATGATCAGCAGCAGTTGACCAAACAAGGTGCGGGGCCATAGCCGGTGAAACCAGCGCATGTCAGGCACCGGGCGCGAGTGGGGCGAGACTCAGCAGGTAGCCTTCGTTGCGGATGGTCAGGATTTGCGCGGTCCCCGCCGGCGCTCGGCGCAGCTGCTGGCGCAGGCGGCTGACACACATGTCCACCGAACGGTCGTCGGGCAGGTGGTCGCGGCCGAACGCGCTGCGGGTCAGTTGGTCACGGGAGACCACTCGGTTGTTGGCTTCCAGCAGTTCGCGCAGCACGCGGTAGTCGGAGCGCGGCAGGGTCAGGGTCTCGCCATCCGGGCGGGTGAGCAGGCGCTTGACGTGTTCCAGGCGAAAGCCTGCGAACAGCTGGGCGTCCACCATAGGTTCTTCGGCAGAGGTGCCCAGGCGTTGCGGACGACGCAGTACGGCTTTGATCCGGGCGATCAGTTCGCGTGGTTCGAAGGGCTTGGCCAGATAGTCGTCGGCGCCTACTTCCAGACCGATGATGCGGTCCAGCGTGCTGCCCTTGGCTGACAGCATGATCACTGCCAACCCAGGTGTGGCCTGCAACTGCCTGCACAGGCTAAGGCCGTCCTCACCCGGCAGCATCAGGTCGAGCACCACCAGCTCCACTTTGTGCCGGGCCAGCTGGTCACGCATCTGTTGACCGTCTGCTGCCGCCAGCACGTTGTAGCCGGCATCGGTCAGGTAATCACAAAGAAGTTCGCGGATCTCGTCGTCATCATCGACAACCAGCAGGGTCGTGCTCATGCAGAAAATCACCTGTTAGGTGAGGGCCGGCGGCGCTCGTTACGTTCAATTACATCCCCGTACATGTCGGGTCTGGAGCCCGGAGGGCTGATCCCTAGAATCCTAACAAAAAATCATCTGCAAATACGAAGCCTTCCCAAATGAATCCCCAAAGCATCACGACAGTGTTCACCCCCTTCAGTCAAAGCGGCAATTGCCTCAAGCCGCTGGCCTTCTGCGTCGCCGTCGCCATCAGCGGTGGTGCAGTGGCTGCCGACGGCAAACCCCTTGAACTCGACGCTACACAGATCGAAGACAGTGCATTACTGCCTGCCGACGATGCCGGCCAGTTGGGCTACACGGTCGAGAGCACCCGCAGCTCCACTGGCCTGGCACTGACGCCACGGCAGACACCGCAATCGGTTACCACCATCACCCGCCAGCAGATGGATGACCGCGACATCCATACCATCGAGCAGGCATTGGAAACCGCCCCAGGCGTAACGGCCAACAAGTCCGAGGTGGGTGGGCGCACCGACTACCGCGCGCGTGGATACTCGATCAGCAACTGGAAGGTTGATGGCCTGCAGACCCAGGGCGGCTCCGATTTCAGTGGCAGCGGCAATGCGCTGAACATGGACCTGTACGAACGCATCGACATCGTGCGCGGCGCCAACGGCCTGCTGGGCGGCACCGGCGACCCCTCGGCCACCGTCAACCTGATCCGCAAGGCACCGACCAAAACCTTCGGCGGCAGTGCCTATGCCACTTACGGCAGCTGGGACAAGCGTCGTCTGGGGGCGGACTTGAACCTGCCGCTGTCCGAAGATGGCCGCCTGCGTTCGCGCTTCGTGATGACCCAGCAGGATGCCAACTCCTTCCGCGACAACCAGTCCGAACGTTCCCGCGCCGCGTTGGCCAATTTCGAGTTCGACCTGGACGACGCCACTACCTTGGGCGCCGGTTACCAGTATGAATACAACAAGGTCGTGGGTGGCGGCTGGGGCGCGAACATCCCGATCTGGTACCGCGACGGCAGCAAGACCGACTTGCCGCGCAGCACCAACGTGGTGCCCAGCTGGAGCTTTGGCGAGTACACCACCCGCACTGCGTTCGGTTCGCTCGAGCACCGCTTCGACAACGACTGGACCCTGGACCTGAAAGCCGCCCAAGCCACCACCGAAGCCCTGAACCATCGCGGCCTTGCCAAGGTGAACTCAGCTGGACGCGGCAGCTACGGCGGCTATTGGGACCAGGACGGCAGCGGCGCCGTACTGAATGGTTTGCACAGCTCCAGCGACACCACCCAGCAGTCCGCGCAAATCGACCTGTCTGGCCCGTTCCAGCTGTTCGGCCGCACCCACCAGGCCATGGTCGGCTACAACGACAGCCGCACCGTCGGCTGGTCGCCTCAGTACACCTGCACCATGGTCGGCGACGGCATGACCAGCGCGCCTGCACTGGGTTGCCAGTTCCGCGCCAACAACGGCTTCCCGGTGACCGACTGGCACAATGGCGTGGATGACGACTACGACCTCATCGCCTCGCGCACCGGTCTTCACAGCAAGACCACCACCCGTCTGCAGGGCATGTACGCCGCCACCCGCCTGAGCATCACCGACCCGTTGTCGGTGATCGTTGGCGTGCGCACCAGCAACTATTCCTCAGTCACCCGCAGTGTGGCCGGCGAGCGCAGCAGCCAGGAAGAAAACGGCATCGTCACCCCTTACCTGGGCGCGGTGTATGACCTCAATGACAACTACTCGGTATACGCCAGCTACACCGACATCTTCACCCCGCAAACCTCTGAAACCAGCAGTGGCAGCAAGGTCGAGCCGATTCGTGGGCAAAGTTACGAGACAGGTATCAAGGGTGAGTGGTTCGATGGCCGCCTGAACGCCTCGGCGGCGTACTTCCGCACCAAGCAGGAAAACAAGGCCGTGTTGGACGGCGACCTGACCACCCCGACCGGCGGCAGCGCCTACAAGGCTGGCTCCGGGCAGGAAACCGACGGTATCGACCTGGAAGTCGCAGGCGCCCTGACCCCCAACTGGAACGTCTACGCCGGTTACACCTACCTGCACTTTCGCCGCGTCGACAGCGACGGCCGCAGCGACCCGTCGCACTTGTTCAAGGCCTCCACCACCTACCGCCTGAGCGGCCCGCTCGACCGTCTGACCCTGGGCGCCGGCGTGACTGCGCAGACCAACATCCGCGCCATCTCCAGCCCGGCTGGCCAGCCCACGAACGGTGTGAGCAATGGTGCCACTGACGTGAACTGGTCCGGTTATGCCATTTGGAATGCCATGGCCAAGTACCAGCTGACCGACAACACCAGCGTCAGCCTCAACGCCAACAACCTGTTCGACAAGCACTACTACAGCCAGTACGGGTTCTATGCCGGGGCCATCTACGGCGACCCGCGTAACCTGTCGTTGACGGTAAGCACCGCGTTCTGATCAAGCCCTTCCACAAGGCCTGGCGCTGTACCTGTAGGAGCGGGTTCACCCGCGAACACCGGCGAAGCCGGTGCCTGCACGCGCATCGCCCGCTCCCACAGAAGCAGCGCTGGGTTCAAGGCCTGCGCTGGGCCGCCAAGCGGCCCTTTCTTACCTGGGCTCTACCGCTTGCCCTGGATCAACCGGCTTCTCCAACTGGCCCTCGAAGCTATCCCAATCCTTGCCAAACAGCTCCACCGGATGCATGGTCCGGTCTGCGCCATTGCCACAGGCTAGCGCCTTGGCAGGGCAGTACAGGTCGCAACCCCAGCAGATACGCTCGGGGTGGCGAGGGTTTGTGGGGAATCTCTTGGCCATGCTCAACCTCCCTCAGGGCTACCTGATCTGAACGTAAACCCCTCGCCCAGCCCGTCGTTTGACGGGCATCAATCCATTGGCGATCGCCAGGTCACCGTACATCGCGCATCCAGATATCTGGTTGACAGATATCTGGATCAGAGATATTTTCCACCCTATGTTGGTGCGCCGGGACAACACAATGCGGGTCATAACGAAAGCGGCGGTAACCAAGGCGATTGAAGCCCACGGCCAGTGGAAAGCGCCCCTAAGCCTGTGGCTGACGACCTTCGACAGGGCGACGCTGCGGTTTGAATCTTTTGAACAGTTGAGGCAGACGTGGGTCACTGTGTCTGGCTGGAATGTTGATCGCATCCCCCACTCAAAACTTAGGCCCGCCAGCCGCAAAGGGCCGCTTGATATCTACGTGTTCGATATCAAGAAAAACGAATGCCGCCTGATCGCGTGGCTCAATGCGCGAACGGGCACTCTCTACATCAAGGCCATTCTGTCGCACGCCGAGTACGACAAATGGTGCAGAAGCGATATCAGGTAGCAACCTGGGCCGCGCGATATTTCAATTCGACAGGTGACAACATGAAGCGGGATAAAATCGAAGCCAATGGACTAGATGCCTTCATCGCTAATATTTCACCCATGCTCGATGGCCTGAACACTCAGATGGCAACCATGGCCCAGCTTCTAGCCGCCTGCCATGACCCCATCAAGGACGATGCCGAGCTTGAGGCACGCATGGCATTGATCGACGAGCTCTACTCCCATGCGGACAGCGAAGGCCACGCTGCGGCACGCTTTGCCGAGATGGTTGCGGACCGCGTCTACGAGTATGAGAGTGAGTCTGTATTGGTGCCGTTCGCGAGCCAGGCCGAAGCGTTGGCCTTTCTGCTGTCGGACAGGGGCGTGAAGCAGAAGGACCTGTCGGCGATAGCGACCCAGAGCGCGGTATCCGAGATTCTGAACAACAAGCGGAAGATGACGGTTGCCCAGATAAAGGGCTTTGCTGAGTTTTTCAGCGTACCGGTTGAGTTCTTCATGCATGGGGTGGTTTGAAATCAAAGCCTTTGCTTGACCGAATGCTCCATATGAAGCGACCAGGCATGAAAAACCTCTCAATTTGTGCAGGGTTGCCGGACCAGCCATAGCCATGGTGGCTGTATTGGTGTAGACGTTCTGTCAATACACTGAGGTGAGTGTTTTACAATCTTGCGAGCCCCGCGGTGGTGGGGTATCGCAGGGTCGATGATGCACTTTGCTTTATCGCAAAAGGAGTTGCTTTGGAGCACCATTCAACCGGCAAGCGCGGCGTGAGTTACGATCCGCCGCAACGGCGGCAACGCAGGGACATCCCTTCCATCGTGCGCCGGGTGACGATGGGCGTTGTGGTCGTCTGGTTGGCACTTGTGGCAAGCCTTGGCGGCTGGATAACACAGCGCCTTACGGCAGAAGAACTCGACAACCTGGCGGCAGGCGCCGAATACGAAGCCCAGATTACGGGGCGAATCGTAGACCGCCTGTTCACCGAAATGGCCAGCGTGGCCAACATGGTGGCCCGTCAAAGCGAAGTGATCCAACTCGCTGCCCGATATCGCCACGATCCGCCCGGCTTCGCCGCACTCACGCGTGAGGAGCGCGCTTCGAAGTTCACCCGTGACCCGCTGGTGCGAAGCGTGGGTGATTTCATGGATAGATTGGCCAGCGATCTCCACTATGGCCGTATCTACATGAACAATCTCTCAGACGATACGGTGACGGCCAGCAACTGGGCGGAGTCATTCAGCATCGTTGGCCAGATCTATACGGGCAGGGCCTACCTCATCGACGCATTGCGCACCGGCAGTGGTGAGATGTTCGGCATCGCCCGCTTGAACAAAACCCCCTCCTATTTCGTCGCCAGCCGCATCGACGATGCTGACGGCAAGCCACTTGGCTCTGTCACGGTCAAGTTCGATGCCCCGGACATAGCCCTCTACCTGACAGGGCGTCACATTGCCTTGATAGTGAACCGTCAGGGCCGTGTGACCACCGCGTCCAGCGAACTTTTCATGCTGCGTAACGTGGTGACACTGCTCCCGCCCGATATTCGCAGGCCTCTGGATGGCGACGAAGAGCCGGGCGAGCCCATGGATATCCGCGCTGTGGCAGACGCGGGTCAGGCCAATCAATGGCTCATTGACGGGCACCCTTATCTGGTGCATCGCCAGCCCCTGAACGACGCGCAATATCAGCTGCTGACGCTGGCAAAGCTTGATCACCTGCAGCCGATGCGTCAGCAGTACTACTGGACCGGAGCCTCTGTGGCAGCGCTCGGGTTGATCTTGATCTTGCTCTCCAGCCGTGTGGCCGGGCAGATGCTATTGCGCCGCCAGGAAGAACGCTATGCAGCCAACTATGACGCGCTGACCGGGTTGAAGAACCGGCGTGCGATCCTGGCTGCCTTGCATCGGCATTTCGCGTTGGCGAAGCGAACGGGGCAGGGGGTGCTGGTGGCATTTATCGACCTCGACGAATTCAAGGCGATCAACGACACCTACGGGCACGAGGTGGGGGACAAGTTCCTGATCGAAGGCAGCCGGCGCTTGCAGGGCGGGTTGCGGGCAACGGATGAACTTGGGCGCTGGGGTGGTGACGAGTTCGTTGTGATCGGCTTGACCGCTTCGATCCACCCGGACGAAATGGCCAAAACTGCCGCAGCGATGCGCAGGCGGCTGGTGCCGCTGCTGATTGGTAGCTACGAGTTTGACGACTGCCGGTTCGATTACGCGGGTGCGAGTTTTGGTATTACCAGTGTTGATCCCGCTGCGACTTCGCTGCAGGCCGCGCTTAAAGCGGCGGATCAGTTGATGTATGCCGATAAAGAGGTGCGGCGGGGGTTGCGGAGGGTTTGAGAGG
>NZ_JBYSYE010000013.1:0-113635 GCF_058782925.1 Pseudomonas sp. FW305-E2 | reverse complement strand
GCCCAGCCCCAGCAACCTCAGGCGGTGCCCACCCACCTCATGCACGCCCGGCTGCAGCAGCCGGGTCGGCAGCACCACCTCGGTACCGCGCATCCAGTCGCCGACCAGGCGATACATGTTCTCGGCCATGGCATCGCCTTGCTGGCGCAGCAGGTCGCGGGTGCCGGCCAGGGCACCGATCGGCACATCGGCAAAGGCTTGGTTGCCCAGCACATGGTCAGGATGATGATGGGTCAGCAGCACCTCCACTACCGGCTTGTCGGTGAGGGTGGCAATGGCCTTGCGCAATGCCTCGCCATAGCCCTTCGACGGCCCGCTGTCGATCACCACCACACCGCTGTCGGTGACGATGAACGCGGTGTTGACCACATTGCCGCCATTGGCCTTGGCGAAATTGTCAGTGCTGCCTTCCAGCAACCAGGTGCCCTCGGCGATCTGCCGGGGGGTGAGCCGGTACGCCAGATCAGCCTGGGCCGGCAGCCCCAGGCACAGCAGCAACAGCAGGATCCAACGCATGACGGTGCCTCGGGTCAGGGTGAAATCAGACAACGCGCTCAGGGCAGCGCCGCCTCGAACTGGTTGCCGCTGTTGTCCTGCAACAGCAGCCGTGTTGGCCCAGGGCCCTGGATGTCAAAGCCCAGGTTGGGGTTTTCGCTGACCGCCGGGTACAGCTCCAGGCTGGCCAAGCGCTGGCCATCTGCACCTTGCAACTCGGCATGGTTGAGAAAGAATTCAGGAATGCCGCTGACCAGGCCGTTATCCATCGGGTGGGCCACCTGCAGGCGCAGGCGGCTGCTGTCGCCACGCGGGTAGCGCCCGCCCAGCACCTCCCCGAGGTGCTCCTCCCAGCCGGGCTGGGTGCGCACCACGCTGGGTGCGGTACAACCGCCGCCGGCAGCATCGATCAGGGTCGAACCGACGTGCCACAGGCCATCGCGTGTCAGTACGGCGGCGCGCAACGGTGTGGCCTGTTCGATGCGGATGCGGATCGACAACCAGGGCAACACGCGCTCGCCGGGCTGAAAGTCGACGATGCGCGGCAGAGGGTTCAGCTCTGCCCAGGCGATTATCCGCACCACCTCGCCCGTGAACGCCCGGGCGTCGATCTCCAGCGGGACCTGCCGTGCATCCTCGGCAAAGGGCGGCGCCAGAAGCTTCACACGGTCATCGAACACGAACGCCGCCTGCCCCAGCAACTGCTTGTGGTAGAAGTCCCACATCACGGAAGGCACCGGGTCTGTGGGGGTGCCTTGTGTCGCAGCCTGGGCGGCCCAGGGCATCCAGCAGGCCAGCAGGAAAGTTGCTCGCCAGTTCATGGCCACTCCTATTGATACATCTCCGGGACCTCGTAACGCAGGCCGTAGGCGGCATACATCGCCTTGAGCCGGCCATCGCGAATCATCGCTTCCATGGCCTCCTCCACGGCATAAGCCAACTGCCGGTTGCTTTCATGCACAGCCATGCCGATTTCCCAGGCCTGTTTGCCAAGGTTCGGGTAGGCGTTTTCTGCCAAGGCCAGTTGCGGGTCGGCGGCCTGGTGCAGCTGCCAGTCAACCTCGCCGCGCATCGCCATCACTGCGTCCACCTGGCCGGCCTGCATGGCAGCGAAAGCTTGCTGCACGCTGGGGTAATGGTGGGTCCTGGCGCTGAGCATGCCGTTGAACACCGATGTCAGGTAGAACGACGGCACGCTGTCCACCTCGACCCCGATAGGATGCTGCTGGAATACCGCGACACTGGCCACCGAGGCCAGGCGACGGCGATCGTAGGCCACCTGCCAACGCTCCTGCTGATAGGGGCCGAACATCACCACCTGGGCGTTTTCCAGCTCCCCCAGCTCGTTGCGCCGTTGCGCGTAGGCGCGATCGTAAGGCACCCGCATCATCAGGTCGGCCAATTGCTGATGACGCAGCGGGCTGCCACGCCAGATGTAGTCGCGCAGGTCATCGTCGAGCTTTTCTCCGGGTGGCGCCCAGATCAGTTGTAGGCGTACCCCCAAGGCCGTGGCCAGGGCCTGCGCCAGCTCCACATCGACACCACGCGGCTGGCCGTGGTCCTGAAAACTGTAGGGGGCGAAATCCTTGTACACCGCCACCTTGAGCTCGCCGGCGGCGATGATCGCGTCATAGTTGCGCACCTGCGCCTGGGCCGCCGCGCAACACAGCAGCAGGCCACTCAACAGCACCGCCCACAGACGCATGGCCGTCACTCCTCGACGTGCACGCTGTCCAGGTAGGTGCGCACCGCCCAAAGGGCTTCCTGGCTGAGGTAATCGGCCATCTTCGGCATGTACACGCGGCCGTCGCGAACCGCGCCGTGGCGTACTCGCTCGACGAACCATTCATCGCCGGCATCACCCGCATCGAGCATGCGCAAGTCAGGGGCGATACCACCCGACTTGGCCTCCAAGCCATGACAGGCAGCGCAGTTCTGGTTATAGGCCGAGGCGCCGATTTCCACGGCCTTGTCGTGCTCGGGCGAGCTGCGGTACGGGTTGACCGCGGCCCAGCCGTCACCGTCCAGGCTCGCGCCAGTGTCCTTGATCGGGGTCAGGCCCTTGGTCTCCACTGCCTGGGGCACCACGTTGCCATGGGCCCAGGCTGTACCGGTCAGCACGGCTGCGGCCAGCAACCCAGCAGCCAGCAACACATTGCATTTTGTTGTCATTGTTATGCCCTCACCATTGCACACAAAGCCTCAACCACAGAGGCCGTGCCGCCATCTTAGAAACAGCCCGCGGGCGGCCGAATGCTGCTTTGGTGGCCGGGCCTTAATCCCTTGGTAGTAGGGCTTGTGGCGAAGGGCCAATTGAGGTGCCGTGCGGGAACTATTCCCGGCAAGGGCGGGACTTTTTCCGTATCCCGCGATGGCCGCGGCGCCCCACCCTGTGCAGGCCAAAACCTCCACTGGGAACTGCAACCATGACAATAAGATCGCTACCCGCCCTTTCCCCTCTGGCCCTGAGCGTGCGCGTCCTGCTGATAGCCGGTAGCCTGGCCCTGGGCAATGTGGCAACAGCGGCCAGCACACCCGCTGCACCTGCCGGCAAGAACGTCACCTGGGAAGACATCGCCAATGACCACCTGACCACCCAGGACGTGCTGCAGTACGGCATGGGCACCAATGCCCAGCGCTGGAGCCCGCTGGCCCAGGTCAATGACAAGAACGTGTTCAAGCTGACCCCGGCCTGGTCCTACTCCTTCGGCGACGAGAAGCAGCGCGGCCAGGAATCCCAGGCCATCGTCAGCGATGGCGTGGTCTACGTCACCGGTTCGTACTCACGGGTATTCGCCCTCGATGCCAAGACCGGCAAACGCCTGTGGACCTACAACCACCGCCTGCCCGACAACATTCGTCCCTGCTGCGACGTGGTCAACCGCGGGGCGGCGATCTACGGCGACAAGATCTACTTTGGCACCCTCGATGCGCGTGTCATCGCCCTCGACAAGCGCACCGGCAAAGTGGTGTGGAACAAGAAGTTCGGCGACCACAGCGCCGGCTACACCATGACCGGTGCGCCAGTGCTGATCAAGGACAAGACCAGCGGCAAGGTGCTGCTGATCCACGGCAGCTCCGGCGATGAATTCGGCGTGGTCGGCCAGCTGTTCGCACGCGACCCGGACACCGGTGAAGAAGTGTGGATGCGGCCCTTCGTGGAGGGCCACATGGGCCGCCTGAACGGCAAGGACAGCACCCCGACCGGTGACGTCAAGGCGCCGTCCTGGCCAGACGACCCTACCACCGAAACCGGCAAAGTCGAAGCCTGGAGCCACGGCGGCGGTGCCCCTTGGCAAAGCGCGAGCTTCGACCCCGAAACCAACACCATCATTGTCGGCGCTGGCAACCCCGGCCCTTGGAATACCTGGGCGCGCACGTCGAAGGACGGCAACCCGCATGACTTCGACAGCCTGTACACCTCCGGCCAGGTCGGCGTCGACCCGAGTACCGGCGAGGTCAAGTGGTTCTACCAGCACACCCCCAACGATGCCTGGGACTTCTCCGGCAACAACGAGCTGGTGCTGTTCGACTACAAAGACAAGAACGGCAACGTGGTCAAGGCCACCGCCCACGCCGACCGCAACGGCTTCTTCTATGTGGTCGACCGCAACAACGGCAAGCTGCAGAACGCATTCCCCTTCGTCGACAACATCACCTGGGCCAGCCATATCGACCTGAAGACCGGCCGCCCGGTGGAAAACCCCGGCCAACGCCCGGCCAAGCCGCTGCCGGGTGAAACCAAGGGCAAGCCGGTGGAAGTCTCGCCACCGTTCCTGGGTGGCAAGAACTGGAACCCCATGGCCTACAGCCAGGACACCGGGCTGTTCTACATCCCCGGCAACCAGTGGAAAGAGGAATACTGGACCGAGGAAGTGAACTACAAGAAGGGCTCGGCTTATCTGGGCATGGGCTTCCGTATCAAGCGCATGTACGACGACCACGTCGGCACGTTGCGCGCCATGGACCCGACCACCGGCAAGCTGGTCTGGGAACACAAGGAACACCTGCCGTTATGGGCCGGCGTGTTGGCGACCAAGGGCAACCTGGTATTCACCGGCACGGGCGACGGTTTCTTCAAGGCCTTCGACGCCAAGACGGGCAAAGAGCTGTGGAAGTTCCAGACCGGCAGCGGCATCGTCTCGCCGCCCATCACCTGGGAGCAGGACGGCGAGCAGTACATCGGCGTGACCGTGGGCTACGGCGGTGCAGTACCGCTGTGGGGCGGCGACATGGCCGAGCTGACCAAACCGGTGGCTCAGGGTGGTTCGTTCTGGGTGTTCAAGATCCCGAGTTGGGACAACAAGACTGCACAGCGTTGACCTGCAGCGGGGAGCGGCCTGCGCCCCTCCCCGTTTCTGACCTTCTCCTGCCCAGAGGCTTTTGCCATGAATTACCTGCCCTTTACCTTGCTGCTGGCGCTATCCCCTGCCTTGGCAGTGAGCGCCGACGACACTGGCAACGATACCCCCTTGACCATCAACGGCTGTGTGATTGCCGAAGCCAGCCAGTGCCCGGGGGCCAACCTGCGCGGCGCCAACCTGGCCAACCAGGACCTGCGCAAGATGAACCTGGCCGGTGCCGACCTGCGCGATGCCGACCTGCGTCATGCCCAACTGGACCTGGCAAATCTGGAAAAAGCCCGCCTGCAAGGTGCCAACCTGACCCGCGCCAGCCTGCAACAGAGCAATCTGCGCCTGGCTGACCTGAGCAACAGCAGGCTGGTGGCCATTCAAGGCTGGGGCTTGTTCGCCCAGGGTGCACAGTTTGAAAAGGCGGACCTGCGCGCAGCCTACCTGCAGTTCGCCAGGCTGTCCGGGGCAAAGCTGCAGCAGGCCAACTTGCAGGCGGCGGACCTGGAGATGGCCTGGTTGAGCAAGGCCGACCTGCAAGCGGCCAACCTGGGCGATGCCAACCTGCAGGAGGCCAAGTTTGGCCAGAGCAACCTGGCACACGCCGATTTGCGCGGGGCGCGGCAGCATTACGGGAATTTTCAGGAGGCCAACATGGAGGGGTGCAAGGGGTGCCCTGAAACCTGGGACAAATGAGCGGCCTGTAGGCGCGGGTTCACCCGCGAAAGGGCCGGCCCTGCTGGCCAATTTCCACCCGCCGTTCACTGTTGCTGCCGCTACCGTATTCGCGGGTAAACCCGTTCCAACACACAGATCGGTGGTGGACACGCATCGGTGGTTGAACACATTCCGTTGTGCGCGGTGGGCTGCGACGCAGCCCCAACAGGTGCAATGAAATACCTCACCCCGCCACCCGCACCACCCCCAGATCAATCCCCAGATGCACCAGCTCGGCATGTGAGCTGACCTGCAACTTGCTCTTGAGCAAGGTCAGGTGGTTGGACACAGTCTTGGCACTGATACACAACTGCTCGGCAATCACCCGCGCCGGGGTACCCTTGGCCAGCATCGTGAATATCTCCAGTTCGCGCTGGGTCATGCGCTGCAACCGCGGGTCACTGGTACTTTGCTGTGACAGGCAAGCCAGCTGGGTGGCCAGGGGCTGCTCGATGTAGGCATGCCCGGCCAACACCCGCTGCACCGCCTCGATCAGCACCTCGGGCGCCGAGTTCTTGGTCAGGTAGCCCGAGGCACCCGCATCCAGCGCCTGGCGCACCAGCGGCAGCTCATCGTGCATGCTGAAAAACAGCACCCGCAATTGCGGCAGGCGCTGGCGCAGGCGCCGGGTGGTTTCCAGGCCACTGATACCGGGCAGGCCAAAGTCCATGATCACCAGGTTGGGCACCTGCTCCTGTACCCTGGCCAGCGCCTCTTCACCACTGGCGGCCTCACGCACCTGCACCAATGGCAGCACCGCCCGCAGCAAGCTGGCGTAGCCTTGGCGGACCACGGCGTGGTCATCGACCAACACGATATTCATCGCACCTCCTCGGGAATGTTAAGGGCCAGCGCCCAGCCACCGCCCGGGCGGCTGAAAATGCGTAACTCCCCCCCAAGGCTGCGGGCGCGCTCGGCCATCGAGTGCAGGCCTACCCCTGGGCGCTGGGGCTGGCACCCGCCGCAGCCGTTGTCGCGAATGAACAGGCGCAAGCCCTTGGTACTGCGCTGCAGGCGCACCCGCACCTGGCTGGCACCGGCATGCCGGGCGACGTTGGTCAACGCCTCCTGCAGCAAGCGGTACAAATGCGTTCGGCTCGCCCCAGGCAGCGCCGGCAAGTGCTCGCCAACCCGCAGCCGGCATTCGATGCCCTGGCTGGCCTGCCACTGGCTCACCAACAGCCCGAAGGCCTCGGCCAACGGCATGTAGTGCAGCGCCACCGGATACAGGTTGTGCACCAGCGCGCGAAAACCCTGCTGCAGGCGCTCGCAATTGAATTCAAGGGCCTGCGCCGTCTGCGTCACCACTTCAGGCTGTTCGGCCACCATACGCAGCAGGCATAGCTGGGCTCGCATGCCTGCCAGGTATTGCCCCAGATCATCGTGCAGGGTCTGCGCCAGCTGGGTACGCTCCTGCTCCTGCACCGCCAGCAGGGCCTGGGTCAGGTGGGCATTGTCGGCCTGGGCCTGCTCCAGAGCTGCGGCCATGCGGTTGAAGTGTTTGGCCAGCTGGCGCGCTTCCGGCAGGCCGGCTTCGCGCAGGCGTGCCGTCAATTGCCCGCCTGAGACCTGGTGCAAGGCGCCCAGCAGCTCATCCAGCAGGCCCATGGCCCGCCGTACCGCCCAGCGGATGGTCAACAGGCTCAGCAACAACGCCAGGCCACAAACGCCAAGCAGTTGTTGCAGGGAGTCCCAGACTTCATCGATTTCATCCCGCGCATCCACGGCAATCAACACGCGGCGGCCATCACTCAAGTCCAGCAGCCGGCTGCTGTGGTAGCGCTCGCCGAACAACTGGCGGCCAAGCCAGGCATCCATACCGGCCTCTTGCGGCAGCCTTGGCACCTCACCCGCTGCCAGCCAGTGCACCCGCACATGGCGCAGGCTCTTGGTCAAGCCGGGCTGCAGGTTTGCCGGGTCACGTTCGGCGGTGTCGCCCAGGTATGCCACCACGGCTTCGGCTGACTGCAACTCACGCTCGACGTCGGCCACCGCCTGGTGCAACAGCACCCCGGCACAAGCCAGCGTCACCAAGGCGAAGCATAACGTGACCCAGAGGTTGACTCGCCACAGGGCCGACAAGTTGACAAGGCGCACAAGCGGTTCTCCTCAGGCCGTTGTGGACCATCGTAAAACTGCGGCCCCCGCACTGAATTACTACCTTGGTACCGGCCGAGCGCTACTTTCTGCATATTTCCCCCTCCCGGCGGGCTTCCTATGCTGGCGCCATCTGCCGTGGAGTGTGTTATGCGCCAGCCTGCCCACCTTGCCTTGACCTGCCTGCTGGCCTTGGCCGCAACGCTGGCTACGCCTCTGGCGCCCGCCGCTCAGGGCCAGGCCGCAGCCCCGCTGCACATACGCATCGGCTACCTGGGCTATCGCCCCGCCGCTGGCCCGCTGCTGTCCAATGTCATCCCCGAACCCGGCGATGCCGGGCTCCAAGGTGCCGAACTGGCCATTGTCGACAGCAACAGCACCGGGCGCTTCCTGAAGCAGCAATTTCAGCTGACCAGCGCCAATGTCGACAGCCCCGAGGCCCTGCTGCAAGCCGCCAGGGCCCAGCATGAACAAGGCCTGCGCCTGTTCGTGGTAAATGCCCCGGCCGCCAGCCTGCGCGCGCTGTCTACCGCCCTGCCCGACAGCCTGCTGTTCAACGCCGGCAGCCCCGACGACAGCCTGCGCAGCAGCCAGTGCCTGGGCAATGTCCTGCACAGCCTGCCGAGCCGGGCCATGCTGGCCGATGCCTTGGCGCAGTTCCTGGTACTGCGCAAATGGCAACGGGCATTGCTGGTGGTCGGCCAGCCCCCGGACGACCAGGCTTACGCCGCTGCCCTGCGGCGGTCGGTGAAGCGCTTTGGCGTGCAACTGGTCGCGGAGAAAACCTGGACCTTCGATAACGACCAGCGCCGCAGCGCCCAGGCCGACATGCCGCTGTTCACCCAGACTGCCGAGTACGACGTGGTACTGGTGGCCGACGAACGCGGTGACTTCGGCGAGTACCTGCCCTACCAGACGTGGTATCCACGACCGGTGGCCGGTACCCAGGGCCTGACCCCCACGGGCTGGCACAAGACGGTGGAAACCTTCGGGGCGGCGCAGTTGCAAAAACGCTTCGAGGCCCAGGCCGGGCGCTGGATGAATGACCGTGACTTCGCCGCCTGGATGGCTGTGCGCAGTGTCGCCAGTGCGGCCAGCAAGCTGCGCCTGGCCGAACCGCGCGCGCTGCAGCAACTGCTGCTCAGCGAGCAGTTGCCGCTGGACGGCTTCAAGGGGCGCAAGCTCAGTTACCGCCCGTGGAACGGCGAACTGCGCCAGCCGATCCCGTTGGTTCAGCCCCGCGCCCTGGTCAGCACCTCGCCGCAGGAGGGTTTCCTGCATCCCTTCAACGAAATGGACAGCCTGGGCTATGACAAGCCCGAAGTGACGTGTAGCTACCCCTGACCCGACAACCACAACAATAAGGAATCCGCCATGCGCCGCCCCCTCTTCCACCGGGCCCTGATTTACCCCAGCCTGCTGTCGGGCGCCCTGGCGCTGGCCAGCAGTCACGCCATGGCTGCCACCGCCTGGGTCTCCAACGAGAAGGACAACAGCCTCAGCCTGATCGACCTGCAAACGCTGGAAGTCACCGAAACCCTGCCGGTGGGCCAGCGCCCGCGTGGCTTGCTGCTGTCACACGACAGCAAGCTGCTGTACATCTGCGCCAGCGATTCGGACCGGGTGCAGGTGATGGATGTGGCCACACGCAAGATCATCAAGGAGCTGCCTTCCGGCAAGGACCCCGAGCAGTTCGCCCTGCACCCCAACGACCGCTGGCTGTATGTGTCCAACGAGGACGATGCGCTGGTGACAGTGATCGACACCGTCACCGACAAGGTGCTCGGGCAGATCGAAGTCGGCATCGAACCCGAAGGCATGGCGGTCAGCCCTGACGGCAAGTGGGCGGTCAACACCAGTGAAACCACCAACATGCTGCACTGGATCGACACCAGCACCCAGACCCTGGCCGACAGCACGCTGGTCGACCAGCGCCCGCGCTTCGTCGAGTTCAGCAAAGACGGTTCGCGCCTGTGGGCCTCGGCAGAAATCGGCGGCACGGTGACCATACTTGACGTGGCCACGCGCCAGGTGCTGAAAACCCTGAACTTCCAGATCAAGGGCGTGCACCCGGACAAAGTCCAGCCAGTGGGCATCAAGCTCAGCGCCGATGGCAAGTACGCCTTCGTCGCCTTGGGCCCGGCCAACCACGTGGCGGTGATCGATGCCAAGACCTTTGATGTGCTCGACTACCTGCTGGTCGGGCGGCGGGTCTGGCAGCTGGCATTCACCCCGGACCAGCGCCAGTTGCTGGCCACCAACGGTGTCAGCGGTGACGTTTCGGTCATCGATGTGAAGCAGCTCAAAGTGCTCAAGTCGGTGAAGGTCGGGCGCTACCCCTGGGGCGTGGTGGTGACACCATGAATGCCCTCGACGTCAGTGACGTGAGCTTTGCCTATGGCCAGCGCGAGGCACTCAGGCAGGTCGGTTTCAGCCTGGCACCTGGGCGCTTCGCCGCATTGCTGGGCCCCAATGGTGCCGGCAAGTCGACCTTGATCGCCCTGCTCACGCGCCTGTACGACCTGCAGCATGGCGACATCCGCGTGTGCGGCTGTTCACTACGCAACGCTGCACGCCCGGCCTTGCGCCAGCTGGGCGTGGTGTTTCAGCAAAGCACCCTGGACCTGGACCTGAGCGTTGAGCAGAACCTGCGCTACCACGCCGCCTTGCATGGCCTGTCGCGGCGTCAGAGCCACCTGCGGGTCGAAGCCGAACTGGCCCGCCAAGGCCTTGGCGAACGCCGGCGCGATCGTGTGCGTGAGCTGAACATCGGCCATCGGCGGCGGGTGGAAATTGCCCGCGCGCTGCTGCATGAACCGCGCCTGCTGCTGCTGGACGAAGCCAGCGTCGGCCTCGATCCGGCCAGCCGCCTGGCGCTTAACCAGCACCTGCGCCGGTTGTGCCGCGAGCAGCAGCTCAGTGTGCTGTGGGCCACTCACCTGCTGGACGAAGTGCAGCCCAGCGATGATTTGTTGATTCTGCATCAGGGGCGCCTGGTGGCCAGTGGTACCGCCGATGCGCTGAGCCTTGAGCACGGCGGTGACCTCGATCACGCCTTTGCCCGCTTGACCAACGCCCCCTCAGGAGCCAACGCCCGATGAACGCTTACTGGCAATGTTTCAACGGCATCATGCTGCGCGAATGGCTGCGCTTCGTGCTGCAGCGTACACGCCTGCTCAGCGCGCTGGTGCGCCCGCTGCTGTGGTTGCTGGTGTTCGCTGCCGGCTTTCGCGCAGCGCTGGGCATTGCCATCATCGAGCCCTACGACACCTACATCCCCTACGAGGTGTACATCATCCCCGGCCTGGCCTGCATGATTCTGCTGTTCAACGGCATGCAGGGCTCATTGTCGATGGTCTACGACCGCGAGATGGGCAGCATGCGCGTGTTGCTGACCAGCCCGCTGCCACGCCCGTTCCTGCTGGGCAGCAAACTGCTGGCAACTTCATTGATTTCCCTGCTGCAAGTCTATGCCTTCCTCGCCATCGCCTGGTTATACGGGGTACAACCACCGGCTGCAGGCCTGCTGATGGCGCTGCCAGCGTTGCTGCTGGTGGCCTTCATGCTCAGTGCCTTGGGGCTATTGCTGTCGAACGCCATCCGCCAGCTGGAGAACTTCGCCGGGGTGATGAACTTCGTGATCTTCCCGCTGTTCTTCCTGTCGTCGGCGCTGTACCCGTTGTGGAAAATGCGCGAGGCCAGCCAGTGGTTGTACTGGCTGTGTGCTGCGAACCCGTTCACCCATGCCGTAGAGCTGGTGCGGTTTGCACTTTATGAGCGGTTGAACCTGCTGGCGCTGGCGGTGTGCCTGGGGTTGACCGCACTGTTCACCCTGCTGGCGATCCTCACCTTCAACCCCCAGCATGCAGCGCTGCGCAAGCCGCGCTGAAAACCTGGGGGTGTAACGCGGATAGCGTGTGGGAGCAACTGTCTTGCTCAATTTCTAAAAGCTGGCGCCTTCCCTGTGGGAGCGGGCTTGCCCGCGAACACGGGCGATGCCCGTGCCATCCACCACGGTGTTGGCTTCGCGACACAAGGCCGCACATGGAGCGAGGTGACTTCAAGCGACCTATTCATTGCACCGCTGCAATGACCCAACTGCATCGTTAAATATTATTGACCGCAGACCCTGCCAAACCCACGTCGCCACAGGCCCGCATCGGTTTCACCCCCCAGAAAACGGCGTATCCCCCGCGCTAAAGCCCACTTCCGTCGTTTGACATATCGAACGGCTCTGGCAAGCTATCTACAAGCCCCGACCGGAATCGTCGCCTCTGACGAGCCGGCAGTGCTCGGGGCTACAGGCAGCACCCAGGGCCCCGAGCCGTGCGCCTGCACAACAACGACAGGTCGAACCTGTCCCAAGGTGACATATGTCCAACAGCAACATTGGCAACAAGCAACCTTCCCTGCGCAAACCCGTCGTCCTGATGACCATGGGCAGCCAAGAGCGCAAAGGCCATGACTACCAGGTCATGACCCACAAATACATTACCCCGCTGGTCGAGTTCTCCGACTGCGTCCCGGTGTTGGTGCCTACCTGCTGCGGCACTGACGACCTCGAGACCTACCTGGACATGGCCGACGGCGTTTACCTGACTGGCGCTGGCAGCAATATCGACCCGGCCCTGTATGGCCAGGAAAACCAGACCCCAGGCAAAGGCCAGGACCAGAACCGCGACCTGTTCGACATTCCGCTGGTCAAGGCGGCGATCAAGCGTGGCCTGCCCATTTTCGGCATCTGCCGCGGGATGCAGGAAATCAACGTGGCCCTGGGTGGCGACATTTACCAGAAGGTGTATGCCGAACCTGGGTTCAATGACCACCGGGAAAACCCGGAAGACCCGGTCGACGTGCAGTACGCCCAGGTGCATGGGGTGAAGATCCAGCCGGGCAGCTGGTTGCACGACACCCTGGGTACCGACGAGATTCGCGTCAACTCGCTGCATGGTCAAGGCCTGCACAAGCTCGGCGCCGGTATTGAAGCCATCGCCCGTGCCGAAGATGGCCTGGTCGAAGCGATTCACGCGCCAAGCATTTCGCCGTTCCTGTTCGCCGTGCAGTGGCACCCTGAATGGCAGGCGGCGAAGAACCCTGATTCGATAAAGATCTTCCAGGCCTTCGGCGATGCTTGCCGGGCCCAGGTACGCAAGGCGCAAATCAAGCGCCAGCACGCGGCCTGACCTTCAGTTTCCTCTGCTTTGATCGCGGGGCGGTGCAAGGCCGCCCCCGTTTCCCCGGTCACCCTCTGCTGGTCCCAGAACACTTCCCGTGGAATCGGGCGGCGGGCTTGTGCCTGTCTCCGCGATCGTTTTTCCTCCCCCCATCAAGAGATACGATGACCGTCATGTGTTTGTCGTCGTACCTGCTGCGCCTGTGAAATCGAGCGCCACAACACACCTATCCAGACGGCCACCCTGGCGAGAACACAAAATTCTGAAAAAGGACTGGTCATCGCACAGGTTGTACGATAACTTACCTCCAACGCAAAACAACACCCCCTCACCCAAGCGCCACAGGATGCCAACAACAATGAATCCACAAGAACTTAAATCCATCCTCTCCCACGGCCTGCTGTCTTTCCCGGTCACCGACTTCAATGCCCAGGGCGACTTCAACCCGGCTGGCTACATCAAGCGCCTTGAGTGGCTGGCCCCCTACGGCGCCAGCGCGCTGTTCGCCGCTGGCGGTACCGGTGAATTCTTCTCCCTGGCCGCCAGCGAATACAGCCAGGTGATCAAGACCGCGGTCGACACCTGCGCCACCTCGGTGCCGATCCTCGCCGGTGTCGGTGGCTCTACCCGTCAGGCCATCGAATACGCGCAGGAAGCCGAGCGCCTGGGTGCCAAGGGCCTGCTGTTGCTGCCGCACTACCTGACCGAAGCCAGCCAGGACGGCGTCGCCGCCCACGTCGAAGCGGTGTGCAAATCGGTAAACATCGGTGTGGTGGTGTACAACCGCAACGTCTGCCGCCTGAACGCCGACCTGCTGGAAAAACTGGCCGAGCGCTGCCCGAACCTGATCGGCTACAAGGACGGCCTGGGTGATATCGAGCTGATGGTGTCGATCCGTCGTCGCCTGGGCGAGCGCTTCAGCTACCTGGGTGGCCTGCCGACCGCCGAAGTGTATGCTGCCGCCTACAAGGCCCTGGGCGTACCGGTGTACTCCTCCGCGGTGTTCAACTTCGTGCCGAAAACCGCCATGGACTTCTACAACGCCATCGCCCGTGACGACCACGCCACCGTGGCCAAGCTGATCGACGATTTCTTCCTGCCCTACCTGGACATCCGCAACCGCAAGGCCGGCTACGCCGTGAGTATCGTCAAGGCCGGCGCCAGAATTGCCGGTTACGACGCCGGCCCGGTGCGCACTCCGCTGACCGACCTCACCGCCGAAGAGTACGAAATGCTCGCCGCGCTGATGGACAAGATGGGCCCGCAGTAAGCGCTGCCCGCGGCCTGCCAGATGCCGCACCCGGAGTGGGCCTGCCCCACTCCGGTTACAATTCGTGAGCCCGCACAAAAATAACTAGTGGGAGTATTGCCAGCATGCAAGCGACTAAGAAAACGCATGTGCGCTACCTGATCCTGTTCATGCTGTTTCTGGTGACCACGATCAACTATGCCGACCGCGCGACCATTGCTATCGCAGGCTCCAGCCTGCAGAAAGACCTCGGCATTGACGCCGTAACCCTCGGTTATATCTTTTCCGCCTTCGGATGGGCTTACGTGGCTGGCCAGATTCCTGGTGGCTGGCTGCTCGATCGCTTCGGTTCCAAGAACGTCTACGCCTTCAGCATCTTCACCTGGTCGCTGTTCACCCTGCTGCAGGGTTTTGTCGGTGGCCTGCCGGTTGCCTGGGCGGTGGTCACCCTCTTCACCCTGCGCTTCCTGGTCGGTTTCGCCGAAGCCCCGTCCTTCCCGGGTAACGCGCGCATCGTCGCCGCATGGTTCCCGACCCAGGAACGCGGCACGGCGTCGGCCATCTTCAACTCGGCGCAGTATTTCGCCACTGCACTGTTCGCCCCGATCATGGGCTGGATCGTGTTCAGCTTCGGCTGGGAGCACGTTTTCGTGGTCATGGGTGTGCTGGGCATCATCTTCTCGATGGTGTGGCTGAAGACCATCTACAATCCGCGCCAACACCCGCGCATCAGCCAAAGCGAACTCGAGCACATCGAGCAGAACGGCGGCCTGGTCGACATGGACCAGAAGCGCGGCAGCGATGGCCCGAAATGGGGTTACATCAAGCAGTTGCTGACCAGCCGCATGCTGCTGGGCGTATACCTGGGCCAGTACTGCATCAACGCCATCACCTACTTCTTCCTCACCTGGTTCCCGGTGTACCTGGTGCAGGAACGTGGCATGACCATTCTCAAGGCCGGCTTCATCGCCTCGCTGCCGGCAGTGTGTGGTTTTATCGGCGGCGTCCTGGGTGGCGTGATCTCCGACTGGCTGCTGCGCCGCGGCAACTCGCTGACGTTTTCGCGCAAACTGCCGATTGTCTGTGGCCTGCTGCTGTCCACCACCATGGTGTTCTGCAACTACGTCGATGCCGAGTGGATGGTGGTTGGCTTCATGACGCTGGCGTTTTTCGGCAAGGGCATTGGCGCACTGGGCTGGGCGGTGGTCGCGGACACTTCACCCAAGCAGATCGCCGGGCTGTCCGGTGGCCTGTTCAACACCTTCGGCAACATCGCGTCGATCACCACCCCTATCGTGATTGGCTACATCATCAGCGCCACCGGCTCGTTCAAGTGGGCGCTTGTGTACGTGGGTGCCAACGCGCTGGTCGCGGTATTCAGCTATCTGGTTATCGTCGGCCCCATCAAGCGTATCGAATTGCGTGATGCTGCCCCGAAGCCACACGCTGAGCCTGCCACCGACGGCGAACTGGCCAGCTCCCGTCACTGAAAAAACACGCCCGCGCCGGGTCACCCGGCATGGGCGGATGTACAAAAGCCTGAGAACCTGACAAGTAGGGCCCAAACATGCAGTTGATCGAACATTCCGACTCGCCCCGCTACGTCCGCCTGCACGACGACGACAACGTCGTGGTCGTCGTCAACGACGGCGGCTTGGGCGAAGGCGCCCGCTTCGCCGACGGCCTGACCCTGATCGAAGGCGTGCCGCAAAGCCACAAGGTGGCCACCGTGGCCATCGCCAAGGGCGAGCCCGTGCGCCGCTACGGGCAAATCATCGGCTACGCGCTGGAAGACCTGCGCCAAGGCAGCTGGGTTCAGGAAAGCCAGCTGGCCATGCCGGCCGCCCCGGAACTGGACAGCCTGCCGCGCTGCGATGCAGTGCCACAACCGCTGCCGCCGCTGGAGGGCTTCACCTTCGAGGGCTATCGCAACGCCGACGGCACTGTCGGCACCCGCAATATCCTCGGCATCACCACCACCGTGCAGTGCGTGACCGGCGTGCTGGAACATGCAGTCAAGCGCATTCGCAACGAACTACTGCCCAAATACCCCAACGTCGATGACGTGGTAGCCATTACCCACAGCTACGGCTGCGGTGTGGCAATCAACGCCCGCGACGCTTACATCCCGATCCGCACCGTGCGCAACCTGGCGCGCAACCCCAACCTGGGCGGCGAGGCGCTGGTGATCAGCCTGGGCTGTGAAAAACTGCAAGCCAGCCAGGTGATGCACGACAACGACCCCTCGGTGGACCTCAGCGACCCATGGCTGTACCGCCTGCAAGATGCCAGCCTTGGCTTTGTTGAAATGATCGAGCAGATCATGGACCTGGCCGAAACCCGCCTGAAGAAGCTCGACCAACGCCGCCGCGAAACGGTCCCGGCCAGCGAACTGATCCTCGGTATGCAATGCGGTGGCAGCGACGCCTTCTCGGGCATCACCGCCAACCCGGCACTGGGCTATGCCGCCGACCTGCTGGTCCGCGCTGGCGCCACCGTGCTGTTCTCTGAAGTGACCGAGGTGCGCGACGCGATCTACATGCTGACCTCGCGCGCGGAAAACCAGGACGTTGCCGACGCGCTGGTGCGCGAAATGGACTGGTACGACCGCTACCTGCAGCAAGGCGCCGCCGACCGCAGCGCCAACACCACACCGGGCAACAAGAAAGGCGGGCTGTCGAACATCGTCGAGAAATCGCTGGGTTCGATCGTCAAGTCGGGCAGCGGCGCTATCCAGGGTGTGCTCGGCCCAGGCGAACGGGTCAACCGCAAAGGCCTGATTTTCTGCGCCACCCCAGCCAGCGACTTTGTCTGCGGCACCTTGCAGCTGGCAGCCGGCATGAACCTGCACGTCTTTACTACCGGCCGCGGCACCCCGTATGGCCTGGCCATGGCACCGGTGGTCAAAGTGTGCACCCGCAGCGAACTGGCCCAGCGCTGGCCCGACCTGATCGACATCGACGCCGGTCGCATCGCCAGTGGTCGCTCGACCATCGAGGAGCTGGGTTGGGAGCTGTTCCATTACTACCTGGACGTGGCCAGCGGCCGCAAGCAGACCTGGGCCGAACAACACCGGTTGCACAACGACATCACCCTGTTCAACCCGGCGCCCATTACCTGATGCCGCAGCCTTGACCACGCATTCACACACGCCACTCTCAATCCCACAGGAGCACCCCATGCCTGAAATCCTCGGCCATAACTTCATCGCCGGTCAGCGCAGTGCCGCTGGCCCTCAGCGCCTGCAGAGCCTGGACGCCAGCACTGGCGAAGCCCTGCCCTACAGCTTTGCCCAGGCCACCGAAGCCGAAGTGGACCAGGCCGCCAAGGCCGCTGCCGCTGCCTTCGCCGAGTTCCGCCAACTGGCTCCGGCACGTCGGGCCGAGTTCCTCGACGCCATCGCCGCTGAACTCGACGAACTGGATGACGCCTTCGTCGCCATCGTCTGCCGCGAAACTGCACTGCCCGCCGCCCGTATTCAGGGCGAGCGCGGCCGCACCAGCGGGCAGATGCGCCTGTTCGCCCAAGTGCTGCGCCGCGGCGACTTCCTCGGCGCGCGCATCGACCTGGCATTGCCCGAGCGCCAACCGCTGCCACGCGTAGACCTGCGCCAGATGCGCATCGGCGTGGGCCCGGTCGCCGTGTTCGGGGCCAGCAACTTCCCGCTGGCCTTCTCCACCGCCGGTGGTGATACCGCGGCCGCCCTCGCCGCGGGCTGCCCGGTGGTATTCAAGGCGCACAGCGGGCACATGGCCACGGCCGACCTGGTCGGCTGCGCCATCGTGCGCGCCGCTGAGCGGACCGGCATGCCCAAGGGCGTGTTCAACATGGTATTTGGTGGCGGCGTGGGCGAGTGGCTGGTCAAGCACCCCGCCATCCAGGCGGTTGGCTTCACCGGCTCGCTCAAAGGCGGCGATGCCCTTTGCCGCATGGCCGCTGAGCGCCCGCAGCCAATCCCGGTATTTGCCGAGATGTCGAGCATCAACCCGGTCATCATCCTGCCGGGCGCCCTGGCCAAGCGTGGCGAGGCCATTGCCCGCGAGTTGGCGGGGTCCGTGTGCATGGGCGCCGGGCAGTTCTGCACCAACCCTGGGTTGGTGATTGGCCTGCAGTCACCACAGTACAGCCAGCTGCTCGCCGACCTTGGCCAGTACCTGGACCAGCAAGCCGGGCAAACCATGCTCAACGCTGGCGGCCTGCGCAGCTACGTTGGCGGCCTTGAACACCTGCATGCCCATGCCGGTATCGAGCATGTGGCCGGCCAGGCGCAGGAAGGCAACCAGGCACGCGCTCAGCTGTTCAAGGCCGATGCACGCCTGCTGGTCGAGTCCGACCCGCTGTTGCAGGAAGAAGTGTTTGGGCCCACCACCGTGGCTGTAGAGGTGCAGGACCACGACCAACTGCGCGACGCGCTGCTCGGCCTGCGCGGCCAGCTGACCGCGACGCTGATCGGCGAGGCGGAAGACTTCGATGCCTTCGCCTGGCTGGTGCCGCTGCTGGAGGAGAAAGTCGGGCGAATCCTGGTCAATGGCTACCCGACCGGTGTCGAAGTCTGTGATGCCATGGTGCACGGCGGCCCGTACCCGGCGACCTCCGATGCGCGTGGCACCTCGGTCGGCACGTTGGCCATCGACCGCTTCCTGCGCCCGGTGTGCTACCAGAACTACCCGCAGACACTGCTGCCTGAGGCACTGCGCGACGGCAACCCGCTGGGGCTGCGGCGGTTGGTGAACGGGCAGTGGAGTGACGGGGCGATCTGACCGGTTGCACGCAACAAGAAAGCCCTGCGCACGGCGGGGCTTTTCTTTTTGACTGTACCGGCCTCTTCGCGGGCAAGCCCGCTCCTACAGGGCTATCTTGCCCGCGAAGAGGCCAGTACTGGCAGCAAAGGCTTCAGGTCCCTTGCGCTTCAGCCGCCTCATGCGCCTGGCGCAAGCGCTCGCGGCTGTTGCTCAGGTGCATGCGCATGGCCATCTTCGCCCCTTCGCTGTCACGCCGGGCAATCGCCTCATAGATCGCCTCGTGCTCATGCATCAGGCGGCTCATGTAATGCGCCTGGTCATCATGGGCCAGGCGCGCCGAATTCAGTCGGGTGCGCGGGATGATGCTGGTACCCAGGTGGTTGATGATGTCGGCGAAGTAGTGGTTGCCGCTAGCCTGGGCAATGCGCAGGTGGAACTGGAAGTCCGCCGACACCGCATCAGTGGCGTGGGCCGCCCCCTCGTTGAGTTCGTCCAGCGCCGCCCGCATACCGGCCAGGGCTTCGTCGCTTCGCCGCTGGGCTGCCAGCCCGGCCGACTCGATCTCCAGGGCAATGCGCAACTCCAGCACCGCGAGCACTTCGCGCAGGGTGACCACGGTGGCCGGGTCGATACGGAAACCGCCCGTAGCCGGCGCATCCAGCACGAATGTACCAATGCCGTGGCGGGTCTCTACCTGCCCGGCGGCCTGCAACCGCGAGATCGCCTCACGCACTACCGTGCGGCTGACGCCCTCCTCGGCCATGATCTGCGATTCGGTCGGCAGCTTGTCGCCGCGCTTGAGCTGGCCGCTGCGAATGCGTTCGGTCAGCACCGTGACCAGTTCCTGGGCCAGACTGCGCGGCTTGCGCCGGGTCCTTGCCTGTACCTGCTGCTCTGTCATTGCCCTGTATTTCACCTTGAAAGACAGCGCTCATCATAGCGCAAGCAGTTGTACGATCACATACACCCCGTGCGGTATTTATTACCCCTCTTTGCAGACCCTGGCCCATGAAAAAACGCGCAGAATCACTGGCCCATGGTCCGCGCGAGTCTGTACTGTACGCCTTCACGCTCACTGATCCATGGAAGGAATCTGCAGTATGAAAACCCTCGACCGCCTTTTGCTCGGCAGTGGCCTGCTGATCCCCCTCTGGCTGCTGGTGGGGGTATGGCTCACCGCTCAGGCCTACCCTGGCTATGATCACCTGCAACAGGCCATGAGCCAGCTTGGCGCGGCCGGTTCGCCAACCCACAGCTGGTCGCCACGGGTCAACAATTTCCCTCTGGCCCTGCTGTTTGCCCTGTTTGCCTGGGGCCTGGTGCGGCGCTGGCGCAGCTCGAAGCTGGCGCTGCTGAGTGCGGGCCTGGTGTTACTGCATGGCATTGGCAGTTTGGGCACCGGCTGGTTCCCTTGCGACCAGGGCTGTGCACCGGCACAGCCATCTACCTCGCAGCAACTGCATAACCTGTTTGGTCTGCTGATGTTCCTCTCACTGACCTTGGCCAGCGCCGTATGGGCATGGCTGGGCAACCGCATTGCCGGCTCCCCCGCCTTGGCGCTGCTTTCCCTGGCTTGCGTGGTGTTGGCAATCATCACCGTCGCGTTGATGGGCCAGGCGGCGCAGAGTGGCCAGCTGTTCGGCCTCTATCAACGCCTTAACTATGGTGTTTCGGTGCTCTGGGTTGCCAGCCTGGCCTGGACAAGCCTGCGCAGGCCCGAGGCCAGCCCTCTGCGCATGGCTGTAACCTGACGGCAAATTGCTGGCCCACGGCTGCGCAAAGCGAAGGCAAACTCCGTTCTCTTTCAGATGCTTAGGACAGCAACATGCGAGTACTTCTAGCAACGATGGCCGGCTGCCTGCTGGCCACCTTCGCTTTCGGCGCCCAAGCCAGGGCACTGAGCCAGAACGATCGCCACACCTGCAGCTGGGGCGCGCAGATAGCCGCCGAGGCCCAACAGGCCAAGCTTTCCGGGGTGACCTTGTATGCCACGCGCAAGAAGCTGCAGGTACGCAAATTCCCCAAACCCTGGATGCGCATGACTGCCTTCGGTATTACCGAGCAGACGTACAACAGCCGCTCGCGGCTCAAGCCTGAAGCGATAAAGCGGACTTACTTTGAACAGTGTGTTCAGCATGCAACTGCAAGAAGATAAGTCTTTTTTATCAGTAAATTACAGATCAAACATAAAGCCATTTAGTAGAATCCATGTGCCGCGAAGAAGCCTCTATCGCCAGCAGCTTATATGCGCGTGCAAGACTCAAGCATTTGTTAAGCTGATCCGAGTCGCCAGAATTGACCAAGGCCATTCACCTGATGGATGAACTGCGCAAGATCGACCTCAACCTGCTGCTCGCCCTGCATGCCCTGCTCAGTGAACGGCACGTGACCCGCGCAGCCCTGCGCCTGCACCGCAGCCAACCGGCGGTCAGCCACGCCTTGGCGCAGTTGCGCAAACACTTCGACGACCCTTTGCTGGTACGCCAAGGCGGCGGCATGGTCCTCACTGCCCGCGCCCAGTCGCTGGCACAGCCACTACAGGATGCACTGAGCAATCTCGACAGCCTGTTGGCCACCCCGCTGTTCGACCCAGCCCGGGCCCAGCGCCGGTTCCGGCTGTCGCTGTCCGACTACGCCTCGCGCATCATCCTGCCGCACCTGCTGCGCCACCTGCGCCAAGTCGCGCCCGGGGTGGACCTGGCCATCAGCCAGGCCAGCCGTGAAACCATGTTGGCGCAGTTGCTCGATGGCGAGCTGGATCTGGCCCTGGGCCTGTTCCCCGAACTGCCTCAGGACATCACCGCCCAGCCCCTGTTTGCCGATCGCTTCATCAGCGTTGCCGATCGCCAGGTCCTGCCTGCCAGCGGCGGCATGGCCCTGGAAGACTGGCTGGCACGCCCACATGTATTGATGGCCATGCGCCCGGATGCTTTCGATGAAATCGAGCGCGCACTGGCCGCCCGGGGCCTGCAACGCCGTATTGCCCTGGCCTTGCCACACTGGAGTGCTGCGGTCGAAGTGCTGGCCGGCACCGACCTGATCCTGACGGTGGCCAGCCGCGCCGTGGGGTCGTTGCGCCAGCACAGGACACTGCGCCAGTTCACGCCGCCACTGGCCATCCCCTCGTTCGACTATCAGCAAGCCTGGCACAACCGCAAGGACAGTGACCCCGGGCACCGCTGGCTGCGCGAAACCGTCTGGGCCTGCAGCCAAGCAGGGCGCTGATCAGTTTTCTTGCCCCTTTACAGCTGCCGTGGAATGGGCCGCTGACGCCGTTGCCCAAGGGCCCTGTACCAGCAACACTCCGCACAGGATCAGCACCACACCAGCCAGCCTGGCCAGGCTAAGCGGCTTGCCACCCAGCCCCATCGCCCCGTAGTGGTCGGCAAGCACTGCCGTGATGATCTGCCCTGCCACCACCAGTACCAGGAACCCTGCTGCGCCAAGTTTCGGGGTGAGTGCTGCGGCGCCGGCTACATACAGTGCCCCCAGCACGCCTCCAATCCATAACCACCAGGGCCCTTGCAAGGCCTTGCCCATGTCTGGCGCCGGTACCCGGATAATCAGCAACGCAGCGATCACCACCAGCATGCTCACCGTCAACGATGTGAAAGCCCCCCACAGCCAGTGCCCAAGGGCCCGGCCTACTGCAGCATTGCCGGCAGCCTGAAACGGCAACACCGCACCGGCAAGCAACGCCATGGCCGCAGGAAGCGCCAGCAGAAGCATTGATTTACTGAACATGGCAGTCCTCATCCAAGGTATCGATGGCAACCATGATGCTGCATGCCCCAGTACTGATAGAAATCAAAATCCTGCACTTGAACTATTCGTACCCTGCATACTGAAACATTCCTTCCGGCCGGCGTGCGCCTGGCCGGCAATCGACTGCACCGTGCCACTGCCATGGAGCCTTAGCCATGAGCGACGACCGAAAGTCCCTGATCGACCTTGGCCAACTGCCAACCCGCAACCTGGCCGAATGCCTGGCGGTGGATCAAGCCGCATTGGTCAACGCCTTGACAGGCCAACTGCCAGCAGCATTGGTTGAGCACCTCGCTGCCAGTGCGGACCAGGTCCAGGCACTGGGCCTGTCAAAAAAAGTGGCGGCCATTGGCCTGGCGCTGGGCAAGTGGCTGGAGCAAGCCGCCGAGTCGTTGCGCCAGCACGTGTTCGAGCAATGCTGCACGCACCCGTCCGATACCGTGCGCAGTTGGGCAGCGTTCGCCCAGGCGTACCTGTCACGCTCGCAGCCTGCGGAAAATGCCCTGCTGGCGCAGTTTCGCTTCGCCCGCGATGAGCACTTCGGCGTGCGTGAATGGGCATGGATTGCCCTGCGCCCGCGCCTGGCCCAGCATCTTGAAGCGGCCCTGGCGCTACTCGGCCGCCATACCGGCGATGCAGACCCGCTGGTACGTCGGTTCTGCATCGAGATCCTGCGCCCGCGCGGCGTTTGGTGCGAGCACATTGCCACGCTCAAGCAACAACCAGAAGTGGCCGAGCCGTTGCTGGTACCGCTGCTGGCCGAAGCTGAGAAATACGCCCAGGACTCAGTCGCCAATTGGCTCAACGATGCCAGCAAGACCCGCCCCGACTGGGTACTTCAGCTGTTTCAGCGCCATCCCCCGGCCTGCAAGGCCTCACAGCGCATCCAGACCCGGGCTACCCGAAGCCTGCGGCAGTGACACACCACAAGTCGACTACCCCTATCGTGCAGAGCCCCAGGCCTTGATCGAAGCCGCCGGCTACTGAGGCCCTCTCCCCGGCACCAGCCTGCCCGGACCGCAAACGGCCGATCGTAGGCGAGTAACCGAGGTCGGCAACGGCCGAGGTCAGCGCGAGGTTTCGACGCGCAGCACTTCGGTGTAGATCGCGTCAACCGTCTGGCCAACCTTGAGGTTCTTCATGCGTTTCTGCAGGTCTGGGTTCTCGACCTTGACCACCTGCAGCTTGCCCTCCGGTGGCAACAAGCTCACCTCATGCGTCTTGAGGTCGATCTTCTTGATCTGAGAGGTAACCTTGACCTGGCGGAACGCCTCGCCGCCCGGGTTGGGGTTTTGCTCGGTTGCACGAATGGTACCGGACTCTTCAGTCGCTTTCGGCGCCCCACCCACTTCCGGATTGAGCACATAGGCCACGGCGCGTGTCACGTAGATGTCGACTTGGTCACCGACTTTCAGGTTGGGCAGCGCTTTGGCCTTTTCGGTCAGCTGGAACGTCACATCCTTCTTCTCGTCAGGGCCTTTCACCGTGACTTGGCGGGTGGCCAGGTCGATAGCCGTTACCTGTGTGGTGACATGGCTTTCCAGCGCCTCGCTCCCGATGGGGATACCGGCAGCCTGTACCGTGAAGCTGGCAGCAGAGGCCAGCGTGGCAAGGGCTACAGCACGAGCGAGAGTACGAATGGGGTTCATAGGCGAGCTTCCCTGTGATCAAGTCCGAATAGGCGCGTGAAAGGCTCACGCGCTGACAAGCATAGCCATTACCGGCCGCCTTGCCGGCCCTCCCGGTTGGCGACGCATTTCGTCGCCGAAATCACCGTTATAGCTAATACGAATTCTTTACACTTGCTTTACATTTGCAAATCATTACTATTCGTGACTCCCGATAACAACAAAGAGTCGCCTGTAATGGCAAAAAGGTCTGTTGCCCCAGCATCCATTTCCATGCTGGGCCTGCTCGTTGTGCCTGCTGTCCACGCTGCCGCCCAAACCGATACGCAAAGTAGCCTCGCCCTGCCGGCCACCGCCGTCAGCAGCGTCTATGAGCAGCAAAGCTACAAGGCCAGTGAAAGCCGCAGCGCCATGAAGATCGACGCGCCGCTGCGCGATATCCCGCAAACCGTCAACGTCGTTCCCGAAAGCGTGATCAAGGACCAAGGCGCACAGTCCATGGAAGACGTGCTGAAGAACGTGCCCGGCATCGGCCTGTCCAACGGCGACGGCCAACGCGATCAGGTGACCATCCGTGGCTTCAGCGCCATTGGCGACATGTACATAGACGGCGTGCGTGACGACGCCCTGTACTTTCGCGACCTGTCCAACATCGAGCGTGTCGAGGTGATCAAGGGCCCGGCCGCGGTGCTGTATGGCCGTGGCTCCTCGGGCGGGCTGATCAACAGCATCAGCAAAAAACCAAGCTTCACACCCAAGCGTGAAGTCGGCATGAACGTCGACAGCGAAGGCAAACGCCGAACCCAGTTCGACACCGGCTGGGCCGACCCGCAAAGCAACCAGGCCTATCGCGTGACCGGTGCCTTCGAAGACAGCGACACCTTCCGCGATGATGGCTACATCGACCGCAAGGCCATCGCGCCGTCGGCCTACTTCCGTCTCTCGGACGACCTGGAACTGAACCTGGGCGCCACCTACCTGTACGACAAGCGCCTGATCGACTTCGGCATCCCGGCCCTGGGCAACCGCCCGGTGGACGTGGACCGCGACAAGCGCTTTGGCTCTGGCGATGCGGACCAGGATTACGCCCGCAGCGAGGTGTTCTCGCTTACAGCCAGCCTGGACTACCGCATCAACGACAACTTCACCCTGACCAACACCAGCCGTTACTACCGCTACGACCTGGACCGCAACAACACCTTGGCCGACAGCAGCCCGACGCGCTTCGTCACCGCGCCCGACGGTGAACTGCTGATCAAGCTCAACCGTGGCAACGTCGCCCGCGATGAGTACGGCGTGTTCAACCAGACGGAGCTCAAGCAACAAGCGCAACTGGCCGGCATGCAGCACAACCTGTTGTACGGCGTGGAAGCAGGCTTTCAGGACAAGTACCAGCGCGTGCTGAGCCAGACCAACGTGGCCCAGGTGCCGGTGTACCGTGATGCCTTGGTGCCGGTACCGGAACACGCCGCCAACCTGTCTTCCAAGGGCACCAACTTCCAGCAGACCACCGGTCTGTACGTGCAGGACATGATCGAGCTGAACGCGCACTGGAAGGCACTGGTCGGTGTGCGTTATGACATCTTTGGCCAGGAGTACGACGACGACCGCGTGCAAAACATCGACCTGGATCGTACCGACAAGACCTGGAGCCCGCGTGCGGGTCTGGTCTACCAGCCAGACGCCATCCAGTCCTACTACGTGTCGGTCAGCCGCAGCTATCAGCCTTCGGGCGAAGTGTTCGCGGTGAGCCCGAGCAACCAGCACCTGGAGCCGGAAGAAACCACCAACTATGAAATCGGCGCCAAATGGGACCTGCTCGACAGCCGCCTGTCACTGACCGCCGCAGTGTTCCGCCTTGAGCGCACCAACATGAAGACTGCCGACCCGGCCAACCCCAACCTGACCGTATTGGCTGGCGAACAGCGTACCGATGGCTTTGAAGCCACCGTCAGCGGGCATCTCACCGACAAGTGGCAAATCTATGCCGGATACGCTTACCTGGACGCCGAAATCACCAAGTCCAACAGCAAGACCAATGGCGTGGCGAACGAAGGCCAGACCCCTACCCTGACGCCGCGCAACAGCGCCAACGTCTGGCTGGTACGTACCCTGACACCAGAGTGGCGTGTGGCCGCCGGAGCCAACTACGTCGACGAACGCTACACAGCGCTCGACAATGTGGTGGTGATGCCAGGCTATACCACCTTCGACGCCGCGCTGCTGTACAGCGTGCCGCAGTGGGATGCCGCGCTGCGCCTGAAGAACGTGTTTGACCGTGACTACTATGCCTCGGCACATGGCTCGGTCGACCTGATCACCCCAGGGGCACCGCGCACGCTGGAAGCCAGCTTCAACTACCGCTTCTGACCCACGCGCAATGCCTGTCAGTCAGCAATTGGGCCGCTCTGCGGCCCATCGCCAGCTAGCTTTGACGATTTGATCAGATAGCATTCAGCGATTACGCGTCACCCGCCACACCGTATTCGCCAGGTCATCGGCAATGATCAACGCTCCCCGCGGGTCCACCGTCACCCCAACCGGTCGCCCCCGGGTCTTGCCATCCTCACCGCGAAAGCCCGTGGCGAAGTCGATGGGTTCCCCAGCAGGCTTGCCATTGCTGAACGGCACGAAAATCACCTTGTAACCTACCGGGTTGGGCCGGTTCCAGCTGCCGTGCTCGCCCACGAACACACCGTCTGCAAAGCGCTCGCCCATTGCCGAGGACGAGAAGTCCACACCCAGTGCAGCCACATGCGAACCCAGGCTGTAATCCGGCTTGATCGCCGCCGCCACCTTGTCCGGGTTCTGCGGCCGCACCCGCTCATCCACATGCTGGCCCCAGTAGCTGTAAGGCCAACCATAGAAGCCCCCTTCACGTACCGAAGTGAGGTAGTCCGGCACCAGGTCGGGGCCCAGCTCATCCCGCTCGTTGACCACCGTCCACAACTGCCCGGTCTGCGGCTGGATGGTCAAAGCTGTCGGGTTACGCAAGCCGGTGGCATAGGGCCGGTGTGCGCCGGTCTCGGCATCGACCTGCCAGACCATGGCCCGATCGATCTCCACCTCCAGGCCGCGCTCGGTGATATTGCTGTTCGAGCCGATACCCACATACAAGAAGCGGCCATCCGGGCTGATGGTCAGCGCCTTGGTCCAATGGTGGTTGATTTCGGCCGGCAGGTCGGTGACCTTGGTTGGCGGGCCGTCGGCCTGGGTCTGGCCTTCCTTGTAGTCAAAGCGCACCAGCGCATCCTGGTTGGCTACATACAGCTTGCCGTTGGCATAGGCCAGGCCGTACGGTGCGTTGAGGTTATCCGCAAACACGGCCTGTACCTCGTAGTTGCCATCGCCATCAGCATCGCGCAGCAGGGTCAGGCGGTTGCCACCCTTGACCTGGGTATTGCCCTTGGCCTTGATCTGGCTGGCGATCACATCCTTGGGCTTGAGCTTGGCCGCGCTGCCTCCCCGGCCCTCAGCCACCAGAATGTCGCCATTGGGCAGCACCAGGCTCTGGCGCGGAATTTTCAGGCCGGTGGCAATGGCGGTGACACTGAAGCCCTCCGGCACGGTCGGTTTCAGTTCGCCCCAGGCAGCCGGTTGCGCAATCTTCATGCTCGGCAGCAAGCCGCGCTGAGGCTCCGGCAACTTCGGGTCCGGGCCATGGGCCTGGGTCGGCTCGCCGTCGCCACCACAGGCACTCAGCAATAGCGCCACGCCCAACAGGCTAAATGCATGCAAAGGCTTCATGCCACACCTCCTGAACGCAGGTTGCTCAAACCGGTCCAGGCGGCCACCACCGCGAGCACTGTCACGATGACCGACAACACCAACCCAGACGGCATAACCGCCCAGGCGTCCTTGGCATGCTCAAAGGCATTGATCAGCCCAAGCCCCCACGTCACCAGCAGCAGCACGAAGTACAGCGTAGCGCGCCCGCCCTTGCGCTCGGCGCGGATCAGGTTGGCCAGCGCGAACAACAGAGCCAGCCCACAGAACACCAAGGCACCGGCGATCAGCCAGGCGGCGAAGTTGCTCCACTGAATCTGGTAGCTGTTGTAGTAGGCGATATCGCTCAGCAGCGCGCCAAGGAACAACGGTACACTGCCCGCCAGCAGCAGGGCATGCAGCGGGCTGGGCATACAGCGGTAAAGGGTTTGATCAGGTGCGGTCACGGTGCCTCCTTTTCATTCAGTGACCCAGGGCTGATGGTCTTGCGCCATCAGGTAAGCGCAGGGTGCGCTTAGCAAAGAGCCCCTTGACGCCCCGATAGTTCACCGCTTCGCTGTAATGAAATATCCTGCAAGGCATTTGCTGCCAAGCGCAGAAGGGGAATACATGAGCAGACCAAACGCGTACTGGGCCCTGGCCACCCTGCTCGGCCTCAGCCTGGCTCTCGCCGGCTGCTCCAGCAACGCCAGCAAGGCACGCTACGCCACGCCTGCAGTGGGCTCCAACTGCTTTGCCAAGGCCGTCCCCACTACCGGAGAGGGCGGCCTGGCCTGGGGCAATACATTGAGCATTGCGCGACAGAAATCCCTGAATAACTGCGTGCGTTATGCCAGCCGCTCGGGAGGTACGCCCAGGACTTGCCAGGTAGTGATGGCCAAGTGCAAAAACTGAACATATAACAATCTCAAAGTACGAAACTTCCTACAAAAATACCGCAACTTTTCACACGATATTGCGCAAACACAATACTTATACATTCAAATAAAATCTTACACTTTCAGCCTCGACCCAAAAGCAGCGATCGAGGCATTGTCTTTCACTTGAACTCCAGATACTTGATCGCCGACTCATCTCAGCAAGTAAGTAGGAAACTTCTTACAGCATAGCGTCGGGCCTGAAATCCAGCACAGTATGAATAACGGCATTTCAGTCTTGTCAGTACTGAAAGTTGCCGCAGTGCGTCTCTGGTTCGAAAAGACTGTCTCTCTGAGCAAGGAGCTCGCATGACCAATGCCTCCGTCAGCAGCGCCACCTCCGGCCCTGCCTGCAGCGCACGCGTGCCCATCCTGCCGGTGCGCTACGCCATCGTGCCCCGCACCGGCGACGCCCCCGCCTGCCGCTATGCCGATGCAGGCTTCAACCTGGAACAAGGCTTCCCCACGCTGCAGCACTCGGCCTACACCCTCCGCGCTGTGCGCCCAGGCTATGTCTACGTGTTCATGAAAGGCCCTCTGGGCGAAAAACTGGTCATTCATGAGCACGTCGGCGCGGGCCTCTACAAGGAGCTGCGCTACCAAGGGCTGGAGGACTACCACCGCCGTGAGCGCTACCTGTCTGGCCAGAGCACGGGCTGGGTGTGGGCCGACACCTGCCAGGACACGGCCAAGGAAGTGTGGATCGGCTACAGCCCGCACCTGTGGACCAACGCCATCACCGCCCGTATCACCGGTTCGGCAGCCCTGCGCAAACGGCACATGCGCCAGCTGGACATGGCCGAGCTGGTGAGCGGCAACCCGGCGCCGTCCACCCAGCCCCATGTGTTGCCAGTGAGTGCCCTGCAAACCTGGGTCGAAGACTTCAAGCCAACCGAGCGGCGCATGCCGCTGACCTGGAGCAGCGACCCGGTCATCGAAACCTTGCCCATCGGCAACCTCAATGCCATCGCCCGCCACTACCCCTGGACCCAGCCGAAAGTGCCAGTGGTGGTGGCGCTCGCCGACGCCGAAGGCATGGCCCTGGACCTGAGCCTGTCGGTCTCGGCCTACCAGCATCAACTGCGTGACCTGATGCCCGCCGAGCAACTGGAACACACAAAACCCGCCCAACCTCCCGAGCAGGAGCGCGTGCCAGCGTGTTACCGGCTGGATGCCGAACAGCTCAGCCCGCAGAGCCGCGACTTTCACCATCGCAACCTGGTCGCCATGCTGCTGAACAAGACGCTGGAAAGCCTGTACCCGGCGGACGCACCTTCACCGGAACTGGCCGCGTTCAGGCTGGGCACGTCACGCCGGGGGCCTGCCCTGTCGCCGGCCGAGTCCCATTTCCAGGCCCTCACCCATGAAGATTACTCCCCTAATGGCGCGCGCCTGGCACAGCGCCTCGATGTCGACAAATACCGGCGCTTCCTCGCCGAACGCGACGCGCTGGAACGGCGGATTGCCGCCCTGCGCAACCTGGCCTTGCAAGCCAGCAACGATCATGACGCCTGGCTGGCGACGGCCGAATCCCAACACATTGATAACCCCTACAGCCTGGCTGCGGCACTGGCCTGTTACGACCGCGACGAACGCACCTCCGCCCGCGGTCTGGAAATTTCACTGGCGTTGCTGATCCACCCGATGGGCCAGCCGACACCCGGCACCGAAGATCATGACCGGCGTTTCAAACGCCTGGAGCAATGGCTGGACCAGCACGACAGCCCGCTTTACACCGCCTTGGCGCCGTTCAACCCGTTCAAGGACAAAGCCGATTCGATCGGCTCTTTGTTCGGCGCCAGCGACAACGTGATCGAAGGGCTGGCTGGTCGCTTCCCGGCCATGGCGGACATCACTGACCTCACCGCCCAGTCGGTCAATACCGTGGTGCTCAAGCGCCTGCGTGGCCAAACCCGTTGGGATGCCAGCCATGGCCTGCGGCGGCAAGTGTTGCTGGCAGCGCGTGAGGCCAATGCCGAGAAAGCGCTGGGGTTGTTGGCGGCGCGCTATCGAATCACCGAGCAGGCCATTACCGAAAATCCCTTTAGCCAGGAGGTGCAGCGGTATTTGAAGAGCGGCATGGCGCAGGTTGAAGAGATGAAAGCGTTGCGCATTTCGGGTAGCCGCACGGTGTCCATCGAGCTGACCACCACTGCGCGCGTGAAACCTAACTTCCTTGGGTTGCTCACTTCCGGCGGTGGGGGTGGTTTAAACGCGGGGATGCTGTGGTTCAACATCTTATCGCTCAAGACGGCTTACAACAGCCTGCAAAAGAGCGATGCACCGGAATATACCCTGGGGTTAGCTTCATCTGTTTTCGGGGTGATCGGGGCAGCGGCAGCGACGTTGGTCAGCGTACGGGCAACGCAAAAGGCCGTCATGCTGAGATTAAGTGCCACAGCGCCGGGTATGGCCTTTGGCAATGGGGTTATCAAGTTTTTGAGTAGCAATCTGTTTGCGCGTTTAGCCGGTTACCCGGCGATTGCATTTAGCCTATTTTCTGACCTATCTAAGGGAATGCGCCAACTCGACAGTGGTAATTCAACTGCAGGCGGATACACCTTGGCCGGCGGGGTAACGATGGCTACTGGCTCTGTTGTTGCCCTTGAAGCAGGACTTGCAGTTGCGGGCGTGACATCCATTGTTCCCTTCGCTGGATGGGCAGCAGCTGCACTTGTACTCGTAGGTATTGCAATCATTGCAGGGGGGCTCTGCCTACATGCCAAGGCACAGGAACATCTTCACAGCCCTATTGAACTTTGGGCAGCACGTAGCATCTTCGGCAATCGTATTAACGATGGAGAAATCCGCATTGAAATCATCTTGGACCATGAAAAAAAACTGCCTGCATTCCCATCGCTGCATGCAGAAATCAAAGCTTGGCATGATGAGAATTTTGGACCAAAGCTAATTTCAGCTGAGCAAGCCCTTACACTCGGCATAACCAAAGTCGATACAAGATGGAATCAAAACAATCACTGGTCTCCGCCAAACTGGACAGCTATCACACATAACGAAGTAGGCACATTTCAACCAACCGTTGAGTTCACAGTCCTGCTACCTGGCTTCAGGTTAGGCGTAAGCAAATGGTCAGGAAGCTTGAGCTCCCTCCATGATGATCAAAGAATGGACGTATTCCCAATTGCCCCGACCGGCCACATCGTAGGTGCTGGCCTGGTTCTGCATTTCGAGAACACGCTTACCAACCAAGAACATATCTCACTGCATCTAGCTTACAGCGCCAATCAAGGCCTGGACGAAGACAATGAGACCCTGTCAATTTTTCGTCTGGAGCGCTGATCATGGCAACCATCTGGATATTCAATTCAACGTCAGCTTCAGGGTATAAGCCCGCTATTGGCGGGCAAGCATCAAACTTATCAAAAAACACTTTATGTCTGCGAAATCCTTGGGTATCCGATTCTGTATTCATGGGGAAACTGTACTGCACAATGATCCTATCATTAATAATCGGCTTATACCCAAATCTATTTGGCAGAGAATTCCTAGGCTACTTTAATTCCAACCCCATATTAATGTCCGGCTTCACACTCGCCCCCTTCACCTTCCTTCCATTCCTTATTTATCGAATATATTTCATAAAACGCTTATCAAGTTTCTGCTTCAATCGGTCAACCCAAAAAATCTATTACCAACGTTTGAACAAGGTACTCGTATTCGAATGGGCTAACACCGGAGGTGGCATCTTCAAACGCACCGAATACGGCGGTTCATCATTCAGCACCAGTTATGCCCTCGCCTTCGCCCCCCGCCGGGAAGACGGCAGCCTGCACCAAAAAGACTGCCTGTGGGTGGACAGCAACGAACCCACCGAACCCGGCGTTAAGCATGTCGCCGAAGTGTGGGAATACCTGCGCCACTTCATGGACCACGGCCCGGACAAACTCCCCCCGCCCGGTGAACCCAACTGGTGGCACAAGCCACTCCACGCCATCTGCCTGACCCCGGCAGAAGCCTGGCGCCACTATGCCCCCTGGCGAACCGGCGAGCCCGGTGAAATGCAGGGCAAAAAGAACTGGCAATTGCCGTTCTGGGCCGTGCTGTTTCCCTACAACCTCTCCGTCGCCATTTGCTGGTACGGCATCTGCCGCCTGTTCAACGTCCGAGCAGCGCCACCGCCACCCGAAGCATTTGAGGAAGCCCCCATTCAACCCGGCAAAAGGAAGCGCAAATGAAACCCATCGTACTGGTAGGCCATCGTCATAGCTGCCCGCTACATGGCGAAGGCACTGTGGAAACCGGCGCAAGTGCAACATTCGTGGATGGCAAGGCCGTCGCTCGTATGGGCGATCGCATCAGTTGTGGCGCCGTTATCGAAACCGGCGCTGCCTGCACGATCATCGAGGGCCACCCCGCAGCAAGGGAGGGTGACACTACCAGTCATGGAGGGACCTTGATCGAGGGGGACCAGGGTTGGCTCATTGATTGAAAGCCACTCCCGGCCACCGAGCCGGATGCTGAAGCCTGCCTGTCAACAGGTTTGGGCCGTCCAGCGGCCCAAAAGGCGAGCAAAGCCACCTTTCCGGGTGACCCGTTCTCACATCCATGGCGCCAGCCCGCCGACTGCGCCATGTCTGCGTCAATCCAGCACTGGCCGAAGCAACGCCTGTGCCTCATACAGGGTCGGTAAATACCGCAACCGTATCTCATCAATACTCAACCGCGAAGCATGAGTCGTGATGGTCAGCGTCGCTTTCAACTGACCGGCCCGTCCCAGCAATGGCACCCCCAGCACCCGCATACCGATTTCATATTCCTGATCAACGATACAGAACCCCTGCCCCTTCACGCGTAACAGCTCAGCGTCCAGCTGCGCCCGGTCTGTCAGTGTGTAAGGCGTCAACGCCCGCAGCGGCTGACGGGCAAAGTATTCGTCCCGTTCCCCCTCATCCAGCCAGGCCAGCCAGACACGCCCGCCGGCCGTGCAATACATGGGTACCCGCGAGCCCGGCCTGATCGACAAAGACGCCACATGGCTATACCGGCTACGCACCAGATGAATGATCTCATCGCCATCGCGGGTACCCACCGATACGTGCTCCTGGGTCTGCCGCGCCACCTGTTCAACAATCGGCCGCAGCATGCGCGGCAGTTGCGCCGAGTCCACATAGGCCTGGCCGATGCGCAAGGCCTTGGGGGTCAGCCAGTACTCCCGGCTGTCAGTTTCGGCAAAGCCCTCGTGCACCAAGGTCAGCAGAAACCGCCGCACCGCACTGGGCGTAAGGCCAGATAACCTGGCCGCCTGCGGCACACTCAGGCGCGGCTGCTCGGCGCTGAACAGTTGCATCAGCGCCAGGCCTTTCTGCAAGCCCGCGATCAAGTCACGGGGATGGATGGCGGGTGTGTTCATGCATTCGACTCGCTACCAGAGGAACAAAAACAGCCGATTACTGCGATAACCGGATCATGACTGCGATTATCGCATTAAGTGGCCGCTTGACGCATTGTTGCACGCGTCCCTCTGCCTCACCCTTGCCTCCATAACAACGCCAATAAGGAGGTCAGCATGATTCGAGGTTCCACTGAACTGGTCGCCATCGTCGGTTCGCCCATCGCCCAGGTGAAGTCTCCGGAAAACTTCAACACCTGGTTCAACCACAACAACTGCAACCTCGCCATGCTGCCCTTCGACCTGCACGAGGCGGCGCTGGACAGCTTTGCGGATACCCTGCGTGGCTGGCAGAACCTGCGCGGTTGCGTGGTCACCGTGCCTTACAAGCAGGCGCTGGCAAACCGCGTGGACGGCCTGAGCGAGCGCGCAGCTGCCCTGGGTTCGGTCAATGTGATACGTCGCGAGCGCGACGGACGCCTGCTGGGCGACAACGTGGACGGCGTCGGCTTCCTCGGCGCTGCGCACAAGCATGGCTTCGAGCCGGCGGGCAAACGGGCACTGGTGATCGGTTGCGGCGGTGTTGGCAGTGCCATTGCCTATGCACTGGCTGAGGCAGGGATCGCCAGCATTACCCTCAGCGACCCCAGCACAGCACGCATGGGTGCTGTATGCGAACTGCTCGGCAACGGCTTCCCCGGGCTCACGGTCAGCACACAGTTCTGTGGGCTGGAAGACTTCGACCTGGTGGCCAACGCGTCCCCAGTCGGCATGGGCACCCGCGCAGAGCTGCCGCTGTCCGCCGCCCTGCTGGCGACCCTGCAGCCAGACACCCTGGTCGCCGACGTGGTCACCTCACCCGAGATAACCCCGCTGCTGAACCGCGCGCGGCAAGTAGGTTGCAGGATCCAGACTGGCCCGGAAATGGCCTTCGCCCAACTGGGCCACCTTGGCGCCTTCATGGGCGTCACACCGTTGGAGATCTGAAGCCATGACGACTCTGGAGCACACACACAACAGCTTCGACCTGGTTGTGCTGGGCAGCGGTGCCGGTGGTTTTGCCGCTGCCGCCACCGCGGCCCGCCGCGGGCTGAAGGTGCTGGTGGTGGAAAAGGCCGAACGCTTTGGCGGCACCTCGGCGATTTCTGGCGGCGCGGTGTGGCTGTACGGCACCGACCAAGCCCGTGACGCCGGCGCCAAGGACTCCCCCGAGGCAATGCGCACCTACCTCAAGCAGGTCATCGGCGACGGCTACGATCCCGCCTTGGGCGATGCCTTCATCGAGCATGGCCACCAAGCGCTGCGCTGGCTGGAGCAGAACACCGAACTGCGTTATGCCCTGCGCCCACTCTCGCCCGACTATTACCCGGATGCACCCGGCGCCACTCAGTTCGGCCGGGCGCTGGAAATGGTCGAATACGACGGCAAGCACCTGGGCACACGCTTCAAGGACCTGCAGATGCCACCGCCCGGCATGCTGCTGTTCGGCGGCATGATGGTCAACCGGGTGGATATCCAGCATTTCCTCAGCATTCGCCGCTCACCCAAGTCGCTGTGGCATTGCCTGAAGCTGATGGCGCGTTACGCGCGCGACCGCCTGCAGCACCCACGCGGCACCCGGCTTACCACCGGCAACGCATTGATCGCCCGCCTGGCCACCAGCGCCTTCGCCCACGGCACGCAGTTGTGGTTGCGCAGCGAAGCCGTGGAGCTGATCGCCGAGCACGGCGTGATCACGGGCGTGGTCGTACAGCGCGAGGGCCGCCGTGAGCGGGTAATGGCCCGTGGTGGCGTGGTGTGCGCCATGGGCGGATTCGCAGCAGGCGCAATGGCCGCCGGCTACCGCCCTGCTCAAAAGGCGCCGCACCTGACCATGTCACCACCGGCCAACGACGGAGCCGCCCTGCGCCTTGCCCAGGCCGTGGCAGCAGCCGAGGGCGAGAGCCTGGCGGCCAACTTTTTCTGGGCACCGGTTTCCGAACTGCGTCATGCCGATGGTGAACGTGAGCGCTTCCCGCACCTGGTCACCGACCGCGCCAAGCCGGGCGTGATTGCGGTAGACCAAGCCGGGCGGCGCTTCGTCAACGAGTCCGACTCCTACCACCACTTCGTGCACACCATGTTCGCCAAAGGCATTGCCAGCTGCTGGCTGGTCTGCGATGCCGAAGCAATGAACCGGTACGGGCTTGGCCTGGCGCGGCCCAAGCCCGTCAACAACCAGGCGTTGATCGACGCAGGCTACCTGTATCGGGCCACCACATCGCAGGCACTGGCCCTGGCCATCGGCGTCGATCCACAGGTGTTTGCGCAAACACTTGCACAGTTCAACAGCGATGCCAGCAATGGCATCGACCGCGCATTTGGCAAAGGCGGCAACAGTTACAACTGCTACATGGGCGACCCGCAACATACGCCCAACCCATGCTTGGCACCCCTGACCAAGGGGCCGTTCTATGCCATCCGCATTCACACCGGCGACCTCGGTTCAGCCCGTGGCCTGGTGACCAACGCCGATGCCAACGTGCTGAACCGCAGCGGTTTGCCCATTCCCGGGCTGTATGCGGTCGGCAACGACATGAACTCACTGATGAAGGGCACCTACCCCGGCCCCGGCATCACCCTGGGCCCTGCCCTCACCTTCGGCTGGCTTGCTGCCAACCACATCACCGCGCGCCTGCAGGCGCCGGCTACCCCTACGGAGAAACCGGCATGTACTACGAACTGAGAACCTACACCCTCGACCCATTGAAAATGGCCGACTGGCTGGCCCTGTACCAAAGCCACGCACTCGAGGTGCAGAGCGAACACCTGGGCAACCTGGTGGGCTTCTTCACCAGCGAGTTCGGCGACGTCAACCAAGTGGTGCACATCTGGGGCTATGCCAGCCTCGACGACCGCATGGCGCGCCGCGCAGCCATGGCGGCAGACTCACGCTGGGCGGAATTCTCGCGACGCAACCGCGAGCTGGGCGCGGTACTGCGCCTGCAATCGCGGCTGCTGCGCCCGACCGGTTTCTCACCGCTGCAGTAAGCCACACGCCACCTCTTCCAACAGCCGAGCGGACCCCTTCCATGCCCCCCCTTGAATGTGACGTACTCATCATCGGCTCCGGCGCCTCTGGCCTGGCTGCCGCCGTAACCGCCGCGCATCATGGCCTGACAGTGGTCGTCGCGGAAAAAGCCAGCCAGCTGGGCGGCACCAGCGCCTGGTCGGGGGGCTGGTTGTGGATACCGCGCAACCCTCTGGCCATCGCCGAAGGCATCGTCGAAGCCGACGATGCCCCGGAGCGCTATTTGCGTGCGCAAACCCACACCCGCGAGTTGGACCCGCGTCAACGCGCCTTCCTGCGCCATGGTCCGGAAATGGTGGCGTTCTTCCAGCAACACACTGCCGTGCAGTTCCAGTGCGGCAGCCGTATGCCCGACATGCGTGAAGGCGATGGCAGTGCACGCGGTGGTCGCTCGCTGTGTGCATTACCTTACGACGGGCGACGGCTAGGGCCTTGGCTGCACACGTTACGCCCACCGCTGGACATCGTCAGCCTGGCCGGCATGGGCATTGCCGGAGGTGCCGACATGGCTGCCTTCTTCAACGCCACACGCTCGCCGAAGGCAGCGCTGCATGTTGGCAAGCGCCTGTTGCGCCATGGCCGAGACCTGCTGCTGCACCGTCGCGGCCTGCATCTGGTCAATGGCAACGCGCTGGTGGCGCGCCTGCTGCGCAGCGCCCTTGATCGTGGCGTGACATTGCTGACCGAGAAAGCGGCCAGCCGTCTGTTGTTGTGCGAAGAACGGGTCAACGGCGCGCTGTTTGCCGATGGCCAAACGATCTACGCACGGCGTGGTGTGGTGCTGGCCTGCGGTGGCTTCCCACATGATCGCCAGCGTATCTCGCAACTGATACCGCACGCGCCGGACGGTGACCAGCATTACTCCGCTGCGCCCAGGGAGAATAGCGGTGATGGTTTGCGCCTGGGCGAACAGGCGGGTGGGCGGGTGTCTGCGGCAGGCGCCCACGGGGGCGCCTGGGCGCCGGTATCGCAGGTACCGCGCCGCAATGGCCATTTCGGCCATTTCCCACACCTGATCGACCGTGCCAAGCCCGGTTTCATCGCCGTGCGCCGCGATGGTCGGCGCTTCGTCAACGAAGCCGATTGCTACCACGACTTCATGAACGCGCTGTTCGCCGCCACGCCGCAGACTGAGCAGCCGGAGGCCTGGCTGATCTGCGACCATGCTGCGCAACGGCGCTATGGCATCGGTTGGGCCAAGCCCTTTCCCTTCCCTACCCGCTTCTATCAGCGCAGTGGCTATTTGCACAGTGGCGCTACCCTGGCGCAACTGGCGCAGCGCTGCGGGATCGACGCCGAGCAGTTGCAGCGCACGGTGGCGGACTTCAACCATCATGCGGCACAAGGTGAAGACCCTACCTTTCTACGTGGCGCGTCGGCCTACAACCGGGCCCAAGGCGACCCGCAGCAGGCACCCAACCCGTCGCTTCGGCCGTTGCTGAAGGGGCCGTTCCATGCGGTGAAACTGCTGCCAGGCAGCCTTGGCACCTTCGCCGGCCTGGACACAGACGCCTCAGCCCGCGTACTGGACCACGCAGGGCAGCCGATACCCGGGTTGTTTGCAGTGGGTAACGACATGCACAGCGTGATGGGTGGGTACTACCCGAGCGGCGGCATTACCCTTGGCCCTGGGATGACCTTCGGGTATCTGGCCGGTAGAGCGTTGAGCGGGGGCCGTGCACATCATTGATGTCGGTGTTGCGCCCATCAGGCAACCAGGGCCAAAGCCTTCTACCCTTCAGTGACGTGAATACCTGCCGCGCCCGCAGGCCAACGCAACCGTTCGATAACCGAACAGTAGCCCGTCTCTTGAATTGACGCTGCCGTCTTCACTGCTCACCATGCACCGGCCTTGCGTGCCCCCCCTGCCTGGGAAACGGTCACGTACCCGTAGCACCGCAGCTGAATACAATTTCAAGAAACGAGCAGTCTATGAACCACTCCAAGATCCCCCCCGCCGCGCCCCGGATGTCCCAGGGCTCGATCGGCGACAAGCTCCGCGGCGCCTTCGGCGTCGGCAAGACCCGTTGGGGCATGCTCGCCCTGGTGTTCTTCGCCACCACCCTGAACTACATCGACCGCGCCGCCCTCGGCATCATGCAGCCCGTGCTGGCCAAGGAAATGAGCTGGACGGCGATGGACTACGCCAACATCAATTTCTGGTTCCAGGTCGGCTATGCCATCGGCTTTCTGCTGCAAGGCCGACTGATCGACAAGGTCGGGGTCAAACGGGCCTTCTTCTTCGCTGTACTGCTGTGGAGCCTGGCCACGGGAGCCCACGGCCTGGCCACCTCGGCGGCAGGTTTCATGGTCTGCCGCTTCATCCTCGGCCTGACCGAGGCCGCCAACTACCCGGCCTGCGTCAAGACCGTGCGCCTGTGGTTCCCGGCGGGTGAGCGGGCGATTGCAACGGGGCTGTTCAACGCCGGTACCAACGTTGGTGCCATGGTCACCCCCGCGCTGTTGCCGCTGATCCTGGCTGTGTGGGGCTGGCAGGCTGCGTTCATCGCAATGGGCAGCCTGGGCCTGGTGTGGGTCGTGTTTTGGGTGCTGAAGTACTACAACCCTGAAGACCACCCCCGCGTGCGTCAGAGCGAGGTGCAGTACATCCAGCAGGATGACGAGCCCGAGCCGACCCGCGTGCCGTTCAGCCGTATCCTGCGCCTGCGTGGCACCTGGGCTTTTGCAGTGGCCTATGCGATTACCGCGCCGGTGTTCTGGTTCTACCTGTACTGGCTGCCGCCGTTCCTGAACCAGCAATACAGCCTGGGCATCAACGTGACCCAGATGGGCATCCCGTTGATCATCATCTGGCTGACGGCAGACTTCGGCAGCATCGGGGGTGGCATTCTGTCGTCGTGGCTGATCGGCCGTGGCGTGCGTGCCACGACAGCGCGCTTGGTGTCCATGCTGATCTTTGCCTGCACCATGCTCAGCGTCATCTTTGCCGCCAACGCCAGTGGACTGTGGGTCGCGGTGGCGGCCATCTCGATCGCGGTAGGTGCGCATCAGGCATGGACGGCGAATATCTGGAGCCTGGTGATGGACTACACACCCAAGCATCTGGTGAGCACCGTATTCGGCTTCGGCAGCATGTGTGCGGCAATTGGCGGGATGTTCATGACGCAGATTGTCGGCAGCGTGCTGACCGCTACCAACAACAACTATGCCGTGCTGTTTACCATGATCCCGGCCATGTACTTCCTGGCGTTGGTGTGGATGTATTTCATGGCACCGCGCAAGGTCGAGAGCGCCTGAGAGCGCTAGCCACTTACCTCTACGGGGCCCTTGCGGGCCCTTTTTTTGGCCTGGTGTTTCTTGAGAAGCAAACAACGACAAGGCAATGTTCGGCGTGGGAGCGGGTTCACTCACGAACGTGTCGCAGCCGGTGCCATGCGCCACGTTCGCTCGATCAGACGGTGGCCAACACCGCCTTGGCTTTCTCCAGCGCCATGCGCGCGCGCTGTTCGCCGCTGATGCCCTGCTCCAGCAATTGCCGCGTGGGGATTTCCAGGCTCAGCGGCACGCTCGGCGGCAAGGCGCGCAACAGGCCAACCAGGTCGGCGTCGCCATCACCCGGGAAGCGTCGCTCGTTACGCGCCTGGCGCAGGATCTCGTCCATGTCTGCCGGTACCGGGCCAGCAACGTCACACAGTTGGGCATAGCGCATGCGCTGCGGCGCCAGCTGCGCCAGGTCGTCCAGCGAAGAGCCGGAGCGGTTGAAGTGAAAGGCATCCACCAGTACGCAGCCATTGCCGCGGTCGGCGTTGGCCACCACCCGCATGGCCTGGCGCAGGTCACGTACGTCGGTCCAGGGCATGAACTCCAGGTGAGGGTGAATGCCGTATTGCGCCGCCAGCTCGCACAATGCGGCAAAGCGTTCGGTCAGGCGCGCTTCGTCGGGGTCGTTGCCCGCTACCAGCAATTCAGTGCCACCCAACCCGGCGCCCACCGCCAGGATCGCTTCGAAATCGGCCACACAGGTGGCCGGTTCAAGACGCAGGATCTCCAGGTCGAGCACCTTGATACCCGTGTCGCGCAAGCGCGCCTGGGTTTGCCGGCGCAGTTCGGCATCGGCGACCAACGGGAAATGGCGCTCCTGTTCGGTGGCTGGCACCAGCCGTAGGCCGACATGGCTGTAACCCGCTCGGGCGGCGGCCTCGACCATGTCCGGAGGAGACAGCTCGAGCACCGTCAGGGCCGCGAGGGAAAAAATTCGATCAGTCATTTATCATCACCCGCAATAGTAAGGTTGTATCAGCCAATGTGCTCGGGCGCGCAAGCCCGACCGCTTTGGGCTGCCTGCCTTATCGCTTCGATCAGCGCCAGTGTGCGCCCCCCGTCGGCAGCGTCGATCAGCGGCGCCTGTTCACCCCGGGCAACCCGCACAAAATGTTGCAATTGCAGGGTCAATGCCTCGCCGGCGGGGATGCTTTCCGAGCTTTGCAACAGGGGCGTATGCCAGCCCGAGCCTGCCTCGGCGTAATGCCAGCGCTTGAGCTGGGGAATGCTCAGTGCTCCTTGGGTACCGGCCAGCAGATAGCACGGCTGGCCATCCTGGCGCGGGTACACAGGGCTTTCGCCAGCGTCCAGCTCCCAGCTCCACGGTGCAGCCACCGCGTCGGACCCGGTCAGGCTGCCCAGGGCACCGTTGGCAAACTGCAGCAGCACCGCGGCGCTGTCTTCGTTGGCAAAACCGCGGACATCGTTGCGGGTGAAGGCCTGCACCTGCACCACCTCGCCGCACAGGTAACGCAACAGGTCAAGGTCGTGGATCAGGTTGGTCAGCAAGAAACCGGCCCCTGGCTCGCGGCGCCAGGGCGTTTCGAAATAGCTGTCGGGCTTTTGCAGCTGCCACAGCGCGGTGACGTTGATCAAACGGCCCAGCTTGCCTTCGTTGATCACCTGGTGCGCCTTGGTGATCAGCGGATTGTGTCGGCGATGGTGCCCTACAAGCACCGGCACACCTCGGCGGCGTGAGGCTTCCACCAGTGCACGCACTTCATCCAGGTTCACGCCCACCGGTTTTTCCACCAGCACCGGCACCCCGGCCTCGACACAATCCAGGGCGGTGGCGACATGCAGGTTGTTGGGGTTGGCGACGATCACTGCCTCGGGGCGCACATGCGCCAACATTTGCCGGTGGTCGGCAAAGCAGGGCACACCGCACTCGGCAGCGAAGGCCTCGGCCTGCGGGCCGGGGTCGGCTACCGCACACAGTTGGGCTTGCGGCACATTGCGCAAGTGCTGGTAATGCTGCCGGCCCATGATGCCGGCGCCAATCAAGGCAATACGAAGGGGTGCGTTCAACAGCCTGTCCTCTTGTCATTGTTGTTATGAAATTCTGAAACCGAGTTCCAAAATTCATGCTCGACAATCTAGAACCAAGTTCAGCTTTTCAGAAGAACGGGCGCAACAGACTGTGCGGTAATCGACCGGAATATCCTCTCAGGCAAACAGCTCGCTGGCGGGACTGGCCGCCGACAGCTCTTCTGCCGCCGACAGCAATAGCGGTGCCAGCGCTGTAAGGCGGCTCTGTGCCAGCCGCGCGCTGGGCCCGGCGATGCTCAGCACGCCGATTACCTCGTCGCTTTGCGGCCGGCGCACCACTGCGGCCAGGGCTGAGGTGCCGATGGCGGAGGTTTCCTCGACCCAGGCATAACCACGCTCGCGGGCGCGGTGCAGGTAGGCGAGCAGCTCGTCGGTGGAGCGTGGCGCATTCGGGCCGAACTGTTCGGGGTCGGCAATACCTTGGCGCAACACCATCTGCAGCGCCTGCTCATCGTCCAGGCTGGCCAGCCAGGCATGCCCGGAGGCGGTATAGAACAGCGGCGCGTCGCGCCCCATATCCGGGTCGTAGCGCAGCCCGGAGCGGGCCCCCTGAGACTTGGCGATCCAGGTTTGCCGGGCACCGTCGATCACCCCAAGGCGCACCAGCTCACCGCTGTCCTGGGCCAGGCGGTCAAGAATCGGCTGGATGATGTCGGCACCGTTGCTGGCGAGGTAACGAAAGCCCAGCGCTACCAGCTTGGCCGACAGCTGATAGCGGCTGTTTTCCCGGTTCTGGCGCACGTAGCCCAGCCGCACCAGCTCAGTGAGCATGCGGTGGGCAGCGCTTTTGGGAATGTCCAGGCGCTCGGCCAGGGTTTGTAACGGCAGCCCTTGGGGTTCACCGGTAAGGCTTTCTACAAGACTGAAGGCGCGTTCGATCTGACTACCAGCCATGTCACAAGGTCCCTGATTTTTTGCGGATTCTAGAAGATGATTCCACATCGTCGCTAGCCAGCGCAGCTCAGCCCACCTCGAATGTCCGATGATCGCCCAGTTCTTGCCTGACATGACCAACCTGACCTTGCAGGACCACCCGCTGCCGATAAGAATGTGGAACATTGTTCTAATAAAAGCACACAGGAAACCCGCAATGCCTTCCGCTCCTCTCGAAACCGAATGCGATGTACTGGTCATAGGTTCTGGCGCCGCCGGGCTGGCGGCGGCCGTCACGGCTGCCTGGCATGGGCAGAAGGTGATCGTGGCGGAGAAAGAACCGGTGTTTGGCGGTGCCACCGCCTGGTCCGGCGGCTGGGCCTGGGTGCCACGCAACCCGCTGGCGCGCAGGGCCGGCATCGAGGAAGACATCGAGCAGCCGCGGACTTATCTGCGCCATGAGCTGGGGGCAAACTACAATGCCGAGCGCGTCGATGCCTTCCTTGAGGCGTGCCCGCACATGGTGGCGTTTTTCGAGAAGTACACGGCGTTGCAGTTTGCCGACGGCAACGGCATCCCGGACATGCATGGCGATACGCCGGGGGCAGCCCTTGGCGGCCACCAGGTGATCGCCGCGCCCTACGATGCCCGCGAGGTTGGCGCCCTGCTGCCACGCTTGCGCAAGACCATGCGCGAAACTTCGTTCATGGGCATGCCGATCATGGCCGGAGCCGACCTTGCCGCCTTCCTCAACATGACCCGCTCACCCAAAGCCCTGCTGCACGTGTGCAAGCGCTTTGGCCGACACCTGTACCACCTGGCCCGCCATGGTCGGGCCATGCACCTGGTCAACGGTGTGGCACTGGTGGCGCGCCTGGCTAAATCGGCACAGGACCTGGGTGTGCACCTGCAAGCGTCGGCGCCGGCCAAACGCCTGCTGATCGAGGGTGGCCAGGTACGCGGGGCGTGGGTCGCGACGCCACAGGGTGAGCAACTGATCCGCGCCAAGGCCGTGGTGCTGGCGGCAGGTGGTTTCCCCAATGACAACGCCCGGCGCCAGCAACTGTTCCCGCGCGATGCCAGCGGCCACGACAACCTGGCGCTGCCGCCCAAGGGGTGTTCTGGCGATGGCCTGCGCCTGGGCGAATCCGCCGGCGGTGTGGTTGCCACCGACCTGAAGTCGCCGGTGGCCTGGGCACCGGTTTCACAGGTGCCGTATCGCGACGGCAGCGTCGGCCACTTCCCGCACATTATCGAGCGCGGCAAACCGGGCGTTATCGGCGTGCTGGCCAACGGCAAGCGTTTCGTCAACGAAGCGCATGGCTATTACGACTATGTGTCGGCCATGGTCGCTGCAGTGCCGGAGGGCCAGGAGGTGTGCTCGTGGCTGGTTTGCGATCATCGCTTCTTGCGCCGCTATGGCTTGGGGCATGCTCGCCCGGCACCGCTGCCGGTAGGGCCGCATGTGCGCAACGGCTACCTGAAACGCGGCGCCACGCTCGAGCAGCTCGCCCAGGCCTGCGGCATTGACCCGTCCGGGCTGCGCGCCACGGTCACTGACTTCAATAACCATGCCCGTAACGGCCAGGACCCGGCGTTTGGCCGTGGTTCCACGCCGTTCAACCGCAAGCAGGGTGACCCACAGCACAAGGGCCCTAACCCTTGCGTGGCGCCCATCGAGCACGGGCCGTTCTATGCGGTGAAAGTAAAGCCTGGCTGTTTTGGCACCTTCGCCGGGTTGCGCACCGACGGCAATGCCCGTGTACTGGATGAGGCCGGGCAACCGATTGCAGGCCTGTACGCAGCAGGTACCGACATGGCCAGCGTGTTTGGTGGCTGGTACCCGTCGGGTGGCATCAACCTGGGGCCGGCGCTGACCTTTGGCTATGTCGCCGGGCGGCACATTGCCGGGGTGCAGGGGTATGAGTGAGCTGACCCACAATACCCGGGTGGTCGGCGCTCTGCAGGAGGACGCAGGGAAAGGCCGTGGCGCTTGAATCGAGCGCCACACGGTCTGATTTTTCAGCGCTGTCGTCCCTCAGCTCACAGGTCTCACTGCGCTGCGCTCCTGAATCTGCGCCAGCCAGTAGACCTCATCCACCTCGTCGATCTGCTCGGTGCGCAGGAAGCGCTCGGCATATTGGCGGTATACCCCGCTGCTGAGGAACAGTTGTAGCAGTTGCCCGTCGACGTGCCCCTCGCGGGCCATGGCCACCAGGATCTTCACCGATTCGGACAGCGTCTTCGGGGGTTTGTAAGGCCGGTCTGCTGCCGTCAGTGCTTCGAAGATGTCGGCAATCGCCATCACCCGCTCGGCGATGCCCAGGTCCTGCCCGCCCAGGCGGCGCGGATAGCCGCTGCCGTTCATCTTTTCGTGGTGGTTGCCGGCGATGTCGGGTACCCGCTTGAGCTGGCGCGGGAGCGGCAGCGCACTGAGCATGATGATGGTCTGCACGATGTGTTCGTTGATCTTGAAGCGTTCTTCGTCAGTCAGCGTGCCACGGCGGATCGACAGGTTGTACAACTCGCCGTGGTTGCTGGCGTGGCCTGGCAGGTGCATGTCGAACCCCCAGATATTACGCGGGTCATCCTTGACCACCGGCGGCGTGCGGGTGCCCCAGGGCACGCAGTGCTCGGGGCGATCAGCCAGCAATGGCTCCTCTGTCGGCAGTGCAGGCTGCGGCACGCCGACAAGGCGTTCCGCCTCGTCACGGGAGATGCCCAGGCGGTTATCGAAATGGCGCAGCCAGCGGCGCTTGCCGATCACCTGCAAACGCTGGATATCGGTGTCCTGCATGAACTCGCCGCCGATGTTGGCCTGGGCGACGAAAGCGAAGTCGTCCTGCAGCTCGGCCTGGCTTCGCTGCAGTGCGGCTTTCAGCACCTGCTGGTCGGCGCCACTGGCCAGGCCTTGCCAGTAGGCCAGCTCCGCATCGCGCCACAGCACTTCGAAACGCATGCGGACTTCGTGGATGCGGTTGTACAGGGTCTCCAGCTTGGTCGCCTTGTCCACCACGTACTCGGGGCTGGTGACCTTGCCACAATCGTGCAGCCACGCTGCCACACGGAACTCGTACCGTTCTGCCTCGGTCATGCTGAAGCTGGCGAACGGGCCGCTGTCGGCTGACACTGCCTGATCCAGCAGCATCTGCGCCAGCTGAGGCACGCGCTCGCAGTGGCCACCGGTATAGGGGCTCTTGGCATCGATGGCGTCTGCCAGCAGCTTGATCATGGCGTCCAGCAGACGTTGCTGGGTTTCGACCGACTGGCGGGTTTCGATAGCCACCGCAGCCACTCCGGACAATTCCTCGACAAAGCGCCGGAATGGCTCGCCCACCCGCTCCTGCGCCTGCTCTTCGTCCATTTGCAGGACCAGGATGCCCAACAGTGCCTGGCTACGGTCATTCAGCACCACGGCCAGACTGCGCTCATGCAGGCCGAGGGCCTGGGTCACTGTTACAGCCAAGTGCTGCCGGGCGCCCTCATCCACTGCCAGCTCGCTTGGGTAGTGTTCACCGCGGCACGAGGCGGCCAGGCGCAGCAAAGCCTGTTCAGCGTCATACAGGTAAACCCCGCCGGCGTCGCCCCCGGCAGCTTCTACCAGATGGTTCAGCACGCCGTCGAGCATGCGCTCCAGGTTTCGCTCACGGCTGAGCGTAAGGGTAATCGCCTGAAAGTGGCGAATGGTACCGGACATGCGGCTCAGCACGCGGCTCAGTTCACGCACCTCGGAAACCCGCGAGTGCACGCCCACCTCACGGCTGAAATCAAAACTGGCCAAGCCTTGAACCTGCTCGCGCAACAGCCGCAGCGGGCGGCCAATGCGCCGGCCAAGCACACCGCCGAGCACCAGCAGCACGGCCATCAGCGCCATGGTCCAGAGCAACTGCTCGTACAAGACTTTGCGCGCCCCCACCAGTAACTCGTGGCCGGGTACGGCAATCAGCACGTACAAGTCGTGCCCGGCCAGGGTGGTCAGATGCACACGAATGCCATACCAGGTCTGGCCATCCACCTGATAAGGCTGAGGCTGGTTGCCCTTGGGCAGGTCAGCGTATAGCCGCGCCAGGCTGGGAGCGCCCAGCTCGGCGACACGCGACAGGCGCACGCCTTGCCCTTCGTGCACGATTGCCCGCTGCGGGTCCGGATAGGCCACAACGTTGCCCTGGTCATCGACCACCACGATCTCGGTACCCGGGGTCATGCGCAGGTCCTGAGTCTCGCTGGCCAAGTCGTTGACCGAGACATCCAGGCCGATCACGGCGCCACCGTCGACGCTACGTTGGGCCATGGTCAAGCCGACCTCGCGGGTGGTGAAGAACACATAAGGGCGAGTCAGCACCGTAGAGGGTTGTACCGTGGCTTCAGCGAACCAGGGGCGCAGGCGTGGATCGTAGCGATAGTCAGATTTGGCCTGGGCCTGCAACAGGTTCAGCGCCCGATCATAAAAACGCCACTCGCCCTGCACCTTGCCGCCCTCGCCATGGCTGACGCTCTGCACCAGAAATGCCGTGCCCGGTGGAGCGGCGAAACGCTGCATCAGCTGCGGGTCATGCAGGCGACGCACCAGCAGGAACTCGCCGCTGGGGTAACCCAGATAGGCGGCGCTGAGCATGCGGTTGGCGTCCAGCATTTCCACCAGCTGTGGCAGCCGATCCAGGCGCTGTGCCTGGGTGTGCACAGTCGGGTTGTGGGCAAGCAGGCGAATGCTGCTTTGCGCCGGCTCGATCAGGCGCCTGGCGCGCTCGTCGATCGTCTTGGCAACCTGCTGGGCGGCATCGCCAGCAGCAGCCACAAGGGTTTGGCGAATACCGCGGTACCCCTGCCAGGCCAGGGCAGCGCCGAGCAGCAGCATGCCCAGCACGATGGCCAGCGCCACCAGCCACTGCAGTGAAATACCACGTCCTCTATTGCCAACGACACGCCCCGTCGACACGCAGCCCATCCCAGGTACTCCATGTGCGGCACATTGCCTTGGCTGATGTCTGCAGCAGTGTAGAGTGCATGTGAGCGTTCTGCCGGGCCGGCAACACGTTTACAGACGATCGTGCAAGGCTTTGTACCGCGACGCAGGCGACGTGGGCCATGATCAGGAGATCAGCCGCGCAACTGGTACCAGGTGGTCTTGAGCTGCGAATACTTGTCGAACGAATGCAGTGACAGATCGCGGCCAAACCCCGACTGCTTGCCCCCACCGAACGGCACCGTCACATCCAGCGCATCGACCGTGTTCACCGATACGGTACCGGCTTTCAACGCACGCGCTACCCGGTGCACCTGGTTGAAGTCGTCGCTCCACACCGAGGCTGCCAGGCCATAGATGCTGTCGTTGGCCAGGCGCACCGCTTCTTCTTCGGTGTCGAAGGCGCTGACCGCCAGCACCGGGCCGAACACCTCCTCCCGCGCCAGGCTCATGCGGCCCTCGACACCGGCAAAAATGGTCGGCTCGATGTAGTTGTCCGAACCTTCGACGGTCAGGCGTCGGCCGCCACACACCAATCGCGCGCCCTCTTGCCCGGCACGCACGATGGCGGCCTCGATGCGGCCGGTCTGCTCGGCATCGACAATGGCCCCGGCGCGGCTCGCCGGATCCAGCGGGTTACCGGGCAGCCACTGGCGAGCCTTGGCCTGCAGGCGCTCGATGAACTCATCGTGGATGGCACGCTGCACGTACAGCCGCGAGTTGGCCGAACACACCTCGCCCTGGTTGAAGAAAATGCCGAAGGCGGCCTTTTCCGCAGCCAGGTCCAGGTCCTGGCAGTTGTCGAACACCAGGTTTGGGCTCTTGCCGCCGCACTCCAGCCACACCTGCTTGAGGTTGGACTGCGCCGAGTACTGCATGAAGTACTTGCCCACCTGGGTGGAGCCGGTGAATACCAGGCAGTCCACATCCGGGTGCAGGCCCAGCGCCTGCCCGGCCTGCTCGCCCAGGCCCGGCACTACGTTCAGTACGCCTTCCGGCACACCGGCTTCCAGCGCCAGTTGGGCCAGGCGCAGGGCCGAGAACGGTGATTGTTCGGCGGGCTTGAGTACCACGCTGTTACCGGCAGCCAGCGCCGGGGCCAGCTTCCAGGCGGCCATGTCGAGGGGGAAATTCCACGGCACCACAGCCGCGACCACACCGAGTGCTTCGCGGGTGATGGTGGCCAGCGCCGTGGGCGCCGTGGGCGCCACTTGGTCGTACAGCTTGTCCAGCGCTTCGCCGTACCAGCCGAACACATGTGCAGAGCCCGGCACGTCGATGGTGTAGGCGTCCATCACCGGCTTGCCCATGTTCAGCGAGTCCAGCAAGGCCAGTTCTTCACGATGGGCCATGATCAGCTCGGCCAGGCGCAACAGCACCTTCTTGCGCTCGCCCGGCGCCATGCGCGGCCAGGGGCCGTGCTCAAAGGCTCGACGGGCGCTGGCGACGGCCAGGTCGACCTCGGCCTGGCCGCAGGCGGTAACCTGTGCCATTACGTTGTGGGTGGCGGGGTTGATGGCTGCGAAGGTGGCGCCATCCTCTGCGTTGACGGGTTTGCCATTGATCAGCGCTTTGGATGGCAGGTACAGGTCCGAAGCGCGTTGTTGCCAGAATTCGAGGGTATACATGTGTACTCCTGGTAAACATGGGAGCAATCTTTTGGATGGGGGCGTCGTCCCACGGATGAATCGCCGGGGCTGCTTTGCAGCCCAATCGCGACACAAGGCCGCTCCCACAAGAACAGCGTTGCCCCTGCAAGCGACGCGATTGCTGTGGGAGCGGCCTTGCGTCGCGATCGGGGCGCGAAGCGCCCCCAGAAGGCTTAGAGCTTGCCGACCAGCCGCGCCGTGCGGTCTACGGCTATCCGGGTCTTCTCCACCAGCTCATCCAGCTCGCTGTGGTTGGCGATCAAGGCCGGGGCCATGATCATCCGGCCCAGGGTCGAGCGAATGATCACCCCTTCCTCGAAACCAAAGGTGCGGCACTGCCAGGCCAGGTCGTTCTCGTTGGCAAAGCGCTTGCGCGTCGGCTTGTGCTCGGCAAACTGCAGCGCCGCCACCAGCCCGGCCCCTTGCACCTGACCGATCAATGGGTGGTCGGCAAACACTTCCCGCAGAATGCGCTGCAGGTACGGCCCCGTGTCGTCCTTCACCTGGCGCACGATGCCTTCGTCACGCAGCGCCTTCAGGTTGGCGATGGCCACTGCCGCCGCCACCGGGTGGCCGGAATAGGTCAGGCCGTGGGCAAATACCCCGCCGCGCTCCACCAACGCCTCGGCAATGCGCTTGCTCAGCACCAGGCCGCCCATGGGCACATAGCCGCTGGTCAGGCCCTTGGCAATCGACAGGGTGTCGGGCTCGAAGCCGAAGTATTCATGGGCGAACCATTCGCCGGTGCGGCCAAAGCCACCGATCACCTCATCGGCGCACAGCAGCACGTCGTACTGGCGGCAGATACGCTGGATTTCCGGCCAGTAGCTTTCCGGCGGGAAGATCATGCCGCCGGCCCCCTGGAAGGGTTCGGCAATGAAGCCGGCAACGTTCTCGGCACCCAGTTCGAGGATCTTTTCCTCCAGCTGCAGGGCGCAGCGGCGGCCGAACTCGGCCGGGGTCAGTTCACCGCCCTCGGCGTACCAGTAAGGTTCGTCGATGTGTGCCACATCCGGAATCAGCCCGCCCATGTCGTGCATGAACTTCATCCCGCCCAGCGCCGTGGCCGCCAGGGTTGAGCCGTGGTAGCCGTTCCAGCGGCCGATCATGATTTTCTTGCCTGGCTGGCCAACCACCTGCCAATAGCGGCGCACGGTGCGGATCAGTACCTCGTTGGCCTCGGAGCCGGAGTTGGTGTAGATCGCGTGGCTGTAGTGCCCCGGCAGCAGGCTGAACAGCAACTCGGACAGTTCGATCACCGCCGGGTGGGTGGTGTGGAAAAACATGTTGTAGTAGGCCAGCTGATCCATCTGCGTGGCTGCGGCGGCCGTCAGGTCACGACGGCCATAACCGAGCTGGGTGCACCACAGGCCAGACATGCCATCCAGGTAACGCTTGCCCTCGCTGTCCCACAGGTGCAGGCGTTCGCCACCGACGATCACCCGCGGCCCTTCGGCGTTCAGCGCCTTCTGGTCGAGGAAGGCATGAATGTGGTGGGCGGCATCGGCTGCCTGGTAGTCACGGGTCTGGCGTTGCGGGGCGAAAGGCGCGTTCATTGTTGGTTTTCCTTTGCGGTGGGGTTGCAGGGCAGCTGGCGTTCAGCGCAGCTTGCCCATGTAGCTTTCCAGCGGGTCCTTGCCCAGCACGCCCTGGGCATTGGCCAGTGCGTCGATGAACAGGGAGAACAGTTCGGACTGGGTGCCGATGTCGAGCTTGACGTAGACGTTCTTGCGGTGCGACTTGATGGTGTCTTCCGACACCCCCAGCCGCTCGGCCAGCGACCTGGTCGAGTGACCACGCAGGATCAACTGGGCGATACGGCATTCACGCTCGGTCAGCAGCGAGCTGCCGAAGTTGTTCAGCGCGGCATGGATACGTTGCTCGAGGATGTTCTCGAAGCGGCCTGCGCGGCTGTCCAGCCCGGCAAAATGCTTGCCGAGTACCGCCAGCACCCAAGGCGTGATGAGCCCGAACCGCGTGCGGCTTTGCCCATCCAGCTTGTCGGTGAAGGCCAGCGACACCGCCAGGCTTTGCCCGGGCGCCACCTGCAGGATGTAGTTGAGCTCATCCTCCAGGTGCGAGTGGCGGTAGAACGATTGGTAGTATTCGCTGACCTCGAAGTGATCGGGCGCCACTTCGAACAGGCCGTAGCAGCCGGATTCGACCTGTTCCACACAAGCACCGTAGAACGGGTCAAGCAGGTAGAAACCCGACAGGTAGCGGCTGACATTGCCTTCGGGCTGCCAAGGTGCCTTGTCATCCTGCTCGAACAGCGCACAGGGCATGCCGTCGTGCGGGTACAGGTACACCGTGGTCGCCTGGATCGGCCGTATCACACCCAGTGCAGCAAACAGGCTGGCGGCAAAGCCCGGTCGGCCGATCGCCTCGGTGACCTTGGCCTGGTGCTCGAACCATTGTGCTGAAAGCAATTGATTAGTCACTGTAAGCCTGCCGTTTCTTCTCAGTGGCACCGCCGCCAGTGCGGTGCGTCGTTGAGCAGATACTCCCACGGGCCTGCAGGCACCGGAATCACCCTTTGGGGTGAGCCGGGCAAGGGCAGTGGCCGCTCACCCCAAAGGGTGATTCCGGGTACCTGCAGGGTGTGGGAGCATCAACCCGCCCCAGCGCTGCGAGCTTTCCGCTCGACCTCCTTGCACAGTACCTAACGGTCGCGAGCCTGCTCGCGTGCCGCGGTGTCCTGCATCCCTTTTCAGGAGTTAGCAATGCATACAACAACAAGTACAGCCCATAGCCCCGCCCCGCATGCACCCTCGCAACCCGGCACCAGCACCGGCCGCTTCCGCAAGTCCATGAGCATGACCGCCCTGGTGCTGTTTGGCCTGGCCTACATGGTGCCCCTGGCCGTATTCACCACCTACGGGCTGGTCACCCAGATGACCAAAGGGCACCTGCCCACCGCCTACCTGCTCACGCTCGCCGCCATGCTGCTGACCGCCTACAGTTACGGCCGCATGGTCCAGGCCCACCCCTACTCCGGCTCGGTCTACACCTACACGCGCAAGGCCTTCGGCAGCCATATCGGCTTCATCACCGGTTGGACACTGCTGCTCGACTACATCTTTCTGCCGCTGCTCAGCTACCTGCTGATCGGCATCTACATGTCGGAATACTTCCCGACCATCCATGCCTGGGTGTGGGTGGCGGGCTCCATTGCCCTGGTCACCTTCCTCAACCTGATCGGCATCGAGTCGATCACCCGGGTCAACTGGATCCTGGTGGTGGTGCAATTGGTGTTCATCATCGTCTTCGTCGCCCTGTCCATTCTCAAGCTCAGCGGACAGGCGGAGCCGGTGTCGCTGCTGGCCCCCTTGCACCACGAAGGCTTCAGCGTGCCGTTGATCATGACCGGCGCCGCCGTGCTGTGCCTGTCGTTCCTCGGCTTCGATGCGGTGTCGACCATGGCTGAGGAAACCAGTAACCCGACCTACCGCATTCCCGTGGCGATTCTGGCGGTGTCGTTGATCGGCGGCCTGCTGTTTCTGGTGGTGTCTTATTGCGCACAGATGGTGTTCCCCGATTGGGGCAGCTTCGCCGATCCGGATTCGGCGTCGGTCGACGTGATGCGCCGGGTGGGCGGCGAGCTGCTGGTAACCGCCTTCACCGCGACCTACGTGGCCGGCTGCTTCGCTTCGGCCATGGTGTCCCAAGCCAGCGTGTCGCGCGTACTGTTCGCCATGGGCCGTGACGGCGCATTGCCGAGGGCATTCGGCCAGCTGGTGACGAAAAAGCGCGTGCCGGCCACTGCCATCCTGGTGGTCAGCCTGCTGTCGCTGATCGCCCTGGTGATCACCCTGGATACCGTGGCGAACATGATCAGCTTTGGCGCACTGTTCGCCTTTTCGGCGGTGAACCTGGCGGTGGTCAAGCACTACCTGGTGGACCAGAAACTGCGCGGTTGCCGCAACTGCCTGCTGTACGGCGCCATTCCCGGCCTGGGCTTTCTCAGCACGCTGTGGCTATGGAGCAGCCTGACCAGCCTGTCGTTCACCATCGGCCTGTGCTGGATGGGCCTGGGCCTGTTGGTGCTACTGGGGCTGACCCGGGCGTTGCGCGTGAAGCTGCCAGAGTTGCAGATGGCCGAGTGAGCCCTGACGCCTTGCGTGACCGCTCCTGCCGGGCATCGCGAGAACCCGGGTGATAACTGTTCGTTATCACCCGATCCGGATTAATCATTATTCAGCCCCCCGTTCGCCCCCCTACAGTCCTGACCCACGATTGTCATTGCCAACGGGAAACGAAATGTCCATCGAACACCGCCTGAACCACATCGCCGGCCAGCTCAGTGGCCACGGTGACGTGCTGCTGCACAGCCTCGACGCCCACACCGGCGAAGCACTGCCCTACGCCTTCCACCAGGCGACCGGCGACGAAGTCGAGGCCGCCGCCCAGGCCGCCGAGGCGGCCTACCCGAGCTACCGCAGCACCCGCCCGGACCAGCGCGCTGCTTTTCTCGACGCGATCGCCAGCGAACTGGACGCGTTGGGTGATGACTTCATCCAGGATGTGATGCGCGAAACCGCACTGCCTGAAGCACGCATCCGCGGCGAACGCAGCCGCACCAGCAACCAGCTGCGCCTGTTTGCCGAGGTGGTACGGCGTGGCGACTTTTACGCTGCACGCATCGACCGCGCCCTGCCCCAGCGCACCCCGCTGCCGCGGCCGGACCTACGCCAGTACCGCATCGGCGTGGGCCCGGTGGCCGTATTCGGCGCCAGCAACTTCCCTCTGGCCTTCTCCACCGCTGGCGGTGACACCGCTTCGGCGCTGGCCGCCGGCTGCCCGGTGGTGTTCAAGGCACACAGCGGGCACATGCTCACTGCGGCACATGTGGCCGCGGCCATCGACCGAGCAGTGACCGGCAGCGGTATGCCGGCAGGCGTTTTCAACATGATCTACGGTGCCGGTGTGGGCGAAGCGCTGGTCAAGCACCCAGCCATCCAGGCAGTCGGCTTTACCGGCTCGCTGCGCGGTGGCCGCGCCCTGTGCGACATGGCCGCAGCGCGCCCGCAGCCGATCCCTGTATTCGCCGAAATGAGCAGTATCAACCCGGTGATCGTGCTGCCGCAGGCTCTGCAGGCTCGCGGTGAGCAGGTGGCGACCGAGCTGGCCGCCTCGGTGGTGCTGGGCTGCGGGCAGTTCTGCACCAACCCGGGCCTGGTGGTGGGTATCCGGTCGCCACACTTCGAGCATTTCCTGCAAACGCTGGTGGCACGCATGGCCGACCAGAGCCCGCAGACCATGCTCAACGCGGGCACCCTGCGCAGCTACCAGAACGCTGTGCAGCACCTGCTGGCGCACCCGGGTATCCAGCATCTGGCCGGTCAACCGCAAACGGGTAACCAGGCTCAGCCGCAGTTGTTCAAGGCCGACGTGAGCCTGCTGCTCAATGGCGACCCGCTGTTGCAGGAAGAAGTGTTCGGCCCTTGCACCGTGGTGGTTGAAGTGGCCGATGCCCAGCAACTGGCCGAAGCATTGCGTCACCTGCAAGGTCAGCTGACCGCCACCCTGATTGCCGAACCTGACGACTTGCGCGCCTTTGCCTCACTGGTGCCGTTGCTGGAACGCAAGGCCGGGCGCTTGCTGCTCAATGGCTACCCGACCGGTGTGGAGGTTTCCGATGCCATGGTGCATGGCGGCCCCTACCCGGCCACCTCCGACGCCCGCGGCACTTCGGTCGGCACCTTGGCCATCGACCGCTTCCTGCGCCCAGTGTGCTTCCAGAACTACCCGGACGCACTGCTGCCGGATGCGTTGAAAAACGCTAACCCGCTGGGGATTGCCCGGTTGCTGGAGGGTGTGAGCAGCCGCGAGGCGGTGTGATCTTTCATGGCTGCAACCCGTGCCGGCCTCTTCGCGGCTCAAGCCGCCAAGAGGCCGGCACGGGTACTTCGAGCTGTATACAATCAGTAAAAAGCTTGCTTACAATACCGAGCGCCTATGACATCGGTAATCGCCGATGCGTATTGCGCAGGCTTGCACCATGTCATCTACAAACCCTGCAAAAACGCTCCTCGTCAAAAACGCCGCACTGCTGGTCACCATGGACGGCGAACGCCGCGAAATCAAGAACGGCGGCCTGTTCATCGAAGGCAACCTGATCAAGCAAGTCGGCCCCAGCGAAACCCTGCCGCAACACGCCGACGTGGTTCTGGACATGGCCGGCAAGGTGGTCATCCCAGGCCTGGTCAACACCCACCACCACATGTACCAGAGCCTCACCCGCGTGGTACCGGCAGCTCAGGACGGCGAGCTGTTCAACTGGTTGACCAACCTGTACCCGATCTGGGCGCGCCTGACCCCCGAGATGATCGCGGTGTCGACCCAGACCGCCATGGCCGAGCTGATCCTGTCCGGCTGCACCACCTCCAGCGACCACCTGTATATCTACCCCAACGGCTGCAAGCTCGACGACAGCATCCACGCGGCGGCCGAGATCGGCATGCGCTTCCATGCCGCGCGCGGCAGCATGAGCGTGGGCCAGAGCCAAGGCGGCCTGCCACCTGACGCAGTGGTGGAAAAGGAAGCCGACATCCTCAAGGAATCGCAACGCCTGATCGAGGACTACCACGATGCCAGCCACGGCTCGATGCGCCGTATCGTGGTCGCGCCATGCTCGCCGTTCTCGGTCAGCCGCGACCTGATGCGCGAAGCTGCCGTGCTGGCGCGCCAGTATGGCGTGTCGCTGCACACCCACCTGGCCGAGAACGTCAACGACATCGCCTACAGCCGCGAGAAGTTCGGCATGACCCCTGCCGAGTACGCCGAAGACCTTGGCTGGGTCGGCCATGATGTATGGCATGCCCACTGCGTGCAGCTCGACCAGCACGGCATTGAGCTGTTCGCCCGCACCGGCACCGGCGTCGCCCACTGCCCATGCTCGAACATGCGGCTGGCCTCGGGCATCGCCCCGGTACGCAAGATGCGCGACCACGGCGTACCGGTGGGCTTGGGGGTCGATGGCTCTGCCTCCAACGACGGCGCCAGCATGATCGGTGAAGTGCGCCAGGCCCTGCTGCTGCAACGGGTGGGCTTCGGCCCTGACGCGATGACCGCACGCGAAGCGCTAGAGATAGCCACCCTGGGTGGCGCGAAAGTGCTCAACCGCAATGATATCGGCGCCCTGGCCCCGGGCATGGTCGCCGATTTCGTCGCCTTCGACCTGGGCCATGTGGCGTATGCCGGCGGCCACCATGACCCATTGGCGGCACTGGTGTTCTGCACCCCGACCCAGGTGCATACCAGCGTGATCAACGGCCGCGTCGTGGTGAAAGACGGCCAGCTGGCCACCGTCGACCTGCCGCGGGTACTGGAACGCCACAACCAGCTGGCCCATCAGCTGGTCAGTGGCACTTGAGGCCAGGCATCAGCTCGGCATCGCCGGGTTGAATGAAGGTCATGCGCAGCCCTTTGGGCTGCGCTGTCATGTAGAGAACAAAGGCAGCAAGCCACCAACGTCAATCAAAGCGTTACCTGTTTTCCCATGAGGAAAGCCGGGTGCGTGGCTAGAAGCTGCGGGTAGCGCACACTACGATTTCACGTTCACTCAAAGGCCCATGACCATCTCATGCCAGGCCATGCCGCCGTGGTCCGACGGCGACGGTTTCACGTATCGGTAGCCCAGCTTCTGGTACAGGGCCACATGCTGCTCCTTGCACATCAGGTGAATGGTCTGCTTGCCCGCCGCATGCATGCGCCCGATGAATTCGTTCATCAACAGTTTGGCGTAGCCTTTGCCCTGGTGGGCCGGGTCTACAACCACCGACATGATCACCACGTTCGCGGCCGCCGGGTCATGGCCGACCAGCTCTTTGAAGGCCTCGTCGGACATCACGACCTCGTGGGCGCAGCCACTGTTGATGAAACCCACGATCTCGCCGTCACTTTCCAGCACCAGGAAGCCTTGTGGGTACTGCGTGATACGCGTGCGGATTTTCTCCAGCGTGGCCGCCTCATCCCCTTCATAGGCGCCAATTTCGATGGCGTAGCAACGCTCGGCATCGGCGGGAACGGGGGTGCGGAACTGAAGGGCGCTCATGGCAAGTATCCTTGGCAATGGTAAAGACAGCCGCCATGATAAATGAGCCTCGACCTTGCGCTCCATCATTGCGAACTCGGTCAGGTCGGGCGTGTGACGCTTGATGCTTGCCAAGGATGGCAAGCATCATGGGGACCTTGCTCTATTGCCACGGATACGCCGATGACCGCTGTAACTTCCCCCTTCACCGAACCAAGCCGCTGCAAACGCCTGAAAGCGGCCAGCAGCAGGGATCATGACAGCGTCGATCAATTGGTAATGGCAGCGCGGCCCTTCGAGAACCGCGAGCGTTATGGTCGCTTCCTGCAGGTGCAGCACCGCTTTCATGGCAGCCTGCTGGCGTTGTATCAGGATGAACAGCTCAACCAGCAACTGCCGGGGCTGGCGACGCTGTCACGTTTCGCGGCAGTCGAGGCCGACCTGCGCGACCTGGGCCTGCCGCTGCCAGCGCCCCCCCAACCGGTCTGTGTCAGCTCGGCCCAGGCCTTGGGATGGCTGTATTGCAGTGAAGGCTCGAACCTGGGGGCGGCGTTTCTCTACAAGCACACGCAATGTCTTGGGCTGGAGGGTGACAAGGGCGCCCGCCACCTGGCCCCTCACCCGGATGGCCGAGCGCTGCATTGGCGCGCATTTGTTGCCAGGCTGGACAGCCTGGTGCTGGGGGATCAGGAAGAAGCAGAGGTGGTGAAAGGGGCGATTGCTGCGTTCGACAGTTACCGGCGGCATTTGCGTGAGGTGTTTGCAGGCCTATGACTGACCAGTGGGGCACTCACGGCGGATACTGCACAGCGCCAACCACCCCGGCAAAGTTCTTCAAGTTGTTGCTGTAGCGAACTTTTTCCTGATTTCCTGTCTATGTGTGAGGCACAGAAAGGTAGCGGAACGCGAGACAAGGTTCGCCCCACACCTGCTGGCCAGATGGCTCATTCGTTATCAGAGGTTGGCTACGCTCATGAAAATACATGTCGCAAGGTTGGTGCTGCTCGGCCTGTTCTCGCTCGCGGCGGTGGGCACGGCATCGGCAACGCAAATGAAAGCCGCCGAACCGGTTTCACCGGCTGTCCAGTCACCGTTAAAGCCAGCCGGCAACCCTTGGTCGAGCGTGGCCAGCGTGGCCGTTGAACAGCCGGCCACCCTCCTGGCGCATGATGACGATCGCTGGCACGACCATCGAAGCGACTGGCGCCGCGAACAGTGGCGGCGTGAACAAGCCCGTCGGGACTGGGAGCGGCGGCGCGACTGGGAACGGCGCCGTGATTGGGAGCGCCGCCATGAGCGCGCCATGCGCCAGCGTCATCATGACGCGCATCATTACTACCGCCGTTGAAGCCCAAGCGATCGGTTTTAGGGGCAGTGTCAGTCGGCCAGCTGCGGAGCCTCCCCCGCCGCCTCTGCCTCCATCTTCAAGCGGTCCGCCTTGCAGATGTACTTGGGCTTGCGTGGCGCCAGCTTGGCACTGGCCTTTTTGGCATGCGCCTGCAATAGCTGCTTGATCTTCTTACGACGGTTCATAGTCTACGGGGCCTTTCAGGACGTTTCGCTGCCGCCATCATACCCCGGCAGCCTTGGGAAAACGCGGTGAACAGCCCAGCTTATGCCTGCTACGGCCATGCAGGTCACAGGATTAACCGCGTTGACGTTATTTTCACAGTCCGCAGATTAGCGTCACGCCCTTTCCGGTCACGCGCACAACCGCTGGCCGCCAAGGTACGACGAGGCATACGTGTCAAACACTACATCCCCCGCCGCGCACAAGCGCGTGGACTGGGCCGGGCTCGGCTGGCTCTTGCTGTTCTTCTGGTATTTCTCCGGTGTAACCCAGGCGCTGCTGCTGTTCAGCGGGACGACCGGCTTCGCCGGTTTTCGCGATGCACTGTTCCTCAGCAGCCTGTGGCTGGCGCCCGTCCTGTTGCTGCCGCGCTTCACCCGCGCCACCGCGGCAATCATTGGTCTGGTGCTGTGGGCTGCATCGCTGGTGGGCCTGAGCTACTTCGGCATCTATCGCCAGGAGTTTTCACAAAGCGTCATCTTTGTGATGTTCGAGTCCAACACCGCCGAGGCTGGTGAGTACTTCAGCCAATACTTCAGCGTGGGGCTGGGCCTGGCACTGGTGCTGTACACGCTGGTCGCGGTAATGCTGTGGCGACGCGTGCGCCCGGTCAGCCTGCCGCTTCGCAGCCGCCTGCCGGTGGTCGTGCTATTGCTGGTGGCCAACCTGGTCATGCCGTTCTACAAGCAGATGGTCACCCAGGAGCGCAACTTCGCCGATGCGCTCGAAAAAGTGCAGCAGCGAATGGAGCCGGCCGTCCCTTGGCAGTTGCTGGTCGGCTACCGACAGTACCGCCAGCAACTGGACAACATGCAGAAACTGCTGGCCCAGAATGCCGCACTGCCACCGCTGCAAAACCTGCGAGACAGCAGTGGTACAGCGCCACGCACCTTGGTATTGGTGCTCGGCGAGTCGACCACCCGCGAGCACATGCACCTGTATGGCTATAACCGCGATACCACGCCCAACCTCGACGCGCTGGCCGCCAGCGACAAGGGCCTGACCGTGTTCCGCGACGTGGTATCGCCGCGCCCGTACACCATCGAAGTGATGCAGCAGATCCTCACGTTCGGCGACGAGCAGAACCCGGACCGCTTCCTCAGCGACCCGTCGCTGATCAACCTGCTGAAACAGGCAGGCTACAAGACCTTCTGGATCACCAACCAGCAGACCTTGACCAAGCGCAACACCATGCTCACCACCTTCTCGCAGCAAACAGACGCGCCGGTGTACCTGAACAACCAGCGCAACCAGAATGCCAGCCAGTACGATGACGTGGTGCTGGGACCGTTCGAGAAAGCCCTGCAAGACCCTGCGCCCAACAAGTTCATCATCGTGCACCTGCTGGGCACGCACATGGACTACCGCTACCGCTACCCGGACAACTATGCGCACTTCAACGACAAGCAAGGTGTGCCAGCCAAGCTGACGGCGGACCAGGTAGAAACCTACAACTTCTATGACAACGCGGTGCGCTACAACGACTATGTGGTGTCGACCCTGATCAAGCGTTATGCGGCAGGCAACCCCAACGGGTTCCTGATGTACCTGTCCGATCATGGTGAAGACGTGTACAGCTCCGGTGACCACGACCGCCTGGGGCGCAATGAAGGCGCACCGACCCGGCCGATGTACACCATCCCGTTCCTGCTGTGGACCTCGCCTAGCTGGCAGGCCGAACACCCGCGTGACTTGCAGGCAATGGCCAACCGCCCCTACAGCAGTTCGCATCTGATCCATACCCTGTCAGACCTGGCCGGATTGAGCTACGACCGCTATGAACCGGCCAAGAGCCTGGTGAGCCCACAGTTCGTGGTAGCACCACGCTGGATCGGCGACCCGTACCGCAAGGATGGATTGCGCGAGTTCGATCAGCTGCCGCAGGACACGGCCGAAGGGGCACAGGAAACAGCCAGCACCCGGCAGTAATAAGGCCGGTTCATGCCCGGCAGCTACCCTGCAGGGCACTCCCCCGCACCGCCTCGGCCAACTTGCGCAGGTTGGCCTGGTGTGCATTCACCAGGCTGGTGATGCTGTTGTCCGCGGCAGTCTGCACAGACGTATGGCAGGTCAGCTCGGCCTGCCCTTGCTGCTTCAGGCGCCACACCGCCTCCAGCGAGGCATGGCGCCCCGGTACCGTGTCGAAGCGCTGCACATCCACCCGCAGCGACGCCTTGCCACCGCCCGCCGGGCCGCCCAACAGGTCCTGCAGGGCGCTGCGGAATTCATCCACCAGGTTGGCGCCCCACCACTCCGTCTCCAGGATGGCCAGGCCGCTCTGCCCTTGCCGCACCACCAACTGTGGGCGGTCGACCTGGGGCGGCACAGCCACCCTGACCACCTGGATGCGCTGGCCGCTGTCACGTACCGGTTCGCTCGGTACCAACGTGTGGTAGTTGTTCGGCGTACTGCTACAGCCCCCGAGCCACACCAGCAGGCTGGCCACACATACATTGCGCAGTCGTTGCATCGGCTGTCTCCTCAGGGTTCAAGGTCTGCGGGCCCGGCCGCTTTCGGCCGGCCACGAATGAGCGACTCGGGGTGTCGGCCCAGGTAATCGGCAAGGTCACGTAGCGACCGCGACATGCGCTCCAGCTCGTCCAGTGTTTCGCCCATTCGCTCGCGCTGCGGCGAATCTTCGGAAATGGCCGAGTTGGCCGTGCGCAGGGTCTTGTGCACCTCGTCCAGCGCCACCTTCACCTCCGGCAGCGTCTGGCCATTGAACTGCCTGAGGCTGGCGCGCAGCTCACGCAAGCTACCGTCCAGGTTACCGGCGATGCTTTCCAGCGGCAGCTTGGCAATGCGCTCCATCACCCGCTGCAGCTGTTCCTGCAACTGCTCAAGGCTGCCGGGCAGCGTCGGGATCATGATGGGGTTGGCAGCCATGTCGAAGGTCACCTTCGGGGCATCCGGGTAGAAGTCCAGCGAAATGAACATCTGCCCGGTGATCAGGTTGCCGCTACGCGCCTGGGCCCGCAGCCCATGTTCGACAAACGTGCCAATCAGTTTCCGCGCCCCTTCCATATCACCCTCGGTGTGCTTGAACACCGCCAGCATCTTGCGGTGCACCGGCCCTAGCCGCTGCGGGTAGATCACCGCATCGACCACTACCGGGAAGCTCTGCCGCGTAGCATCGTAATCGAGCTGGATCGAGGTGACCCGGCCAAACTCCACCCCCTTGAATTCCACTGGCGCGCCCACCGACAGGCCACGCATGGCCTGGTCGAAGCGCAACTGCAGGTACTGCGCCTGGCCATGCGGAGGCGACAGCGCCATGTCGCGGTCCGCGAATAGCTGGAAGCGGGCCTGGTCGGCAGCAGGCTCGGCTTGCGCGGCGAAATCGGGCGAGCCGAAGGCCAACCCGCCCACCAGAATAGACGACAGCGATTCGGTATCGACCTTCAGGCCATTGGCACCGATCTGCATGTCGATGCCACTGGCATTCCAGAAGCGCGTGTCAGCAGTGACGAACGTGTCGTAGGGCGCCTGCACGAACACGCCAATCTCTACCCCCTTGCCATCGCCCTGGAGGGCAAAGGACACCACTTCGCCCACCGGGATCTTGCGGTAGTAGATCGAAGAGCCGATATCCAGTGAGCCCAGGTCGCTGGCGACAAGAACGAAACGCTTGCCCTTTTCGTCATAGGTGATCGGGGGTGGCAGCTCCAGGCCGACAAAGGACTTTTCCGGCACCTTCGACTCGCCTGAATCGGCCCCGATGAAACTGCCCGAAAGCAGCGTGTCCACCCCGGAAACCCCGCCCACGCCGATGCGCGGTCGCACCACCCAGAAGCGCGCCCCCTGGGTAGCAAACGAACGGGCATCGTTGGAGAGCTGAACCTTGGCCACCACGCTCCTCTTGTCGTCGGCCAAGTCCACCGTGGTCACTTCGCCAATCACCACGCTGCGGTATTTTACCTGGGTCTTGTGCGCCACCAATCCCTCGCCACTGTGGAAAGAAATGGTAATCACCGGCCCTTGCTGCATCCAGTTGCGCACCACCAGCGAAGCGCCGATCAGGATCGCCAGGATCGGCACGATCCATACCAGCGACACACTCCAACGTCGGGTGCGCACTTCAACCTGCCCAGGGCCCTCGCGCTTGTCAGTCTGTTGCCCCATCAATGCGGCCTCCCCTCGTTGGCATGGCTATCCCAGATCAAGCGTGGATCAAAGCTCATCGCAGAGAACATGGTCAGCACAACCACCATGCCAAAAAACAGAATGCCCACACGCGGCTCGATGGTGCCCAGCCCGCGCAGTTGCACCAGCGCAGCCACCAACGCCACTACCATCACATCGAGCATGGACCAATAGCCGATCAGCTCGACGAAGCGGTACAGCTGCGAACGCTGCCGGCAGGCCCAGGAAGAACCACGCTGGGCAGTGAACAGCAGCAGGCCAAGGGAAAAGAACTTGATGGCGGGCACACCCACGCTGGCAATGAAAATGATCAGCGCGATGTCCCAGGCCCCGGCTTCCCAGAACTCCAGCACGCCACCGCCAATGGTGCTTTCTGTACCACTGCCGAGCATTTCGGTGTGCATCACCGGCAGCAGGTTGGCGGGGATGTAGAAAATCAGGGCGGCCAGCAGAAACGCCCAGCCACGGCTGATGGCATTGGCCTTGCGCCGGTGAATGACGGCGCCGCAACGGTTGCAGGTGTGCGCGCCACTGCGCGTGTCGCATGCCTGGCCACAGCCATGGCACAGACACAAGCCAAGGTCGTGCGCCATGGCTGGGACAGTCATACCTGTTCCCACAAATCGCGGATGTCCTTGCCGGCAATGTGGATGATCAACATGCTCAGTGCGGCCAGGGCCAGCAGGCCGATACCGGGGATCACATCGAGCAGCCCCGCCAGCTTGATCACCGCCACCATCGCCCCCAGCAGACACACCTCCAGCATGCTCCAGGGCCGCAGGCTTTCCAGGCCACGCATGCACAGGGCAAAGCCGGGGGCACGCTGACCGGCAAGGGCAAAACTCAACACCCAGCACAACAGGGCAATTTGCAGCAGCGGCGCAAAAATGATCGACAGCGCCATGACCAGGGCGATGAAGGTGATACTGCCGTGACTGAGGATCTGCACGGCGTCCCACAAGGTGGCCGAGTGGGTCAGCCCCTGCATGCCGATGGTCATCACCGGGTAATAGTTGGCGAACACCAGCAGGACACCGCCAGTCACACTCAATGCCAGCCGCTGCTCGATGGTCAGTGACCTGTGCCGGTACAGCACGCCGCCACAGCGCTGGCAAAGGGCACGTTGATGTTTGAGCAGCGGTGCACGGTGGTACACCGTGTCGCAATACTCGCAGATGATCAGATCTTGCATCTGGCTCATGGTTTGCCCGCAGGTAGCCTTGGATCAGGCCAAGAGGCTAATCGGAACGGCGTCTGATATCCGGTGTAGACCATCTGGGCAAAACTTCCATCACGACCTCAAAGGCGAACTATCCTGTGAGGCGGGCTTTCCGCCCGGTGGAGGTGTGCCATGCGTACGTTCACGTGGAGTTACCTGTTGATGCTGCTGTGCGCAGCATCGGCCGCCCAGGCGCAGTCGGTGGTGCCGCTCAAGGGCCAGAGCAGCCAGCAGATGCAACTGGATATCAACGATTGCAATACCGTCGCCACCAATGCCGCAAACGGCACGGCGACGTCCAGCGACCCCCATGTCGGTGGCCGGGTTCGCGGTGCAGCTGCGGGTGCCGCCGCCGGTGCTGTAGGCGCGCAGGTGCGCGGCAACCAGCATGACGCGTTGTATGACCGGGTGGGTGACGATGCCAAACAGCAATACCGGCAGAACCGTGCTGGCGAAGTGGCCGCCGCCGGAGCCGCGGTCGGTGGCATGCGCCAGCGTCAGGACCGGCGCCAGGACCGGCGCGGCCAGGACGAAGCCAAAACCCAGGCCCATGCCAGTGCCTACAGCGGTTGCCTGCAGGGGCGCGGCTATCAGGTCAGCCCCTGAGCAATGCCACGCCATGCGCCTCCTGCCGGGGTAGCATGGCGTGCTCAGTTCAGAACTTCGCCAGCTCTTCCCGGCAAAACTCCACGAACAACTGCGCCGGTTTGGTCAGCTGGACTCGCTTCAACCACGCCGCAGCCAGCCCCGACAGCGCCACCGGCTCGGCAATGTCGAGCATTGCCAGGCGCTGGCCGTCATAGGTGTATTCCGAGTGCGGACGGGTTACCAGCAACGAAAAACCGAAACCCTGACCGACCATGCCGCGCACCATCTCGATCGACGGTGAACTGAAGACAATGTTCGGTGCCAGGCCCATCTCGTTGAACAAGCTGACGAAGTAGGTGCGGCTAGGGGCCACGTCCAGCAGGATCATCGGCTCGGGGCACAGGTCGCGCAGCGAGACCTGGGCCTGGCTGGCAAAGCGGTGGTTCTCGGGTAGCAGCACATAGGGCTTCTGCGGCGGCATCAGTGGCTCGGCCTCGATGGTGCCATCCAGGTCGTGGTCATAGAGAAATGCCAGGTCGAATGTTCCGGCGGTCAGGCCCTGGATCAGGTCCTGCTGTTCACCGTCGCGCAGGCGAATGTCCACACCCGGGTAGCGCTGACGAAAACCGGCGATCAGGCGCGGCAGGTAGAGTGGCGCCACGGTTTCGAAACAGCCAATGTCGATTTGCCCGGCGACGGTATCGTTGTCGGCCAGGGCGTTCTGTTCGAACTCATGGGCCATCTGCAGCAGCGACTTGGTCTTGGCATAGAAGCGTTTGCCACTGGGCGTCAATGACACGCCCTGGGCGTGGTGGCGAATGAACAGCTGCACACCGAAACTTTCCTCCAGGCTCTTGATGGCCGTGGAGATGGACGGCTGGGCGATGTACAGCTGGCGTGACGCTTCGGCCACACTGCCCGCTTCCACGGTGGTGACGAAGTACTTCAGTTGTCGCAAGGTATAGGCAGCCACAGGGTACCTCTCTGACGCGGGTCTGGGCAGGCTGGGATCATGCCTCACACTTTACCCTTGGCTGCCGCTCTGCGGGGGCTGAGCGCTGAAGGATTTACCTATGCCTTGAACAGGTTTTTTGTAGGGTCTGCCAGTACCTCGTCTCACAGGCCTGCGTAAACCGGCGCCGCACCACGCTTGCACCTGTAACGGGCCCCCGTGGCACTGCAACCACTGGTCAAAAACGCCCGAACGTCTTTACTGATAGTCATCGGCCCCAGGTAAACGGTGTGTGCTTATGAAGATCGTGGTCACCAGCATCCTCGTCGACGACCAGGCCAAGGCCCTGGCTTTCTACCACTACGTACTCGGTTTCGAGCCCAGGCACGACATCCCCATGGGCCGGCACCGCTGGTTGACCCTGACTTCGCCCAACGACCCCAATGGCGTCGAACTGCTGCTGGAACCCGACGCGCACCCGGCGGCCAAGGTGTACAAGGCCGCGCTCAAGCAGGATGGCATCCCCGCCACCTCGTTCGGCGTGCGCGATATCCAGGCCGAATACACCCGGCTATGTGCAGCCGGTGTGCAGTTCATCCGGCCACCCACCCCAATGGGGCCGGTTACCGTGGCGGTGTTCGATGACACGTGCGGCAACTTGATCCAGATTGCCCAGAAGCACTAGCCGGTTGCCCTTACCCCAATGCGCACCCACAAGGAAAAAAGATGCGCCACGAATTCAGCGAAGTGCTCAACGACCTGGTCGACTACTTTCTGCTCGGCGATATCCAGTTGCTCGAGCGCTTCAAGCAAGACCATCAACTGCCCGACGACCTGGCCGGTGCGTTCACCCACGGTGACAGCGGCGACCAGGCGGTGCGCGAAGGCATCGTGCTGCCGCTGGCCGGTGTCGACAACCTGCCCTACCGCATCCTGTTCACCCTCGATAACCACACACCGGCCCTGCGCGAGGCCGGCAGCCGCCTGAAGCACCGGCGCAATGGCTATGTACTGCGGATCGAGCACGGTGCGCTGATGCTGTACACCTGGCGCATCCTGCAGCACTTCACGCCCAAGACCCTGGGTGACCTGATGGCGCGTTACCAGGTGCCAGGGCGGCCGATCATCGAACTGGACAATGGCTGGTACGACGTGGAGGTGCTGGCGGGGGCACTGGTGCGCGACGGGTTGTACGAGCCGGCATTCGAGTTCGTGCTGAAGAAGCGCTGGAGCCGGGGTGAGGCGACAGCTGTGGATACCGGGTATGCATTCGGGCTTCGTGGCTACTTCGACTGATTGATCGCCTGTGCCGGCCTCTTCGCGGGCAAGCCCGCTCCTACACACCATTCGAGGCCTGTGCCGGCCTCTTCGCGGGTGAACCCGCTCCTACACTGCATTCGAGGCCTGTGCTGATCCTTTCGCGGGTGAACCCGCTCCTACAGCGAAGGGGCCAGCACAGGCAAACTCGACCTTCAGGTGTGAGTGATATCCCGATCCTTGGTCTCCGGCAGGAAGAAGATCCCCAACACCGCCGTCATCACGGCAATCACGATCGGGTACCACAAGCCGTAATAGATATCCCCGGTCGCTGCCACCATGGCAAACGCCACGGTCGGCAGGAAGCCACCGAACCAGCCATTCCCGATGTGGTAAGGCAGCGACATCGAGGTGTAGCGGATGCGCGCCGGGAACAGCTCCACCAGCCAGGCGGCAATCGGCCCGTAGACCATGGTTACGTAGATCACCAGAATGGTCAGCAGCAACAGCACCATCGGGTAGTGGATCTTCGCCGGATCGGCCTTTTCCGGGTAGCCCGCCTCTTTCAAAGCACCACTCAGGGTTGCGGTAAACGCTTCGCTTTGCACCTTGAAGTCCGCCGCCGCCAGGCTGCTGCCATCAAAGCTCGGCAATACCCGTTCGCCAATGCGGATCTGTGCCACGCTGCCGGGCTCCGCCGCTTCATTGGTATACGGGATGGCGCGCTTGGCCAGCAGGCTCTTGGCAATGTCGCAAGAGCTGGTGAATTTGGCCTTGCCCACCGGGTCGAACTGGAATGCACATTGGCCCGGGTCGGCCACCACCACCACCGGGTTCTGCTCCTGGGCAACGAATACATCCGGGTTGCCGTACTCGGTCAGCGCCTTGAAGATCGGGAAGTAGGTCAGTGCAGCGATGATGCAGCCGGCCATGATGATCTTCTTGCGGCCAATCCGGTCGGACAGGCTGCCAAAGAAAATGAAGAATGGTGTGCCGATCAACAGTGAACCGGCAATCAGCAGGTTGGCGGTCTGCGGCTCGATCTTGAGCGTCTGCAACAGGAAGAACAACGCGTAGAACTGCCCGGTGTACCACACCACGGCCTGGCCGGCGGTGCCGCCGAGCAGCGACATGATCACCACCTTGAGGTTGTCCCAGCGGGCGAACGATTCGGTCAGGGGCGCCTTGGATGCCTTGCCCTCGGCCTTCATCTTCATGAATACCGGCGACTCGTTCAACTGCAGACGGATGTACACCGAAATCGCCAGCAGCAGAATCGACAGCAGGAACGGTATCCGCCAGCCCCAGGCCTCGAACGCTTCCGTCCCCATGGCCGTGCGACAGGCCATGATCACCAGCAGCGACAGGAACAGCCCCAGGGTGGCAGTCGTCTGGATCCAGGCGGTGAAAAAGCCGCGTCGGCCCTTGGGCGCATGCTCGGCCACGTAGGTGGCCGCGCCGCCGTACTCACCGCCCAGCGCCAGCCCCTGCAGCAAGCGCAGGGTGATCAGGATGATCGGCGCGGCCACGCCAATCGTGGCGTAGCCCGGTAGCAGCCCCACCACTGCGGTGGACAAGCCCATGATGACAATGGTGATGAGAAAGGTGTACTTGCGCCCGATCATGTCGCCCAGGCGACCGAACACGATGGCGCCGAACGGTCGGACGGCAAAGCCGGCGGCAAAGGCCAGCAAGGCAAAGATGAACGAGGTGGTTTCATTGACGCCAGCGAAGAAGTGCCTGGCGATAATCGCGGCGAGTGAGCCGTACAGGTAGAAGTCGTACCATTCGAACACCGTGCCCAGGGATGAGGCGAAGATGACCTTGCGCTCCTCCTTGGTGATGCCGCGTTGGGGCGCGCTGCTGCCCGTGGATGCGCTGTCGAGAACCGCCATGGGTTGCCTCCGTCATGTTGTCATGCAGGCCGGAGCACCTCACAACCACTTCACCGTCGCACCCAGGCCCTTGAGCTTGCTTTGTTTGCGCGAAGCACGACGAGGCGGCCCGCCTCGGATCGCAGCAAGGTAAATGAAGCATAATCGGGATTGCCTGGATATCCACCCGCCAGGCCCTGCACAAGAAGACGGCCTGGACTACACGGCAGCACCGGGTGCTGGGCGATATCGGGTTGGCTGACGATTTTGGCGGGGGCGGTTTCAACCGCCAGGCATTACCGGCCCCTTCAACTCGACCTGATTACCGTCCGGGTCGTAGCAGTAAAGCGAAAGCCCCTCGCCTTCGGCACCATAACGCTTCTCGGCAGGCTCCACCTTTACCCCGGCGGCTTCCAGATAGGCCGTCAACGCGGCCTCGTCAAACGGCTCGATGCGCAAGCAGAAATGGTGCAGGTTGCGCCCTTCCACGCCCGGTGCAGCTCCGCCTGGCTGCCCCAGCGGGCCATCCAGGGTTACCAGGTCGATCATCGCCGTGCCCGTGGCCAGGTGCACCATGCCCAAGTCTTCGCGCACGCGGCTGACGGTGCAGCCGAGCAGTTCGGTGTAAAAGGCAACACTGCGCGGCAGGTCGCTGACCCGCAACACAAGGTGGTCGATGTGCTTGATGGTGAAAGGCCGCATGCCGGGCTCCCTGTGGCGTGTTTGCGAATACGTTCGCCACCATAGCCCAGGTTCACGCGGCGTGACCAGAATCAGCTACTCGTTCACCAAGCGTTGCAGAACGCCCCCTTCATGGCGCGTCAGGATACGCAGCAACTGGTCGACCAGCGCCCGGTCCGGCGCATCCAGGTGGAAGTGGTGCCCGCCTGGGTGCCAGGAGACTTTCGCCTGGCTGGGCAAGGCGGCCTGACGCCGGGTAAAGGCCTCGCCGGTGAAGGCCCCCTGGCGGCCGAACAGCAGGTACAACGGGCAGCGGATCTGACTGAGCAGGTCGCAGGCTTCGCGCTCGGTCAGTGGCATGGGTTCGGGCAATACCAGCCGCGGGTCGTGGCGCCAGCAATAGCCATCGTCCAGCTGTAGCAGGTCGCGCAGCGCCAGCAGCCGAGCGGCACCTTCCGACAGTTCGGTGTCCAGCCGCTCGCGGCGTTGCGCCAGGGCGGTGTCCAGGTCGTCGAAGCGACCAACATCCGGCTCGGCAAAACCCGGCAACTGGCTACGCTGTACCATGCGCTTGAGCCGGTAAGCCCGCGCCAGGTGCTGCACGCGGTCATCCTCGGCCACCGTGAACGGTGCCCCCATGCCGTCGAGGAAGGTCATGCTGGCAATGCCACTGGTCATGGCCGCCAGCAGCGACGCTATACCGGTGCCCATCCCATGGGCCAGCACATGAAATTGCGCCAGGCCCAGGCTGTCGGTCACCGCCAACATGTCTTCGGCATGCTCCCACAGGTAATAGCCGCTGTCGTGGCGACGATGCCCAGAACGGCCATGGCCAATCAGGTCGGGGGCCACCACGAAGCAGCCGTCCAGCATCGGTGCCAGGCGCTCGAACGAGGCAGCGTTATCCAGCCAGCCATGCAAGGCCAATATGGGAATACCGTCTTCTGCCCCCCAGGTTCGAACCGCAATTTCAACGCCATCGAGGTCTAGCAGGTGGTCTTTCGGACTGCACAGCGAACGCATTGCAATTCTCCTTGGCTGAAGCCTGCACCATGACCTGCCTCACCCTCTCGCAGATGCTCCCTCGCTGCCAGCCCCCCACCGACCCGCGCATACGCAGGACCGACCGCTGCCAACAACTATCTACCGCACCCCGGCGCCTTGATCAGCGTGGACTGTCTCCCCCCACAAAAGAGATGGTGACCATGACAACCCCGACACCGTTGCATCAGAACCAGATAACCCGATCGTTACCGAAATGGAGCAAGGCGCTCCAACCCACGCATACGCGCAAAGTGGTGCAGAGCCTGTACAAGGAGTACCTCGATGAAGATGGCACCCCTTACTCGTGGTATGCCACTGCCGATGGGCCAATGCGTGAGCAGTTGCACAACGCGTTGCAAACCCGTAACAAACGGCTGGCGCAGGTCAAGCAGGCGCTAGGCGAGTTCAAGGACATCATCGCGTTCTGCGGCCCTCTGTTGACTGAGCGGTTGAAGCTGAATGTACCCGTAGACAGGGCGCAGTATGTGTTCCAGCCCTTTGAGTCAGAGGCCAACATCTGGGTTGGCGTTCCCGATGTGGAAACGCCTTTGGTCCCGGACGTGGAAGCGGACGTGCTGGCCACCCGCCCCGTCGGCCAGCCGCAAACACGCAGTTTGCTGGAGGCTGCCCTGCACAACTTCGAGGGGCTGGACGAAGTCGGTCCCTACAGCAGGCTCACCGACGCCGCTGGCAGCGACACGCCCCTGGCAGGCCTGACGATGGCGGACTTCGTCAGACATTGTCGGGCATTGGACCTTGGCAAACGCTATCAAGACCATTTGCTTGCGACCCATGAAGGCGCCAATCGCGCTGAAATCCAGCGCCTGTCGATTGCAGCGAACCGTGAGGCCTTGAGGGTCCAGGCATTGATCGCCAAGCTCAAAGGCCTGCTGAGCGAGGCCGGGCTCGATGCGCTTGGGCAACTGTGCGACGGCAAGCCTCACCCCACCTATGAAAACGAGGCGTTGCATTGCTGGCACTTCAACCTGTTCGATACCCCCGTCCACGAAATACTGTTCATCGGGCCAGACAACCCTTACCGCAAGAACCCCTGCATTGTGTATATCCCTGGCGACAGCGAGCACCCGGTAAGGGAGTTCGCTTCTCGTCAGGAAGCGGGCAAGCACCTGCGCAGCCGGCTATTGCAAAGCGAGTTTCGCCGCGCTTTGGTGCATTTAGCCTACAAGGACAGGCAAAAAGAACTCGCCGTAAAGCTGGAAATCGCGCTGTTCGAAGAGGATGAAGCGGGCATACGCAAACCCCGCATCATGCCAGTGATCCCTTTTACGCTCTCGCCCATCAGGACCGACCCTTGGACGTCCTTGTACAACGCACACCTTGCGCGCATGAAGGCCGACGCAAAAACCATTGCTGTGCCTACCGCCGAAGTCGACGCCAACGCCCGCAATGAGCGTCTGAAATACTGGTTCGACCTGGGGATGAACGTGCTGAATGTCGCCGCGTTCTTCGTGCCGGGTTTGAACACGGTCATGCTAGGCGTTTTTGCTTACGACCTGATGAGCTCTGTTTTCACCGGGTTCGAGGCCTGGGAAGAAGGTGATACCCGGCAGGCACTGGCGCAGTTGGAATCGCTGGCCATCAACGCGGGCGTGATTGCCGGCTTTGCAGTGGGCACCAGGATCGTCCAGGCGTCTGGCTTTGTCGATGCACTGAAAAGTGTATGGCATGAAGACAAGGAGGTGCTCTGGCACCCCGACATGAAACCCTATGCGAGCACGGCGGTTATTCCTGAGGGGGCTCAACCCGATTTGCTCGGCCATGTACACGTCGATGGGAAGACCTACCTGAAGCTGGATGGGACCCTGTACGAGGTGTTTCAGGGCACTGATCAGCAATGGCGCGTGCGCCACCCCGATGACGCGCAGGCCTATGCCCCACGCTTGCTGCATCAGGGTAACGCCCGCTGGCAACTGGCCCATGAACAGCCTCTGGAATGGGACCGCGAACAGCTCGCGCGCCGCCTCGGCAGCCATAGTGCAGGCCTGGACGACAGCGAACTGGACCATGCCATGCGCAGTACCGGTACCGATCCAGACGTGCTGCGCCGCACCCAGGCAACGGGCCTGCGTCCACCCGCTTTGTTGATCGACACGCTGCAGCGGTTGCAACTGGACAATCAGACACAACAGATCATCAACTGCGTACGCCATGGGCTGCCGCTGGCTGCGTACAAGAACTTTGCCTTGCCTGAGTTGCTGCGCCTGCCGGGGTGGCCCGAGGGGAACGTGCTGAAGGTTTACCAAGGGCCAGAACCCTGGGGCGAATCGGTGCGCTACGGCCCCCCTCACACGCTGGGCCAGACAGAAATCGAAATTACCCGTACCGACCTGGACAATGGCCAGTTGAGCCAGACCGTGCTGGATCAGATGGATGAAGAAGCCATTGGGCATTTGCTCGGTGACACACCAACCGAGCACCGATCATCCGTACTGAACAATAAGCTCGCGCAACACCTGGAACAGCATCGCGAGGCGCTGTTCGAGAGCCTGCAACAAAGACACCGTCCCACACGCCCAGCAACCGCACAAACCCTCGCCCGGCAGTTTCCTGGGCTGCCGGACAGCGCGCTTGAAGCATTGCTTGGCAACATCAGCAACGCCGAACGGGAACGCCTGACCAACGGCCGGGTGCCGCTTCGCATTGCCGAAGAAGCACGCCTTCTGCAAGCTCGAGCGCGGCTTGACCGCGCCCTCCTCGGCCTGTTCAGGCCTAGCCTGGCCAACGACGACAGTCTACGCATCAAACAGGCGCTGCAAGCCGCGCACCCGCAGGCTGACCCGGCCCGGTTGCTGCAACTTGCCCTTGACGATCGCCAGCACTGCGCCTCACTGATCGGCCAGCAACCCATCAACCCCAGGTTCCGCTCCCCTTTGCGGTTGGCCAACGGCCAGCTGGGCTATCCCCTGAGCGGCCGTGGCCTGCAAGGACGAGCCTTGCCGGCTGCACGTCGACTCCGGGCGCTCTACCCCGAACTCAACAGCGAGCAAATCAGTGGGCTACAAGCCGAACTGGCTCGAGGAGGCGACCTGGGTAGCGCCATCAACCGGCTGGAGGTCGAGCAGCGTACCCTCAACCGGGATCTCAACCGCTGGGTAAGCACCGCCCGCACCCTTGAAGAGCGCTTTGATCGCCAGCAATGCACCGAGCGACTGATGAGTGCTTCCCGCCGTGAAGGCGGTGCGCAAGCCGAAACACTGGTACTGGACCGTATGCAGCTCGAAGCGCTACCCGCTTTCACTGCACGCATGCCGCATATCCGCAATCTCAGGCTCGAGGGGCTGCAGATGCGGCGCCTGGAGGGCAGCTTCCTGACGAACTTCCCTAACCTGGAAACCCTGGAAATCATCGGTAACCAGGACATCAATGCCGAAACATTGTTCGAGGCGCTCAGGTCGGCACCACGGCTACGCGAGCTGGGCCTGACAGACAATGGCTTGACCACCCTTTCACCCACCGCCCAACAGGCCATCGGGGCTATGCCCGGCCTACGGCTACTCTGGCTCAGCCGCAACCGGCTGCAACTTGACACCAACAGTTTAGGCTTCCTGACGCGCTTGCCCCTGGATGCCCTCGGCCTGGGCCACAATCAAATCACACTTGACGAAAGCCTTGCCGCCCAGTTCCAGGACATGATCCACCCCACTGTACTGCACCTTTCAGGCAACCCACTGCAACTGGCGCCCGACCTGCGCTTCATGGCCCGTCTTGTCCACCTGGAGCTTGAGCGTTGCGAACTGCAGCAGTGGCCCGACAGCCTGACCGTCCTGATGAGCCAGCCCCAGTACCAACTGCGCTACCTGAACCTGTCGTCCAACCGCATTCGTACCCTGCCAGACTTGCCTGGTGTGCTGCGTACCCCGTTTGCCCGCGATGTCGCCGCGCACTTGCCGGAGCGCCGCTGGCTGTTCAACTACAACACCCTGGAAGCCCAGACACGAGCACGCCTGGGCAGTAGCGGCGTCAACGTATTCGAGCACGCAGAAGACGTGCCACTGTGGCAGGGCATTTTCCGTGGCGAGGCGAGCAGTGCCGAGGAGCAACTGTGGAGCGACCTGTTCGACCAAGGTGAAAACGCAGCGCTGCTGGGCGTACTCGAACGTCTTGCCCAATCGGCAGAAGCGCAGCGTGATGGCGAGGCCCTGAGGGCACGCGTCTGGAAGCTGTTGGATGACGCGGCCCGCGACACCGCGCTGCGTGAACGCCTGGCCACCGTGGCCGGCGACTTCCCGCCAACCTGTGGCGACGCAGGTGCCGACGCGTTCAGTGCCTTGGAGATAGAAGTGCTGGCCCACGAAGCGGCAGCCGTCGCCGGTAGTCGACCCGCTGATCTACTGAGCCTGTATGGCAAGTTGTATCGACGCAGTCAGGTCAATCAACTGGCCGATCGCATCAGCTGGAGAAGGTCCTTGCGCAAACAGGCGCTGCTCGACGGGGCCTTCGATGAAAACCTCCCCCCCTACGATGAGCTGGACGACCCCTCAGCCTTTCCAGACAGCGAACTTCAAACGGGGCTGGTGGACGATGTCGAGGTACGTTTGGCCTTGCGCCAGTCGTTGGCCAGCGCGCTGGACTACCCTGAGCCGAGCCGAGGCATGCTGTACCGCAATACGGCCAGAATCAACGACACAATCATCGAAATGGTGAAAGCTGCGGTCCGTTCCCTGGACAAGGATGCCATCGCTCGAGAGCAATGGTTGACCCAGCAGCCTGGCTGGGTCGAGTACTTGAAACGAGAGCATGCGGCACAGTTCAGCCTGATCACCGACTTCTGGCGGCCAGGCCTTGACTACCTCTATTACTGCCTGGATGAAACCGCCGACCCAGTGACATCACTGGACAGCTCTGTGCGACGAGCCTTGGCCAGGGTCATGCCCGAAAGCCCGGTGGATGCTGAGGGCAGGCTGCGGCGCGTCGTGCTCAACGAGCAGCAGTATCGCCAGGGCGTGGACGCGCTGACTGCCGAGCAGCAGCAGGTTGAAACCGGTCTGCTGATCAGCCTCACCCGCCAGACGCAAACAATCGGCCGCTGAACCCCACTCACTGCCCGCGCAGGTCTTCGAAGAAGGCCTGCTTGCCGTCCACCTGGCTGGACGCCCGTGGGGCCGCTGCGGCGTCACCGCTGGCGGTCTCCACGTGCCAATAACAGTGCTGCACTGCGCGGGTCACCGCCACGTAGGCCAAGCGCTGCACTTCTTCCTTCTGTGCCGAGTCGAACGGTTGGGCATCACCTGCCTTGCCCAACCCGGCCTGACGGTATACCTGGTTCTTGTAGGGTGAGCTGGTCAGGTACTGGCAGTCACCCAGCATGAACACCGCATCGGCCTGCAAACCCTTGGCACTGTGGTAGGTCAGCTGGCGCAGCCGGCGCTGCTCGGCCGGAAGCGCCGCGTCGGCGTGCAACACGCTTTGCAGGTGCTCGTTCATCAAGGCCCGGTCACTGCCCTTGCGGTACAGCATCATGACCGTCTCACCCCGCTGATAGTGCTCGACAAGCGTTTCGCCCAGTGCAGCCTCGTCACGGTCGAACACCTTGACCGGCGAGCCGGGCAACTCAGCCGCCGGGCCACTGGCGCGGGCTTTCTTGCCGGCAATCGCCGGGGTGCCCTTGACCAGGTGCTCGGCCGCATCGATCACCTGTTGCTGGCATCGGTAGTTGTCGATCAGCATCACCCGCGTGTTGGCCGGCGACGGGAACGCCTTGGTGAACTCCATGAAATACTTGGGCGAGCTGCCACGCCAGCCGTAGATCGATTGCCAGTCGTCCCCCACGCACAGCAACGACGAATGCTGGGCATGGCGCCCGGTGTGCATGGCCGGGCCGCGGCGCCGTATTTCGGCGAGGCTGGCACGCAACCAACTGACGATCTGTGGCGACACGTCCTGGAACTCGTCGATCATCAGGTGCGCCAGCGGCCGCAGCAATGGATCGGGCAGCAAGTGCAGGTTTTCCGGGTTGTTCTCGCCAAACAGGGCGAACATGCGGTTGTAGCTCATCACCGGCGGCGACTGGTCCAGCAGGTGCGCTTCCAGGGCTTTCCAGTACAGCGCCAGGGCCTCGAAGAACAGTGCATCGCTGTCGCCGGACGGAAAGCTCATCGCCGCCACCGCTTTGTTCACCTCCAACCCAAGGTTTTCGATGAAATTGGCCGCACTGACGAACGCATCCAGCAGCGGCGCCGGGGCCAGTTCGCCCTTGACCTTGTACTCGAAGCCAGGCCCGGCCACGGCATCGCCCGCCAACGATGCCGCCAGGCGCCTGGCCATGGCGTAGTTGTCGAGCCAGATCAGCGGCCTGTCGCAGAACGCCTGCAACAGTGTGCGCTTGACCGCCCACTCGGCACGCACGGTCAGCTTGGCGCCGGGGCGCTGGTACTGCGCGCTTTGTGCGGGGTCGAAGCCCAGCACCACCAACGGCCCCTGGCCTTCCAGGCGGCCATGCACATGGAAGCGGCTGCCACGGATATCGACCGTTTCGCGGCAGGGCTCGATGCCCTTGATCGGCCAGACGCCGGCGGCAAACCACAGGTCCTCGATCACGTCGCACAGTTCTTCGTCGCGCTGGGCGGCCAATTGGGTCACCTGGGCGCGCTTCTGCACATCGGGGTTGTTCGGGTCCAGCGGCTTCAGTTGCAAGGCTTCGCTGCGCAACTGGCCGACCAGCTCGGCAAAACGCGGGCTCTCGCCCAGCAAGCTGCTGTAGCACTGGTTCAGTTGCTGGCGCTGGGCATCGTTCAGGCGCAGGTCGAACGGGTTGCTGTCGGCCTCGGCCTCACGCCCGGCAGGCATCTCGTGGCCCAGTGTTTCAAATGCACGCACCTGGCCGAAGCCTGGCAGGCTGCGCACCAGCGGCAGAATGCGCGAATGGAACGTGCGCACCAGCTCGCGGGCCTGCACAGGCTGCAGGTTGATCTGCCACAGGGCGAACACCTGCAGCAGGCGCTTGATGAAGTCCTTGCGCGATTCGCGAGTGAAGGTGACCACGGTCATCGCATCCAGCTCGTAACCCAGGTAATGACGCAGCAACAGGATGCGCAGCACCAGCGACGTGGACTTGCCTGCCCCGGCGCCTGCCACCACGCAGGTAGACGGGGTGTCACTGAAGATCAGCTTCCATTGCGCGGCGCTGGGCTGGGCTTCGGCGGGCAGGCGCTGGGCGACATCGGCCTTGAAGCGCTTTTTCAACTCGGCCGTCAACGGCAGGCGCCAGTCGTCGAACAAGTTGTCATCCTGGCCTGGCACGGCGGCGCTGTCGGGGCGCGTATCGCGGATCACCAGCACCTGGCGCCCCGCTTCATAGCCCTCCACGCGACCACGCTCGAACCCCTCACGCACACCATCGGCATGGCCAGTGCGCTGGCCTGTGGCGTGGCCGAGGAACCACGAGTCGCGGTGCTGGGCTTGCAGGCGGGTCAGGCCACGCCCCAGCAAGCGGGCGGCCAGGCGGCGAAACCAGGGCAACTGGGCAGGAGGGGTAAGGTCGGCGGGGGCCAAGGGTTGCTCGTGGGCCACGGTCACTCCGTTGAAAATCAAAACAGCAGGCATGTTCGCCGCATCGACGAAAAATCGCCAGCGAATGCTTGCAGATCAGTGGATTAGGCGATGAAGCGAATAAAACGTCACATAAAAAGCATCTATAAAACAGATTGTTTTAAGCCGATATTTACGCTTATTTTCGATGTTTCTTTAGCGCATCATGGCGTCATTCCACTGATTCAAGGAGCACGACCATGCTGCAACTGCGACCCTTCGAAAGCCTCGGCCACGCCAACCATGGCTGGCTCGATGCCCACCACCATTTCTCGTTTGCCGAGTACTACGACCCGGCACGCATGCACTGGGGTAACCTGCGGGTTTGGAACGACGACCTGATCGCGGCCGGCAGCGGCTTCCCACCGCACCCGCACCGCGACATGGAAATCATCACGTATGTGCGTGAAGGCGCGATCAGCCACCAGGACAGCCTGGGCAACAAGGGCCGTACCGAAGCCGGTGATGTTCAGGTCATGAGCGCCGGTACCGGCATTGTGCACAGCGAGTACAACCTGGAAGACATTGATACACGAATTTTCCAGATCTGGATCGTGCCGGAGCGCACCGGTGAAGCACCGCAGTGGGGTAGCCGGCCGTTCCCCAAAGGCGAGCGCGGTGAAGGCTTCGTGACCTTGGCCAGCGGCCGCGCGGGTGACGAGGACAGCCTGCAGATCCGTACCGATGCCCGTCTGGTGGCTGCCACCCTGCGGGCGGGTGAAACCGCCGAGTACCGCTTCGATGCCGCACGCCGGGGTTACCTGGTGCCGGCCAAGGGGCTGGTGGAAGTCAACGGGTTGCGGGCCAAGGCGCGCGATGGCGTGGCGATCGAGCAGGAAGCGGTGCTGCGGGTGACCGCCATTGAGGACAGCGAGATCGTGCTTGTGGATGTGGCCTGAAAACCAGGCCTGTGACAATCCATGTCGCAGCGCAAGGCGGCTCCCATGGAACAACCGCTAACCCGTAGGGTTAGCAGGGTTTTATGGGGGCACGCTTGCGGTCCTGGACCTGCCCGGCTATCGCAAGGCAGCCTTCAAATGTTGGCGCCATCAGCCAGCCTGCACTAGCGTTGTGCTACCAGCCAGCCCAACGTTCCTGCGGAGCACTCGATCATCATGCCGGACCTGCGCCCGAACCCGACGCTGTGCCTGGAGTACCGTGCCGAACAGCCCATTCACCACGCATTCATCCAGCAGGCCAGCCGCTACCCGGCGGCCATTGCCATCATTGGCCAGCACGCAACCTGCAGCTACTCCCAACTGGAGCAGATCAGCGCGGGTATTGCCGCGTTTCTGGTTAAAAACGCCGCCAGCGGCACCGATCGTGTGGTCATCGTCAGCCGCCGCAGCGCCGCCCTGGTATACGCCATGCTCGGCTGCCTGCGTGCCGGCCTGGCCTTCACCGTGGCTGACGCCGCTTACCCAGCCGCGCGTATCGAGCAAATCGTCAACACCTTGAAGCCTGCAGTGATACTGCGCTGTGCCGAGGCAAGCGTCGACGTCGGCCAGCCCATAGTCGTCACGGTGCCTGAAGCCCCCGCTGAAGCGCTGCAGGCCTTCCCTCGCCAACCTGTCGCGCTGCCCGCTGTCAGCCCTGAGCAGCCGGCCTACATCACCTTCACCTCGGGCAGCACCGGTGAACCCAAGGGCATCGTTACCCACCACGCACCGCTGGTGCACTTCATCGACTGGCATGTGCGCCAGCACGGTTTCACTCAGGCCGACACCTTCTCGCTGCTTTCTGGCCTGGGCCACGACCCGGTATACCGCGACGTGTTCACGCCACTGTCGCTTGGCGCGACCATTGCCTGCCCGGCGCAGTCGACCCTGACCGACCCCTCACGGCTGGCGAGCTGGCTTCACCAGTACGGTGTGAGCGTGATCCACCTTACCCCGCCGTTGGGCAAGCTGATCGAAACTGGCGCACACCTGAACGGCCAGGTTCTCGACCACCTGCGCTACCTGTTCTGGGGGGGCGATGCACTCAGCCCGACGCAGTATCAGCAGGTCCGCGCCATCGCACCGAATGCCGTCAATGTGAACTTCTACGGCACCACCGAAACCCCACAGGCCATGGCTTTCCATACCCTCGACCCGGAAGTGGACAATGCCCGGGTGCCCTTGGGCAAAGGCATTGCCGATGCACAATTGCTGGTGATAAACCCGGCCAACCAGCTGGTCAGCGAGGGCGAGACAGGCGAAATCCTGATCCGCAGCCCCTACCTGTCGCGGGGATACTGGGGCGACGCGGGGCTGACCGAAGCCAAATTCATCGCCAACCCGTTCACCGCTGACGCGGCCGACCGCTGTTACCGCACGGGTGACCTGGGCACCTACCTGGCCGATGGCAGCGCCAGTTTTCTGGGGCGCGCTGACAGCCAGGTGAAAATCCGGGGGCATCGCATCGAGCTGGCAGAAATCGAGAACGCCATCTGCCGTCACCCGCACATAGGGCAATGCGTGGTCCTGGCCAACCACGAGGGTGCATCGACCCGGCTGGTGGCCTATTGCGTCGCGCAGCAAGCCATCCGTGTTGACGAACTGCGCCAGGCCCTCAGCGGCCAGCTGCCTGACTATATGGTTCCGGCGCTGTTCGTGTTCCTTGATGCCCTGCCGCTCACCCCCAACGGCAAAGTCGACAAACGCGCGCTGCCTGCTGCATTTGACGACAGTATCAGCCCACCGTTGTCACCCTTGGCCGAAAAGCTGAGTACAGCCTGGGCACGCATCCTCCAGGTACCGCGCCTGGACGCCAGGTTGAGCTTTGTCGAGCTGGGCGGCGACTCGCTGTCGTTCGTGCAAGCTTCGCGCGTGCTCGAAGCACTCATCGGCCACCTGCCTGAACGTTGGGAAACCCTGCCGGTGTGCCAGCTGGCCGAGCTGAGTACGCCGCCCAAAGGCGTATGGCGGGTAATGGAAATGCCGGTGTTCATCCGCATGCTCGCCATCATCCTGATTGTGGTCGGCCACCTGGGTGATTTCGACCACTGGCCGATACTCGGCGAAACCTCGGTGCTGTTCCTGGTCTCCGGCATCGCCCTGGCGCGCTTTCAGCTCAAGGCCATCGAAGCGCGTGGCGATGCACGCACGCTGCTAAGGTCACTGGCAGCCATCGTGGTGCCAACACTGTTGTACACCGCATTGATCCAGCTGGTATTCGACCGGCTGCATTGGCAATCGCTGCTGCTGGTTTCCAACTGGTTCCCCGCCAGCGAGGTCAGCCTGTTCAACTATTGGTACATCGAAGTGTTGGTGCAGATGATCGTGATCATTGGCCTGGTGCTGTCGATCAAGCGCGTGCGCCAGGTGCTGGTTGCCGACCCGTTTCGCTGGCTGATCATCGCTGCCTGTGCACTGGTAGCGCTGGATGTGCTCCTCAACCAGTTCGTGTTCGACGCCAGTGCCCTGCTCAACCGGGTACCCCAGCACTTCCTGGCGGTGATGGTGCTGGGCATGGCCGTGCACCATGCCGACACGACCTCACGCAAATGGGTGGCCAGTGCGGTGGCCGTGCTGGTGGTTGGCGAGCTGGACCTGATGGCGGTTGCCGGTGTTGGCTGGCAAGCGCTCACACACTATGTCGACATCGCCCTGCCAGCGATACTGGCGCTTGTCTGGTTCCGCTCGGTACCAGTACCCGCCCTGGTTGCACGGGCAGGTGCGGTGATCGCTTCGTCAACCTTGTATATCTACCTGACGCATTTCCAGTTCGAGTCGGTGGCGGAGCATGTTTTCAGGCACCCGCTGTTCGAGGTGGCCCTGGCACTCGCTGGAGGGGTACTGGTGAGCTATTGCTGGAACACCCTGTTGCGCCTGCTGTTTACCCGCAGGCGCAAACAGCACCAGGCGCGTGGAGCCGATCCAGCTGAACGCGTCACCTCTGCCTGAACGAAGATGACCCCGCCGGCGCATGCACTACGCGCGTCCGGCCAGTTCAGCCAGCACCTCGGCCGAGGTAGTGACCTGGCGGAAGTGGTGCTTCCACAGGTCGGTACCCAGCTTGCCCGAACGGTCCAGCGACGACCCTATTGTCATGTCTGTCACCAGCGTGGGCATCAGCCCTGCATCGAACAGGGCAAAGCCGGCGGCCAGCACGCAGGTTTCGGTCTGCAACCCACACACCAGCACCCGCTCTACACCCAATTGCCGGATGTAGTCGATAGCTTCGGCACTTTGCCCATAGCCATGCTTGACGAACACCTGGTCGGCCTCGACCAGGCTTTCGTCCTCGGCCGCCGGGTGCCAACCGAGCTGGCGCTCGAACGGCGTGACCTGTTCATCGTGCAACTCGACCGAGGCTATGGTGGGAATGTTCGCTGACAACCGCCGCAAACCATCGACCAGCCACTCGGGTGGGCTGAAGGTGGACTGAACATCGACGATGAGCAAAACCTGGCGCATGGGCGGATTCCGGCACGGGCAAAAGGCGCGAAGTATAACGCGAAGCAACTGCCGTGGTCGCTGGACAGGCCCGGGGAACCATTCGGCGACTCTTTGCGCAGAAAAAGGGGCTGCTGCGCAGCCCCCCTGTTGTACCCGTAACAGCTAACCCCAGCGCCCCTCAACCGGCCAGGATGAAGTCTGCGGAGGTCACCGTGGTTGCCTCTGCCACCCCCACCAAACGTATGGAGTCGGCAGCACCGATACTTACCAAGGTGTCCGCACCAACATCGGCGATGGTCACACTGGCGCCAAAGGTGGCTGCGGTAATGTTGAGGGCGGTGATATCCAGCCGGTCCTGGCCACCCGCCGCAATGGCATCAAAATTGATGATCAAGTCGTTGCCAAAGCCTGCAGCGAACTGGAACACATCGTTGCCATCGGTGGCTATCAGGGTGTCGTTACCGGCCCCACCCACCACCGTATCGTTACCTGCCGCACCGTTGAGGAAGTCGTTGCCGGCCCCCCCGATCAGGGTGTCGGTACCCACGTCGCCGAACAATGTGTCGTTACCATCGCCGCCCTGCAGGGTGTCATTGCCGTTGCCGCCATCCAGGCTGTCATCGCCAGCGCCCCCGTTCAGGTTGTCGTTACCGGCCTCCCCCAGCAACGTGTCGTTGCCGCCACCGGCATCGAGGCTGTCGTCCCCCCCTCCACCGCGCAGTTGGTCGTCACCCAGGCCGCCGAACAGCTGGTCGTTCCCGGCGTCGCCGTTGAGGGTGTCGTTGCCGGCATTGCCGTTGAGCACATCGTTACCGCCGTCGCCGCTGAGCGTGTCATTACCTGCCCCACCGTCGATGATGTTGGCCAGCCCGTTACCCGTGCCGGTGAAGTTGCCCACCCCGGTATAGGCCAGGTTCTCGACGTTGGCCGCCATGGTGTGGCTGGCCAGCGTGGTACGCACAAGGTCCGTACCGGCCCCCGTCGCCTCGACCACTACATCCCCGGCGTCATCCACCACATAGGTGTCGTTGCCCACGCCACCCACCAAGCGGTCGGCACCCGCACCGCCGTTGAGCAGGTCGTTGCCGGCCCCCCCCGTGAGGGTGTTGGCCAGCGCGTTACCGGTACCGGTAAAGGCGCTGCTGCCGGTATAGGTCAGGTTCTCGACGTTGGCACCAAGGGTGTAGCTGGCCAGGCTGGTCTGCACCTGGTCCGTGCCACCATTGAGTGCCTCGGTGACCGTATCCCCGGCGTTGTCGACCAGGAAGGTATCGTTGCCGGCACCGCCATTCATGGCATCTGCGCCAAGCCCGCCGTTGAGGGTATCGTTGCCATCCTCGCCATTGAGGAAGTCAGGGTCGTCACCGCCATTGAGGATGTCGTTGCCAATGCCACCGAACAGCTGGTCGCTGCCGCCCAGGCCGTTGAGCGTGTCGTTGCCGCCCAAGCCCGAGATCACGTCATTGCCTGCGCCACCGGTCAGGGTGTTGGCTCCATTGGTACCAACCAGTACAACACCCGGTGGCACGGTGACTGCAGCGGTCGCCGCCGAGGTCAGCGACTCCAGGGTGCCGAAGCCGTCGGTGTAGCGCACGATCACCCGCAGCTGCTGGTTACCCTGGGCGAAGCCAGGGGTGAAGGTGGCCGCCGTAGCCCCGGCGATATCGGCGAAGGTGCCGCCGGTACCTTGCTGCCACTGGAAGCTGAAGGCCCCCAGGCCGTCGATGTCGGCAATTGCGCCGGTGAGCGCGGTCAGCGTCTGGCCCTGGTCGGGCGTGGTGTCGCTGATCAGCAACGCACCGGTCGGCGCATCGTTGACGTTGGCCACCGGGTCGAGGATGTCGGAGGCGACGCTTTCCTGCACGCCAAAGTCATCCACGTAGCTGACCACCACCCGCATGTTCTGCCCCACTTGCGCCTGGGTCAGGACGAACGTGCTGCTGATGGCGCCGGCGATGTTGACCCAACCGACACCCCGGTTGGACTGCCACTGGAAGGTGAACTGAGGGTTGCTCAGGCCGTCGGCGTCGACGATGGTGGCCGGGTTGGCGGTGAGCGTTTGATTCTGCACCAGCAGCCCGGTCACGGTCGGCCCGGCGCTCGGCGCGCTGTTCGGCGTCGAATCGACGATTTCCAGCGTGCCCTTGGCATCCTGGTACACCGCACGCACGCGGATGTTCAGGCCGGCGACATCGTCCGTGACGCGGTAGGTCGTACCGGTGACCCGTGTCGCTTCACCAGCGGCCACAACCGTGATGTCTTCATAAACCCCGGAACCCGGCAGCGCCTCGACTTGCCAGTAGTAGGCCACGGGGCCGTTCACCGCACCGGTCGCATTGGTTGCGCTGACATTGTCCGCGTCATGCACGGCGAGGTTGCTTACCCTCAGCAGCTGGCCACTGACTGGCGTATCGTCGCGCAGGCCGGTGGTAGCATCGAGAATCGCCAGGTGGCCGGTGGGGCCGGCGTTGACTGCCGTACCGACGCCAGAGGCCTGCGAACTGTCAGAGAACTGCAGGCGCTCAATGCCGGTCAGGTGGTCGACGCCATCGCGACCGGCCACCAGGTCGGTGACGGTCACCGAGTTGCCATCGACCACCACGCTGTAGTCGGTGGACACCCCAGAGTACACCGCCGTGTCGTAGTCGTCGGTGCCGCTGAGGATCTCCCGCACGATCACCAGCTGGCCCGGCTTGTAGGTGCCATTGAGCATGAACGGCACCATCGGCTCCATGCTGTTGAAGCTGGCGATTTCCGGGCCGGTGCCATCAGGGTTGGCGCGTACGCTGATGCGCACGTTCAGCCACTTGTCGCCGTCGAGGATATCGTCGCCACCCCGGCCTTCGAGCAGGTCGCTACCGCTGCCGCCGAGGATGATGTTGCCACCGTCATAGAAGGTCGCCCCGGCCGCCAGCAGGCCGGCCAGGCCGTCGATCAGGCTGATGTTGGTCAACACGCTGCCGTTAGCACCTGCAGTAGGCAGCGAGGTGGCGTCTTCGCTGTCGCCGCGCAGGAAGTCGCCATGCGCCGAGCCCGACAGGCCTTCCATGATGTCGAAGCGCACCAGCGTCGAAGCGCCCGAACCCGGTACCAGCGGCACATCGAAGAAGCGGTCGCTCATGTCGATGGACACGCCTTGGGCCAAGTCCTTGAAGGTTGCCCAGTCATAGCCCGAGCCACCAATGTAACGGTCGCCGAACCCCAGGCTGCCGACCATGATGTCGTCGCCGCCTTCACCGTTGAACTTGTCGTTCTCGTTGCCGCCGACAAATACGTCGTTACCGATGATCGGGTCGTTGCCGAGCGGGTCGAAGTTGTCGCCAGGCGCGCCGTCCGAGGTGCCCTTCTCGATCCAGTCGTCACCTTCGTTGCCCATGTCCTGCTCGTTGGCCTTGCTGCCGAGGATGAAGTCATTGCCCTGACCGCCGATGGCTTCGGAGGCGTCCTCACCAGTGACGATAAAGTCATTGCCGAAACCGCCGATGATCAGGTTGATGCCATTACCGCCGTGCAACACATCGTTGCCGTCGCCGCCCTGGATGTTGTCGTCACCGCCCATGTCGCTGATGATGTCGTCGCCGGCCCCACCGCGCAGCTGGTCGTTACCGTCACCCCCCTCGATGCGGTCGTTGCCGGCATCACCCCAGACCGTGTCGTCGCCTTCGCTGGAGACCAGAATATCGTCCCCGTTGGTGCCGCCCAGCACGATGTGCTCGGCACCGGCATAGCGGATGTAGTGGGTGTCCGGGCCAGCCGTCAGCGGGCTGTCGCGGAACACCACCTGCTCGCCGTTTTCGCCCAGCGGGTCGGCGCTGCCAAGGCCCTCGTTGTACTGCTTGGTCTGGTCCAGTTCCAGGTAGAAGCCAGGGTCGGAGAACACTAGGCCTGGCAGGTGGGTGGCTGAGCTGTTGGCCATGATCAGCTTGGCGAACGAGTTGCTTTCCAGCTCGGCGTTCATCGACAGGCCCGCGGTGCGCTCCAAATAGTAGAAGCGGTCGCCGTCCTGCAGTTTCTCCATCTGGTTCTCGAATACAAAGTTGAAGGTGCTGCCGAGCATGCCGCCAAATGGCGCTTTTGCTTCCGCCAGGCCGCCGATCCACAGGTCGATGGCATCGACACCGGTCACGGTGACTGCCTTGAGGTCATCGGCAGTACCCAGTACACCGTCCTTGCCGGGCAGGGTCACATTGGCCCAGGCGCCGCTGCTGTTGAGGAAGTCCATGCGGTCGGCGGGTGCGCCATCGCCGCCGAACACCAAGGCCATGGCCGCGGCGCGTTTTTCCAGCAGGGTGGTGGCAGCGGTGATGGTGCTGTGGGTGCCGTAGGCCGCGATGAAGTTGATCAGCGACTCTGGATGTTTCAGGTGTTGCACCAGGTCGACCCAACTGCTGTACGGTTTGAGCTGGGTATCGCCGGTTTGCCCGTAGATTTCACGGCGCACAGCGTTCAGCGAAGGGATACCGACGTCGCGGCCACGGGCGATGTTGATCGCTGGCAGGTCCAGTGGCAGGCCGAGCAGGTTGTTGCGCAGCGCCTCGGTGACGAACTCGTCGATTTCGTTACCGGCCTGGCGGGTGACCCCGCGCACGATGGCGCTGGTGGCGTCCTCGGGGGTTACGCCACTGGCGGCATAAGCCAGCGGGTTGAGGAAGGCCGCGATCAGCCCCAGTTGCTGGTCGGGGTTGGCGCTGGCCGGGTCCTGGATGACGTTGAAGTCGATGTCGAAGCGGTCGACAGTCTCGGTCAGCATCGAGTGGCCAAAGCGGTACACGGTGTGGGCGAACTCGGCCACGATCGAGGCATCGAGGTCGACGTCGTACACCTGGGTCGGGGCAAAGAACAGGTCGACCCGAGGTTGCACGGTGCGGGCGAACTCCTCGAACACCAGGTGCTGGTACTGCATTTCGGTGCCGAACTTGGCCGCCTGGAACAGCCGCTCGCCATTCCACACCAGGGCATCGATCTCGGCCGGGGTGACTGGTAAGGCGCTGACGGGGTTGAGCAGCCACTCGTTGAGGAAGGCCAGGTCACCCGAGTCGAGCACGGTGTCCATGGTCTGCGCCACCAGCCGGTTGTGCTCGGAGTGGAAAATCGCATGCACGGCGGTCAGGCCGATGTTCTCGTTGACCCGGCCGTCACCGGCGATGTAGTGCGCGTCCAGCAGTTCGTTGTCGTAGGCCAGGTTGGCACCGGTCTGCGGGTTGACCGGCACGGCATTGCCGGCAACGTTGTCGGCATCCGGCGCCAGCACGCCGCCACTGAACACCGGCACGGCATTGTGGGCGATGTCGGCAAGGAACTGGTGCCCGGTACGCACGGCGTTGGTCAGGTCGAGCGGCGCCAGCGGGTTGCCTTCGACCTCCTGGTCATCAGCGGTGCCGGCAATACCGTCCAGGCCTTTCATCACCACCATCGGGTAGCCGTTGGGCCCTTTGATGAAGTTGCCGTAGGCGTCGGTGGCCAGCAGCGGCACGTTGTCGACGTCGGCATCGGTCAGGTTGATGCCGAGCAGGTCGCGGGCCTGGGCCTTGACCACCTTCCAGGTGGCCATGCCGCCGATCTCGGTGTCGTCGGCCGTGCCGAACCGCCCATCAGCGCCCAGGTCGCGATTGGTGATCAACCGGCCCGTGGCGACCGGGCCGTCGTCAGTCATGAGATAGGCGCGCAGGAACACCTGGTGCGAGGGATGCGAGCTGTAGGTCTGGTTCTGGTCGACGAACGGCGTGGTGGTGTTGGTGTGTTCGCGGATGTCGTCGGCGTTGCCAAGGATGCCGTCCGGACCAGGCAGGTTGGTGGCACGGGTTACCACCATGAAGTTGGTGAAGCCACCCTCCACGTACAGCGGGTCATCCGGTTGCAGCGGGATGTAGATGGTACCGGAGCCGCCCTTGGTGACCAGGTCCAGGCCATGGTCGAAAAACTGCCCGAAGAAGGTCATCCAGGCGTTGAACGGCGCAGACAGCCCGGCATCGGCAGCGGTGTTCTCGAACAGGTACACGTCATGGTCGTCGGTGGTGCCGAACTGGCCGTCCATGCCCGGGCTGGCGACGATGCGCACGCCATCCTTGAGTACGTCGTCGTTGCCTGCGGCGCCGAAGTTGAGCACGCCATCGGCACCCGGGTCATACGCGGTGGCATAGGCTGCCGGGTTGTTGGAGGTCTGGTCGACAATCAGGTTGCTGATGGTACGTGGCTGCGAATCGAACACCGGCCCGCTGGTCTGCTGGTACGACGACCCCGGGATCGCCGGGGAACCTGGGCCGAAGAAACCGGCTGGCGCACCTTCGGCCGGGTTGAATACCGGGTCGGTCACGCGCGGGAAGACGTTGTCGGCGGCACCGTACTGGGTGTTGTTGTTGCCGTTCAGGTTCATCAGGTTGTTGTTCGAGCCATCCACCGCACGCAGGCCCATGGCTGCGCGGACGTTGGGGATCAGCGAGAGGATGTCCTGCCCGGCGGCATCGGCCTCGGCAATCTTGATTTGCGCGAGGATGAAGTTCAGGTCGGAGCGCACCATGTGCAGGCCGGCACCGCCGTCACTGGCATCCACCACCGGGGTGGCCACTGTCGGCACCACGGGCGCGCCAGGTTGCACCACGGTGGTAGGCTGCGAGTACAGCACTTCGGTGGTGCCATGGGCATCCTGATAGATCGCCTTGACCCGCAGGCTCAGCCCGGCCAGGTCTGGCGACACCTTGAACGAAGTGCCATCGGCGCTCTGGAAGGCCAGGTCGCCGGCCGGTAGCAGGATGATGTCCTGGAACACACCGCTGCCCGGGTCGGCCTCGAACTGCCAGTAGTAAGACACCGAACGGTCGGCGAGCGAGCCCGTCGGGTTGCCCGCACTGATATTGTCGGCGTCGAGCACAGCGGCCACGCTCACCGTCAGCATGTCACCCACGGTAATCGCACCGCCGTTGCTGTCGAGCAGGGTCGGGCTGCCGGTGGGTTGTGCGTTCACCCCCTCCACCAGTACGCGCTGGCTATCGGCAAACTGCAGGCGCTCGATGTGCAACAGGGTATCGACGCCATCGCGGCCGGCCACGGTGTCGGTCACGGTCCAGACGTCATCGGCGACATCGGCGGTGCCCTTGGTGTTCTGGGTCACCAGGTACTCGCTCTGTAGCCCAGAGAATATTGCCGTATCGAAGGCGGCCCCGCCGGTCGAAGTCCCGGGCAGGATTTCGCGCACGGCCTTGAGTTGACCGGGGTTGTAGGTGCGGTCAAGCATGAACGGAATCATGTCGGCCATGCTGTCGAAGCTGGCGATTTCCGGGCCGGTGTGGTCGACGTCGCCAGGGGCGTAAACGGCGATGCGCACGTTGAGCCACTTGTCGCCATCGATCAGGTCATCGCCACCCCGGCCTTCGATCAGGTCACTGCCATTGCCGCCGAGCATGATGTTGCCGGTGGCAAAGCCGGTGGTGGGCAGGCCGGCATCCGCCAGGAACTGCTGCAGCCCACGTATCAGCGCCACGTTGGTCAGCGCACTGCCGGTGGCGCCGCCATGGTTGAGAATGGTCACGGCATCGACGTCGTCGCCCTTGAGCACATCGGCGTAGGCCGAACCGGACACCCCTTCGACCTCGGCGAACCTGTCCAGAATCGATGCCGGCGAAGCGCCCACCGGGTTGAACACGCCAGCGTTCTGGTTAGGCGCGTTGCCATGGGGCTGAGCCAAGGCGGCCAGGCTGAGGTCCACGGTGACACCCACGCGGTCATTCTTGTTGGTGACCCAGTCGAAACCGGACATGCCGTCCATTTTGTCTTGGGCATCGCTGCCGACGAAGATATCGTCGCCGCCCTCACCGATCATTTCGTCAAAGCCGCCGCCCCCGACGAAGATGTCGTTGCCAATGACTTCGTCACCCAGCAAGGGTGCGAAGTTGTCACCAGGTGCGCCGTCCTGGGTGCCCTTCTCGATCCAGTCGTCACCTTCGTTACCGGTAGGTGGCAGGTTGGTCTTGGCGCCGAGGATGAAGTCGTCGCCCAGGCCACCGAAGGTGGTGCTGATGTCTTCGGTGGTGATGATGAAGTCCTGGCCATCGCCGCCCAGGATCAGGTTACCGGCAACCCCCATGCTGCCAGCGACGATCACGTCGTTGCCGGCGTTGCCTTCCAGGCGGTTGTCGCCGAACGAATCGGTGATGATGTCGTCGCCCGCGCCACCCAGCACCGCGTCGTTGCCGGCACCGCCTTCGAGCAGGTCATCACCGGCATCGCCATAGAGGGTATCGTCGCCTTCGCTGGAGATGATGATGTCGTTGCCAGCGGTGCCACCCAGCACCACATGGTCTTCACCGGTGTAATGCAGGAAGTTGCCGTCTGACCCGACAGTATCGGGGTTATCGCGGATCACCAACGGAACGATTTCAACCCCGTTGATCTCGATGCCGCCAGTGGGGTCGGCCTTGCCGTCGGCACCCAACCCGGTGAACTGGTTGGCCTGGTTCACTTCCAGGGTGAACGTGGGCGTGAGGAACACGGTGTTGGACAGGTGGGTGACGTCGGAGTTGGCCATGATCAGCTTGGCGAAGGAGTTGTTTTCCAGCTCCGTACCAAAATTCATGCCCGCCGTGCGCGACAGGTAGTAGAAGCGGTCACCGTTCTGCAGCGCTTCCAGCTGGGTTTCGAAGACAAAGTTGAAGCTGGAACCGAGCATGCCGCCAAACGGCATTTTCTTCTCGGCCAGGCCGCCGACCCAGAAGTCGATGGCGTCGACCCCGGTCACGGTCACCCCGGCAATGTCGTCGGCCGTGCCGGCGATGCCGTCCGCGCCGGCCAGCGTCACGTTGGCATAGGCACCGGTGCCGTTGAGGAAGTCGAGGCGGTCGAGGGGGGCGCCGTCTCCGCCAAGTACCAGTGCCACGGCGGCGGCGCGCTTGGCGGCCTCGGTGGTGGCCCCGGTAATGCTGCTGTGGGTGCCGTAGGCGGCAATGAAGTTGATCAGCGACGCCGGGTGCTTGAGGTGGTCGGCAAAGTCGACCCAGCTGATGTAGGGCTTGAGCTGGCTGTCGCCGGTGGCGGCATAGAACTCGCGGCGGGCCTCGTTCAGGCTGGGGATGCCGGTATCACGACCACGGGCGATGTTCAGCGCAGGCAGGTCAAGTGGCAGGCCGAGCAGGTTGTTGCGCAGGGCTTCGGTGACGAACTCGTCGATCTCGTTGCCCACCTGGCGGGTAACGCCGCGGATGATTGCGCCCGCCGCTTCATCGGCCGTGGCCCCGCTACCGGCGAACGCCAGCGGGTTGAGGAACGCGGCAATCAGGCCCAACTGCTGGTCGGGGTTGGCCGGGTCGGCAGAAACCGGGTTGAACGCCGGGTCGTAGCGGTCGACGGTTTCGGTCAGCATCGAGTGGCCGAAGCGGTACACCACATGGGCGAACTCGGCGAGGATGGCCGGATTGATCGAGGTGTCGTAGCCGTTGGGGGCGAGGAACTCATCGATCTGCGGCTGGATGGTGCGGGCGAACTCTTCGAACACCAGGTGCTGGTACTGCATCTCGGTGCCGAACTTGGCAGCCTGGAACAGCCGCTCGCCATCCCACACCAGCGCGGCGATGTCGGCAGGCGCGGTGGGGATAGCGGTGACGTCGTCGATCAGCCACTCATTGAGGAACGCCAGGTCGCCCGCGGCCAGCAGAGTATCCTTGGTCTGCTGCACCAGGCGGTTGTGCTCGGAGTGGAACACATGGTGCACGGCGGTCAGGCCGATGTTCTCGTTCACCCGGCCGTCACCGGCGATGTAGTGCGCGTCGAGCAATTCGTTGTCGTAGGTCAGGTTGTTGCCACCCTGCCCGACCGGCTGTGCGTTGCCCACCAGGGTGTCGGCGTCAGCCTGCAGCACACCCCCAACCACCACGGGCGCGGCATTGTGGGCGATGTCGTCAAGGAAGCCATGCCCGGTGCTCACGGCATTGGCCAGGCTGATCGGCGCATTGCGGTCGCCCTCGACCAGCTGGGTGACGTCATCGGCGGTGCCAGCAATGCCATCGGCGCCGTTGTTCACGCGCACGACCACCTGCGGCATGCCGTTGGGTCCGCGCAGGAAGTTGCCGTAGGCATCGGTGGCCAGCAGCGGCACGCTATGCACGTCGGCATCGGTCAGGTTGATACCCAGCAAGTCGCGGGCCTGGGCCTTGACCACCGCCCAGGTAGCCATGCCACCGCTTTCGCCGTTGCCATCGTCGGCGGTGCCGAACTTGCCATCGGCGCCCAGATCACGGTTGGTGATCAGGCGCCCGGTTGCCACCGGCTCACCTGCGGCGTTGACCGTGTATTCGCGCAGGAACACCTGGTGCGAGGGGTGCGAGCTGTAGGTCTGGCTCTGGTCGACAAAGGGCGAGGTGGTGTTGGGCTGGCTATCGTCGGCGGTACCCACCACGCCATCGGCGCCGGCGGTGCGCACGGCGCGGGACAGCACCATGAAGTTGGTCGGGCTGCCGGCCACGAACAGGGGGTCGTCCGGGCGCAGCGGGATGAACACGATGTCGGTGCTGCTCTTGCTGACCAGGTCCAGGCCGTGGTCGAAGAACTGACCGAAGAAGGTCATCCAGGCGTTGAAGCCGGCGGTCAGCCCGGCGTCTGGCGACACGTTGGGGATGAAGAACACAGGCTTGTCGTCTGCGGTGCCGAATACGCCATCGATACCAGGGCTCATCACCGGCGCGGCACCGCCGTTGGCCTCGACGGCGGCCGGGTTGTTGGCTGTCTGGTCGACGATCAGGTTGCTGATGGTGCGCGGTTGCGAATCGACGACATTGCCGGTGCCGACATAGTTGGCGCGGTAAGACGCTTCGAGCAGGCGCAGGAACGAGTTGTCGGCTGCGCCGAACTCGCTCTGCCCGGTGACCAGGTTGTTGTAGCTGCCATCCACCGTGCGCAGGCCAAAGGGTACCTGGCTGTTGGGCAACAGGTCGATCAGGCTGGCGCCATCGGCGTGTGCCTCAGCGATGAAGATCTGTTTGAGGATGAATTCAAGGTCCGACTTGCTGAAATTGGCCATTGCAGTTGCCCTCGATCTGTCCGGAGATGACACAGGGCAACAGGGTCCTTCCCGCGCCCAGTCAGTGTTGACGTGCGCAGAATCTGGTTGGGTGTACCGGGCTCAGTAGCCCAGCACTCGTGTGCTGAAACCTCTGGCCTCTTCTTGGCAAGCTGGCCCCCCGTTGCAGGAGGGGCCCTGTAAACCGTGCGCAACAGGTGTAACGCACGTGCATCGATCCCAGCTCGCACAGGGCCCGAATACTTCAGACTAAAGTCGTAGGCCAAAAGCTTGTCAATATTTCGTCAAAAAAATCTCGACCAATGATAATTCGATGCAACTCACTGTTTTCCTGTGACTTATGAAAAGTTCAAAGTATTTATAGAGCAAAATGATATTACGGAATGTTTCGTTGCAACCTACGCTGCTGCATGTGGGAGCAACGCAGCGTTTTGGCCAATATCGCCATCAGAGCGACCCGCCTGCGAGCCGACCAAGAAGCCACAACTACCGTTTTACGGGGCGCCGCAAGGGCTTCCCGCTTTGTGATGAAGGGAGGCCCCCCGATGGCTAAGCCACCACGCACCCGCTCCGAGCTGGCCGACGTGCTGTTTCGCTTGCGCCGCAGCTTCTACGCCCTGGCCGCCTTCAGCGGTGTGATAAACGTCATGATGTTGACGCCAGCCATTTATATGTTGCAGGTGTACGACCGCGCCCTGGTCAGCCGCAATGTCACGACCTTGGGCATGCTCACCTTGCTGGTGGTCGGGCTGTTCCTGCTGATGTCGGCCCTGGAGATGGTCCGCACCCGGGTGTTGATAAGGGTGGGCAACGGCCTGGACATGAGCCTGAACCGGCGCCTCTTCAGCGCTGCCTTCGAACGCAACCTGAGCCGTGCCGGCGGTAACCCGGCCCAGGCCCTGCAGGACTTGGCGCAGGTACGGCAGTTTCTCACCGGCAACGGCCTGTTCGCGTTCTTCGACGCCCCCTGGACACCGATCTACCTGCTGGTTTGTTACCTGATCCACCCCTGGCTCGGGCTGGTCACCACGATTGGCTCGCTGATCCTCGTCGGGCTGGCCTACCTCACTGAAAAGGCTACGCAAAAGCCCTTGGCCGAAGCCAACCAGGCAGCCATGTCGTCAGCCAGCTACGCCAACAACAACCTGCGCAACGCCGAAGTGATCGAAGCCATGGGCATGCTGCCGTCAATCGGCAAGCGCTGGTACCAGGGCCACTTGCGCATCCTGCAGATGCAGACCCTGGCCTCCGACCGCGCGGCGCTGATCAGCAGCACCGGGCGCTTCGTGCGCATCACCCTGCAATCGCTGATCCTCGGCACCGGCGCGCTGCTGGCGATCGAGGGGACGATCACCCCCGGCATGATGATCGCCTGCTCGATCCTGACCGGCCGAGCCCTGGGCCCGGTGGAACAGGTAATCGCCGCGTGGAAGCAACTGCTGGGCTGCCGCCTGGCCTGGGGCAGGCTCAATGACCTGCTGCAGGACTACCCGCAACGGCCACCGAGCATGTCGCTGCAGCGGCCAATGGGCATGCTGGCCGTGGAGAACGTGATCGCCGGCGCCCCTGGCAGCAGCACCAGCATCGTACGCGGAGTGAGCTTCAGCCTGGCCCCGGGTGACAGCCTGGGTGTCATCGGCCCTTCGGCCTCGGGCAAGTCCACCCTCGCCCGCCTGCTGGTAGGTGTGTGGCCGGCCCAGGCCGGCAAGGTGCGCCTGGACGGCGCCGATATCTTCACCTGGAACAAGGCTGAACTGGGCCCGTGGCTGGGCTACCTGCCGCAGGACGTGGAGCTGTTCGAAGGCACCATCGCCGAAAACATCGCCCGCTTTGCCGAGGTGGACAGCGACGCGGTGATCCGTGCCGCCCGCAGCAGCGGTGTACACGACATGATCCTGCGCTTCCCGCAGGGTTACGACACCCGCCTGGCCGCCGATGGCAGCCCATTGTCTGGCGGCCAGAAGCAACGCATCGCGCTGGCCCGCGCCCTGTATGGCGAACCCAACCTGGTGGTGCTGGACGAGCCCAACGCCAACCTCGATGACGTGGGTGAAAAAGCCCTGGTCGATGCCCTGGCCGAGCTCAAGGCACGCGGCGCCACGGTGGTGCTGATTTCCCACCGGCCCAATGTGCTGTGCGCAGTCGACCAGATACTGATGCTGCGCGACGGCGGTGTGCACATGCTTGGCAGCCGCGACGAAGTGTTCGCCGCGCTGCGCAAGGCCGCGGTGATTCCGGCAACGGCTGCGGCACCGCTGGCTTCGGTCAAAGTACGGGAGTAACCAACCATGCAGATGACTCAACATGCCGAACTGATCCCCGCCGAGACCAGCCACCTGATCGACCTGGACGCGGGCCGCCCGGTACGCTGGGGCGTATGGCTGGTCATCGCCGGCTTCGGCGGCTTCCTGCTGTGGTCCTGCCTGGCGCCACTGGACGCCGGCGTGGTCGCCACCGGTACGGTCAAGGTCACCAGCAACCGAAAGGCGGTCCAGCACCTGAGCGGTGGCACCGTTGAAGCGATCATGGTGCGCGAAGGTGATGTGGTGAAGAAAGGCCAGGAAGTGGTGCGCCTCGATGCCCTGCGCGCGGTGGCCGAACAAGGCGCTCTCAGCGCCCAGTACATCGTCAGCAAGACCGTGGAAAACCGCCTGGAAGCCGAACGCGATGGCCGCGATACCGTGACGTTCGACCCTGCCCTGCTTGAACACTACGCCAATGACCCACGCCTGCTGGCCGCCATGGACCTGCAACAGCGCCTGCTCGATACCCGCCGCGCGGGCCTTGCCGGTGAACTGAGCATCCTTGAAGAAAACCTGACTGCCTCGGCAGTGCAACTGAAGGGCCTGCAGCAGGTGTACGGCGCCCGCGCCTCGCAGATCGGCTTCCTCAACCAGGAACTGCAAGGCACCCGGGTACTGGCCGCCGAAGGTTATGTACCCCGCAATCGCCTGCTGGAGCTGGAGCGCAGCAATGCCGACCTGTCCGCCGGCCAGGCCGAAAACCTCAATAACATTGCCCGGGCGCGCAGCCAGGCCACCGAGATCAAGCTGCGCATCCTGCAGCGCCAGCACGATTACCTGAAGGAGGTGGAGTCGCAACTGACCGATACTGCCAAGGAAAACACCACCCTGGCCGATCGCTTGCGCGCACTGGACTATGAAGTGACCCACACGGTGATCCGCTCGCCGATCGACGGCATGGTGCAGGGCCTGAGCATCGCCACGGTCGGCGGCATCATCCAGCCCGGGGCCAAGATCATGGAGGTGGTGCCGCTCGACCAGCCGCTGCAGGTCGATGCGATGATCCCGGTGCAGGCGATCGACAAGATGGTCCCAGGCCTTGCCGTGGACATCGCTTTCCCGGCCTTCAACCATGCGCAGACACCGAACATTCCCGGCCGGGTAAAAACCATTTCCGCCGACCGGCTGCTCGATGAAGAAAGCAAGCAGCCGTTCTACCTGGCCCAGGTCGAAGTGACGCCGGCCGGCATGGGCCTGCTGGGCAGCAACCACATCCGCCCCGGCATGCCTGCCACCGTCACCATCAAGACCGGCGAGCGCAACCTGCTCAGCTACCTGCTCAAACCAATGCTCGAACGTGTGGACGCCGCGTTCAAGGAGCAATGACATGAAACGCCCATGCCTGATGGTGTGCCTGCTGGGAGTTGCCGTACAGGCCAGTGCCATGGACCTGAAGCAAGCCTGGGACCTGTTGCAGTACCAGGGCCCGGTCTACCGCGCTGCCGTGCATGAAAAACATGCCGGTGGCGAAAACCGCGCCATCGGCGAGGCCGGCCTGCTGCCGCAGATCAACGCCTCGGCCTACTTCAACCAGGTCAATGGCAGCCAGCGCCAGAATGGCCAGGACAATGACCTCGACTATGACTCCAAGGGCGCCAACGTGCGCCTGCGCCAGCCGCTGTTCAACAAGCAGAAGATGGCCGAGTACCGCCAGGGCCAGCAACGCGCCGACTACAGCGTGGCGGTGTTCGATGCCAAGAGCCAGGACGCAGCGGTGCGCCTGGCCGACGCTTACTTCGACGTGCTGCTGGCCAGCGAAACCATCACCCTGGCCAAGGCCAAGCTGAGCGCGTTCGAGGAACAGCTGGCATCGGCGAAGCGGCGCAAGGAACTGGGCGCCGGCACCATCACCGACGTCGACGAGTCGGTGGCCCGGCGCGACCTGGCCGAGGCCGACCTGATCGACGCCCAGGACAACCTGGTCAATGCCCGGCGCAAGCTGGAGGAATACATTGGTGAAACCCCGCAGGCGTTGACCACCCTGCAGGCGGGCTTCAGCACCCCGCCGCTGATGCCGGGCAACCTGCAGGAGTGGCTGGTCAAGGCCCAGGCTGACAGCCCGCTGATTCATGCGCGCCGGCACAGCTACGCGCTGGCCGAGGAAGAAGTCAACCGCGCCCGCGCCGGACACTACCCGACCCTGGATTTCGTGGCGGGTTACACCGCGGGCAGCAGCCAGTCGATTTCCGAGCTGAACCAGCGCAACCACTACAGCTCGATCGGGCTGGAGCTGAACATCCCGCTGTACAGCGGTGGCAGCACCCGTGCCCTGACCCGCCAGGCCAGCGCCAACAGCGCCAAGGCCCTGGATGAACTGGACGCCACTCGCCAGGAGGTGATTTCCAACACGACCCGCGAGTACCGTGGCGTGCAGAGTGGCGCCCTGCGCATTCAGGCACTGGAGAAGGCCGTGACCTCCAACGAGCGTTCGCTGACCTCGACCCGCAAGGGCTTCAAGGAAGGTGGCACCAGCACCAACTCGGATGTGCTCAATGCCGAGGAGCTGCTGTATGACGCCCGCCATGATCTGTTCGAGGCCAAGCTCAACTACCTGATGTCGCGCCTGCGGCTGGCCTCGTCGGTGGGCAGCCTGGGGGATGATGATATCGAGCAGATCAATGATTACCTGGGGCCGGAGCTGATAGTCAGCAATTGATAGCGACCTCAAGCTATGAAGTGCCCCTGCACGAGCAGCCTTGTACTGCGAACAGGCCAGCAAGGCCTGACCGGTGGCAACGATCCACGAGACCCACCCCTTTCGATGCGGTCGTTGCCAGTTTCAAGGAAGGGGCACCCGCCCTGCAGGCTGCCGTAGCTGCGACGTATTCCTTCAGGCTATGATCGGTCACCCTGCCGCGGACACCCTGAGCCATGCCCGTAGACCTGCAAGCGTTGTATCCCAGGCTGATCCACCTGATGCTGGACACGGTATTCGTGGTCGACAGGGAAAACCAGATCGTGTTCGTCAGTGATGCCTGCAAGACACTGCTGGGCTACGAGGCCTGCGAACTGATCGGCACGCCGATTACCCGCTACATGCACCCTGACGACCTCGCGGCCACGCGCGCCTCGATCATGCGGGTGATGAACGGCCAGCCGCACTACGACTTTTGCAACCGTTACCTTCGCAAGGATGGCAGCGTGGTGCACATTCTGTGGGCGGCCTGCTGGTCCGAGGAGGCCCAGGCGCGTATCGGCGTGGCGCGGGACGTTACCGCCCAGCGCAAGGCCGAAGACGAACTGCGCTTCCTCGCCCATCATGACCCGCTGACCCGGCTGGCCAACCGCGCCATGTTCAATGAACGGCTGGACACTGCCCTGGCCGCAGCCCGGCGTTACAACCGCAGGCTGGCCTTGCTGTTCCTCGATATCAATGACTTCAAGCAGATCAACGACAACCACGGCCACAGCGTGGGTGACCGGGTCCTGTGCACACTGGCCCGCCGCCTGGAAAGCTGCGTAGGGGCGGCTGGCACGGTAGCGCGGATGGGCGGTGACGAATTCACCGTGTTATTGCCCGATTGCCCGTCGCCGGAGGCCATTGCCACGCACGTGCAGTACATTCTCGCGGTCATGGCTGAACCGCTCGATGCCGAGTTTGCCGGCATCGATGCACCATCCTGCAGTATTGGCGTGGCCCGCTTTCCCGAAGACGGCAACGATGCCGACATGTTACTGCGCCATGCTGACGGGCACATGTACCGAATCAAGCGCCAACGCGCTGCGACTGGCTGAAAGCAAGGGCACACCGCATGGCTGAACACCTGCAAGCAACCGCCGGGCAAACACCCGCCTCTGTCGGCCTGGCCCAGGCATTGCTGTTCTGGCTGAAGCTGGGTTTCGTCAGTTTCGGCGGCCCGGCCGGGCAGATTGCGATCATGCACCAGGAGCTGGTGGAGCGGCGCCGCTGGATCAGTGAACGGCGTTTCCTGCATGCCCTCAACTACTGCATGTTGCTGCCCGGGCCCGAGGCCCAGCAACTGGCCACCTACATCGGCTGGCTGATGCACCGCACCTGGGGCGGGGTGATGGCCGGCGCTCTGTTCGTGCTCCCGTCGCTGTTCATCCTGATCGGCCTGTCGTGGGTGTACCTGACCTGGCGCGAAGTACCGGTGGTCGCCGGGATTTTCGAAGGGATCAAGCCGGCCGTGACCGCCATCGTCGTGCATGCCGCCCACCGCATTGGCACGCGGGCGTTGAAGAACGGCTGGCTATGGGCGATTGCCGCGGCCTCGTTCGTGGCCATTTTCGCGCTTGACGTCCCCTTCCCGCTGATCGTGCTGGCGGCCGCACTGCTGGGTTATGTCGGCGGCCGGCTGCTGCCGGCACAGTTCGCGCCCGGTGGTGGCCACAGCGCAGCCAGCCCCCGCCAGCGCCCGGCGTTGATCGACGACGATACCCCGATACCCGCGCACGCCCGCTTCAGCTGGGGCCGCCTGGTGACCTTGCTGCTGGCAGTTGCAGCGCTTTGGCTTCTGCCCATGGGCCTGCTGATGGCGGCCTTTGGCTGGCACGGCACACTGACGCAAATGGGCTGGTTCTTCACCAAGGCGGCGCTGCTGACTTTCGGCGGTGCCTATGCGGTGCTGCCCTATGTCTATCAAGGGGCTGTCGGCCACTATGGCTGGCTGTCGCCCACGCAGATGATCGATGGCCTGGCGCTGGGCGAGACCACGCCCGGGCCGCTGATCATGGTGGTGGCCTTTGTCGGTTTCGTCGGCGGCTACCTGCAGCCGATGTTCGGCGCCCACCAGGCGTTCCTCGCGGGCGCAGTGGCAGCGAGCCTGGTGACCTGGTTCACCTTCCTGCCCTCGTTCCTGTTCATCCTCGCCGGAGGCCCGCTGGTGGAGTCGACCCACAACGCACTGAAGTTCACCGCCCCACTGACCGGGATCACTGCGGCGGTGGTGGGGGTAATCCTCAACCTTGCGCTGTTCTTCGGCTACCACGTGCTGTGGCCGGCCGGGTTCGATGGCGCGTTCCACTGGTCCTCGGCGGTGATAGCGCTCGCGGCGGCTGTGGCGCTGTTCCGCTACAAGCGCGGGGTGATACACGTGTTGATCGGCTGCGCCGTTGCCGGGCTTGCCCTTCACCTTTTCCGCTGATGGAGCCGATCATGCGCAACCCTGAAGACGCCTTGCTCGACAGTTGGCACCATAACGCCCAAGTCTGGATCGACGCCGTACGCAGCGGCGCCATCGAAAGCCGTCGCCAGGTCACCGACCAGGCCATCCTGCTGGCCATCCTCGCCCGCCAGCCCGAACGGGTACTTGACCTGGGCTGCGGTGAGGGCTGGCTGCTGCGCGCGCTGGCCAGCCGGGGTATCGAGGCCGTGGGCGTCGACGGCGACAGCTCCCTGGTGGATGCAGCGCAGGCTGCGGGCGCGGGTGAGGTGCACCTGGCCAGCTATGCGCAGCTGGCTGAGGCGAAGGTGCATGTTGGCAAGGACTATGACCTGATCTGCGCCAACTTCGCGCTGTTGCACCAGGACATCATTGAACTGTTGTCGGCCATGCGTACTTTGCTGGTGCCCGGCGGTGCGCTGGTGATCCAGACCCTGCACCCGTGGAGCGTGGCCGGTGGAAATTATCAGGATGGCTGGCGAGAGGAGTCTTTTGCCGGGTTCGCCGGGGATTGGCAACCGATGCCTTGGTATTTCCGCACCCTGGCCAGCTGGCTGAATGCGCTGGACATGGCGGGGTTGAGACTGTTCAGTCTGCAGGAACCGCAGCACCCGCAGAGCGCGGTGCCGCAGTCGTTGTTGATGGTGGCTGAGCGTCACTGAATCGGGCCGTCACGATCCTGTGGAAGCAGGGTTCACCCCGCTCCCACAAGACAGGCCGGTGCAGGCGACTACAGCACCGGCTTGCGCGCCGCTCCGCTTCGAGCCTTGGCCATGGCTGCCAGGCGCACCGCAACGTTGGCAGCGCCGTAACCGGCGTACCCCGCCTTGCGCTGGATGATCTCGAAGAAGAAACGCTCCTCGAACGGCTCGGTATACACGTGGAACAGCTCGCCACCTTGAGCGTCACGGTCGTACAGCACGTTGTAGTACGCCAGTTCGCTGAGGAACTCGTCGTCGAAATCGAAACGCGCCGCCAGGTCGTCGTAATAGTTCAGCGGGATTTCCAGCAGCGGTACCCCTGCCAGCTTGGCCCGCGCCACTTCACGGAAGATGTCGTCACAATCGAAAGCGATGTGATGCACGCCCGAACCACGGTAGCTTGACAGCGCATGGGCGATGGCGGTGTTGCGGTTTTCCGAGATGTTCAGCGGCAGGCGCAAGGTGCCGCACTGGCTGCGCAGGGCGCGGCTCTTGACCAGGCCATACGGGTCGGGCAGCACCACTTCGTCGTCGGCGGCGAAGTCGAACAAGCTCTTGTAGAACAGCACCCAGCTGTCCAGCGACTCGGCCGGCAAGGCCAGCGCCATGTGGTCGATGCGGCGCAGGCCGCCGGTCGCGGTTGCGTTGTTGTCCAGGCTGAAGTCGGTGTCGTACAGGGTGTGGCCGGCAGTGCCCTGCTCTACCAGGTACAGCAGGCTGCCATCGGGCGCACGCACCGCCGGCACTTCGCATTCATTGGGACCGACCAGGCCGCGGAACGGCTGGCCACGGAAGGCGGTGGCCCGCTTCAGGGCCGCTTGCTGGTCCTTGACCCGCAGCGCAGTGGCGCACAGCGACGGGCCATGGGCCTCGAAGAAGTTGTGGCCAAAGGAATACGGTTCGGCGTTCAGCACAATGTTGATATCCCCCTGGCGCAGCAGTTGCACTTCTTTGCTGCGATGCTTGCCGGCTTCGGCAAAGCCCAGGCGCTTCAGCCAGTTGCCCAGGCGCGCGCCGACGGCTTCGTCGACCGCGAACTCCAGGAACTCCACGCCGTCATAAGCGCTGGCCGGCGGCGGGGAGAACAGCACGCCAGGTTCGATCGGCGTGTTTTCCTGCTCCAGGCGCAAGCGGGTCTGCTCTTCGAGGTACAGCAGCGAACGCAAGCCGTCGGCGGCATTCTGCCGAGTCGGTGCGGCGCGGAAGCCGTCGTTGAAGATTTCCAGCGACAGCGGGCCACGGTAACCCGTGGCGAGGATCGGCGCCAGGAAACCGGCCATGTCCATTTCGCCCTGCCCCGGGAAGCAGCGAAAGTGGCGGCTCCACTCCAGCACATCCATGGCCAGGATCGGCGCATCGGCCATTTGCACGAAGAAAATCTTGTCGCCGGGGATGTCGCGGATCGCGCTGGGATCACCTTTGAGCGACAAGGTGTGGAAGCTGTCGAGGATCACCCCGAGTGCCGGGTGGTCGGCCTGGCGCACCAGGTTCCACACTTGCTGGTAAGTGTTGACGTGGCGGCCCCAGGCCAGCGCTTCGTAACCAATGCGCAGGCCACGCTTGCCGGCATGTTCGCCCAGCAGGCGCAGGTCGTCGACCAACAGTTGCTCGTCACCCAGGGCATCGGCCTGGACGTTGCTGCACACCAGCACCAGGTCGGTACCCAGCTCCTGCATCAGGTCGAACTTGCGTTCGGCGCGGTCGAGGTTTTTCTGCAGGCGGTCACGGCGGCAGCCTTCAAAGTCGCGGAAAGGCTGGAACAAGGTGATGGCAATGCCCAGGTCGGCGCACATCTGGCGCACCTGGCGCGGGCTGCCAGCGTAATAGAGCAGATCGTTCTCGAAGATCTCGACGCCGTCAAAACCGGCGGCGGCGATGGCTTCGAGCTTTTCCGGCAGAGTGCCGCTCAAGGACACGGTAGCGATCGAACGCTGCATGGCGGGAGTTCCTTGTTGTTGGAAGAATACGGTGCCATTCGGGCAAACAACCCCTGTCACAGTTTATGGCACGATCGATTATTCGCAGGTAAAGTCGTCGCTTCAATCTCTTTGTACGGAATGGTTAGTTTTGCGTTCGATTATCGCACAAAACCCGTTTTAGTGAATTGCTAGACCGCGGGCCCGTGGTCAACATGGACCACAGACGCAGGCACACCGACCGTTGCCTCCTGCCTTGGCATAACCTCTGGCGGAACCTGCGCAAACAACAATAACAACGGAGACAACGATGGCTCACTCCAGCTCGCAAGCAAAGAAAGCGACCGCCAGTGGATGGATAGGCTCGGCACTCGAGTACTACGACTTCTTCATCTACGCCCAGGCCGCTGCGCTGATTTTCCCGCAGATTTTCTTCCCTAACACCGACCCGAAAATGGCCATCATTGCCTCGTTGGCCACCTATGGCGTGGGCTACCTGGCACGCCCGATCGGCGCCTTCGTACTGGGCCACTGGGGTGACACCCGCGGTCGCAAGAACGTCCTGCTGCTGTGCATGTTCCTGATGGGCCTGTCGACCATGGCTGTCGGCCTGCTACCCACCTACCACGACATCGGCTACCTCGCACCGGCCTTGCTGGTGGTGTTGCGCCTGATCCAGGGCTTTGCCGTGGCCGGGGAAATTTCCGGTGCCAGCTCGATGATCATGGAGCACGCGCCGTTTGGCCGAAGAGGCTACTACGCCAGTTTCACCCTGCAAGGTGTGCAAGCGGGCCAGGTTCTGGCGGCGGCGGTATTCCTGCCACTGGCTTACTTCATGCCTAGCGAAGCCTTTACCGAATGGGGCTGGCGCATTCCGTTCCTGATGAGCGCCATCGTGCTGATTGCAGGCTTCATCATCCGCAAGGAAGTGCACGAAACCCCAGCGTTCGTCAAAGAAGAGAAACAGGACAAGGTTGCCAAGTCGCCCATCAGCGAAGCCTTCCGCCACAGCTGGAAGCACATGGTGCTGGTGATGTTCATGGCCCTGATGAACGTGATCCCGGTCGTGGCCACCATCTTCGGTGCGGCCTACGCGGTGCAGCCGGCGTATGGCATCGGCTTCGACAAGAGCGTGTACCTGTGGATTCCGGTGGTCGGCAACATCGTTGCGGTGCTGGTGATCCCGTTCGTGGGCAACCTGTCTGACAAGATCGGCCGTCGCCCGACCATGATCGCTGGCTGCCTGGGCTCTGGCCTGCTGGCCTTCGTCTACCTGTATGCGATCAGCATCCAGAACGTGCCAATGGCGTTCGCCGCCTCGATCGTCATGTGGGGCATGGTCTACCAGGGTTACAACGCGGTGTTCCCAAGCTTCTACCCAGAGCTGTTCCACACCCGCTACCGCGTTACGGCCATGGCCATCGCGCAGAACATCGGCACCATGCTGACCGCCATGCTGCCCGCGCTGTTCGCAATGGTTGCTCCGCCGGGCTCGGACAACATTCCGCTGGTAGTCGGTGGGCTGGCCTTCTTCATCACCGGCGTGTGCGCCCTGGCGGCCTACATTGCCCCGGAAACCCACCGCCTGGCGATGGACGACCTGGGCAACCCAGACGCCAAGCCGATGGAAAAGGCTGCCTATGAAGCCAGCCGTAAAGGTAGCTTTCAGGCGGTGAGCCACTGATAGATTGCAGGGGCTGCCTTGCAGCCCCTTCGCGGGCAAGCCCGCTCACACAGGTACCGTACAGGCTTCAGCCCTGATGCGATCCTTTGAGAGCGGGCTTGCCCGCGAAGGCTTCAGCCCTTGATCACGTCCTGCAGACGTGCCCACAGCCGCTGCACATCCCCCCGCTCGGTCGGCAGCGCACCAATCGAAACCCGCACCATCCACCGCCCGTCCAGTGTAGCCGGCGTCACATAAGCATCGCCGGATGCATTCAGCCGCTCGGCCCAACCCTTGGTATGCGCATCCAGCGCCTCCCCTTCAAGCCCCGCCGGTCGATGGCGAATGCACAAGGTCTGCAGCTGTACTGGCGCCAGCACTTCCCACTCCGCCGCCGCCTCGACCTGCCCCGCCAACCACTGGGCATTATCCAGGTCACGCCGCAGCCGCGCCTGCAATGCATCGACACCCTCGCTGCGCAACATGAACCACAGCTTCAACGCACGGAACCGACGGCCCAGCGGAATGCCCCAGTCGCGCAGGTTCTTCACCTCGCCATCCACCGCCGACTGCAGGTAGCTGGGATTGGTGCTCATCACGCGAATCAGGTGCTGCGGATCGCGCACGTAGTAGATCGAGCAATCGAAGGCCACACCCAGCCATTTGTGCGCGTTGACCACCACCGAATCGGCCAGCTCGATGCCGTCCCACATCCAGCGGCACTCGGGCAGGATCATCGCCGAGCCGGCCATGGCCGAATCAACGTGCAACCACAGCCCATTGGCCTGGGCGATTTCGCCCACCGCGCGCAGCGGGTCGAGGGCAGTGGTCGTCGTGGTGCCGGTGGTGGCAACCACGGCGCACGGCTGGTTGCCGGCAGCCAGGTCCTGTTCGATCGCCGCCTGCAGTGCCTCTGGGCGCAGGGCGTAGCGTTCGTCGGTGGGAATCAGGCGGATATTGTCGCGGCCAAAACCTGCCAGCAATGCAGCCTTGTCCACCGAGCTGTGGGCGTGGGCGCTGACATACACGATCAAAGGCTTGGGCTCGGCCTGCAGGCCACCACGTACCAAGGCGTAGTCAGTGGCGCGTTCACGGGCACTGATCAGCGCCACCAGGGTGCTGGTCGAGGCAGTGTCCTGGATCACCCCACTCCACTGGCCAGACAGGCCAAGCAACTGGCGCAGCCAGTCGAGGGTGGTTTCTTCCAGTTCGCTCAGGGCCGGGCTGGATTGCCAGGACAGGCCCAGCACGCCCAGACCGGTACTGAGGAAGTCCCCCAGCACCGAGGACAGGGTGCCATTGGAAGGGAAATAGCCATAGAAATCCGGGTGCTGCCAATGGGACAGGCCGGGCATGACCAGGTTATTGACGTCGTCGAGAATGGCCGCGAAAGGTTCGCCTTGTTGAGGGGCAGTTGCGGGCAAGGCGGCCTTGAGATAGCCAGGTTCGACCTGGGCCATGACCGGGCGCTCGCCCACGGTCTGACGGTAGTCGGCAATCAGGTCGATCAGTTGGTGGCCGTACTGGCGGAATTGTTCGGGGGTCACGCTAGCTCTCCTGGGGTTATCCATTGCCTGTGCTGGCCCTTTCGCGGGTAAACCCGCGCCTACAGCCGCGAAGAAGCCGCACAATCAACACAATGCCCCAGTCTAGGCACCTATCCCCAGCCGAATAACCCCCGCTTCACGCATAGCTGCTATGGCAAACCCGCATGCCCACCCTGCACCCCGAACTGCGACTGACGCCACAGCTCGAACACCCGGTTGCGCAACCAGCGGTGCTCGGCCGAAGCCTGCAGGCGCTGATGCCACACCACCCAATAGCGCTGGCTGTGGTCAATGAAGCCCAGTGGCCGCCAGGCCAGGTGATGTAAACGGCACAACTGCCGGGCAATATGCTCGGGGACCGTGGCCACTGCCTGACTGTTGGCAATCACTTGTACCGTGGCGCAGAAGAACGGCACTTCCAGGCTGACCCGTCGCTGCAGGCCCTGTGCACGCAAGTGCCGGTCGATGAAGCTGTCCTTGTCGCCACCGCCCGAAATGCGCACATGCTTGTACGCCAGGTAGTCGGCCTGGCTGAGCGCGGCCTGCGCGGCCAACGGATGATCCTGGCGCATCAGGCATACCGCGCGGTCCTCACCCAGCAGCCGTCCGTGCAGGTTGGGCGGCGACTCGTCGAACAAGGTGGTCGCCAGGTCGATTTCTCCGCTGGCCAGCAAGGCGTACTGGCCGGCCTGCCAGGTGCGGTACTCCAGCGACACACCTGGCGCTTCGCGCTCCAGCGCCGCCACCAGCAGCGGCAGCATGTGCTCGGCCACATAGTCCGAAGCGGCCAGGCAGAACCGCCGCTCGCAACGCGCCGGGTCGAAGATGGCGGGCTGGCGCAGCGCGTGCAGTTCTTCGAGCACCTGGCGCAAAGGCTCGACCAGGGCTTCGGCGTGTTCGCTAAGCACGTAACCACGCCCTTGGCGCACCAGCAATGGATCATCGAAGGCTTCGCGCAGGTGGGCCAACTGGCGGCTCAGGGCCGATTGGCTGACACCCAGGCGCTCGGCCGCGTGGCTGAGGTTTTTAAGCTGCAACAGGTGGTCGAGGGTACGCAGGTGGGCGAGGCTGAGGGAGGCGAAGGTGGGGTTCATGCAGGCTCCCTGCGGTGGAATTCAAGGGCCCTCTCGCGGGCAAGCCCGCTCTCACAGGGTTCTCACATCGTTCAGCATCGTGAAAAACCTGCGGGAGCGGGCTTGCCCGCGAACAGGCCGCAACGCGGCCCCGACGATTACTCGGTCAGGCCAACATAGACGTTCTGCACGTCATCGTGCTCGTCGATCGCCTCGAGGAACGCTTCGACCTCGGCCAACGCTTCAGCACTCAGGCTGGCCGCGCTTACCGGGTTTTTAGGGGTGTAGCCGATTTTTGCTGCGGTCACGGTGAAACCATGCTCTGGCAGGGCCTTCTGCACCGCGTCCAGGTCGGTGGTGTCGGTGATGAACAGGGTCGAGCCCTCTTCTTCACCTTCCTCGAAGTCCTGGGCACCGGCTTCGATCGCGGCCATTTCCGGATCAGCGTCAGCGCTCGCAGGCGTGGCTTCGATCAGGCCTACATGGTTGAAGTCCCACGCTACCGAACCGCTGGCACCCAGCTGGCCCTTGCGGAACAGCACGCGGATCTGCGCGACGGTGCGGTTGATGTTGTCGGTCAGGCACTCGACGATCAGCGGTACCTGGTGCGGTGCGAAACCTTCATAGCTCACCGCATGGTATTGCACGGCATCACCGTCCAGGCCAGCGCCCTTGCGGATTGCCCGATCCAGGGTCTCGCGAGTCATCGAAGCTTTCTTGGCTTGCACGATGGCCAGGCGCAGGCGCGGGTTCATGTCGGGATCGGCACCCGACTTGGCCGCGATCTGGATTTCCTTGGACAGCTTGCCCATGATCTTGCCTTTGGCATTGGCCGCTGTTTCTCTATGTTTGGCTTTCCACTGTGCGCCCATGTCGACTCTCTTGTTTCAGCGGCCGGTTCAGGAAGCGACCGGCCAAAAGTGGGTGCATTTTATACGCCCTCGAGCATGGGATCGACAAGAAATCTCATCAGCCTTTATCGGCCTTGCCCGCCGCTGCGGCAAACCGCGCCAACCGCACGTCCAGCCTTCGCGGGCGCACACCACGATCTTCGGCCTGCTCCTTGCGGCGGATGGCATTGCGCACCATCAGCGAGCCCAGGTAGCGGATCGGCTCGGGCGGGAACAGCCCCAGCGGCCCTTTGACCAGCGGCGACCGGGTCCACGGGTTGTCCAGCCCCAGCGCCAGCGACGAAAGAATCTGCCCGCCCATGTGGCACGGGCCAACACCGCTGCCGGAGTAACCAAAGCCATAGAACACGTTGCCCTGCCCGTCCAACCGACCAAAGAACGGCAGCCCGGTTACCGAGCGATCCGACGGCCCGTTCCAGCTGGCCGCCAGTGGCACCTCGGCCAAGGCCGGGAAAAAGCCGCCAAGGCTTTCGCGCAGCAACCGCCGATACGGCGACGGCTGGTCGAACACCGGCAACATGCGCCCGCCGTAGGCAAACGTGTTGCCGCCCTTGCCGAGCATCAGCCGGCCATCGGAGGTGTTGTGGTAGTAGTGCACAAAAATGCGCGAGTCGAGCACGCTGATGCCGCTGTCCAGGCCGATCTGGCGCAGCAGCTCGGGGCACGGTTCGGTAATGACCATGTCGCTGGAAACGATCGCCACACTGCGCTCGAACTGCGGGAAGACGCGCGCCATCCAGGCATTGAGGCCCAGCACGACACGGTCGGCGCGCAGCGTGCCGTGGGCCGTGCGTACCTGCACCGGGGCGCCGTGTTCCAGGCCGGTCATGGCGGTGCCTTCGTAGAGGCGCACGCCGCGCTGCAAGGCCACGCGGCGCAGGCCGCGCACCAGTTTGCCAGGCTGCACGGTGGCGGCGGCCGGCGAGAACCAGCCCTCCAGGTGCCGTGCTGAACCGGCCAGGCGCTGCACCTGCTCCAGCGGCAAGCGGCGGAACGAGTTGATGCCCTTGTGCTCCAGCGCGGCGATCACCGCGTCGGTGGCACCGACCTGCGCTGCGTTGGTGGCCGTGTACAGCGTGCCGTCCAGGCGGTAGTCGCAGTCGATGCCATTGGCCGTGCAGAACACACCGATGTCTGCGATGCTGCGCTCCGACTCGCGCACCAGCCGCACCGCTTCCGCCGCCCCGAACAGACGTTCGAGGGTGAAGTACTTGGCCGACCAGGACAACGCACACCCCCCATTGCGGCCGCTGGCACCGGCACCACAGATGTCGGCCTCGATCAGCACCACATCCAGGGCCGGCACCGCTTCCTTGAGCATCAGTGCCGTCCACAGGCCGGTGTAGCCGCCACCGACAATGCACACATCGCAACGGGTATCGCCTTGTAGCGGCGGGCTTACCGCCTCCTGCGCCGAATCCAGGGCCTGTTGCAGCCAGAAGGGTCTCATTCGCTCGCTTTCCTTTAAGTACGCAGTGGCTTGATTGCCATGCTGGTGTTCGGTGCCACGTCGGTGCCTTGCGCGATGCTGGCCGGGCGGCTGTTCCAGTGCGGCAGCAACACCAGCGCCGAGAACAGCGCACAGCCCGCGAACACGATGAACACCGTGACGCCGTCGAAGTAACCCGGCAGCAGCCCACCCAGCACCGCGCCCACCGAGCCACAGCCGTTGACGAAACCTGCTGCGGTGGCGCCGGCCTTGGCGGTGCCGAAGTCGATGGCTGCAGCGCCGCTGATCATCGAGTCCGGCCCGTACAGGGTCAGGCCCATGACGAACAGCAGCGCCACCACCAGCAGCACGCTGCCGGTGTGCATGGCCGCCATGAACGCCGCCAGTGTCAAGGTCAGCAGCACCAGGCTGATCACGCAGGCCGGCATGCGCCGGGCGCCAAACAGTTTGTCCGAGGCCAGGCCGATCATGATCGGGCCAAGCAGCCCGGCCAGTTCGAAAGCAGTCGGGATGATTGCCGCGCCCACTTTGCCCACCGAGGGCATCTGCTCGAAGACGATCACAGGGCCCCACAGCAAGATGGCGTAGCGCGCCGGCTTCAGCAGGAAATACGCCAGGCCCAGGGTCAACACCGTGCGGTTGCGCAAGATTTCCCGCAGGGGTGCCCACACGCTGCACAGGTTGTCGGCCGGGGCCATGCTTTGCGGCTCGGGCTCAACCGCCGGCAAGCCGACGTCCTCGGGTTTGTTGCGCTGCAGGAAGAAGAACAGCACCGCCACCAGCGCCACCACGACCGCGCTGGAGAAGAACGCCGCATGCCAGGTGCCCACCAGGGTGTAGGCCCACCAGCCCGCGAACGGCGAGGCCACCAGGCCGCCGAAGGCATAGCAGGAACTCCACAGGCCCAGCACCCGCCCGCGCTGCGAAGCCGGGAAGAAGCTGCCGATGTTCTTGCACAAGCCGGCCCAGCCGGTGGATTGCGCCAGGCCCTGTACCAGCATGCAGGTGGCGAAGATCGGGAAGGTTGCGTAACTGCCCATCACCACTGCCGCCGCCGCAGAAATCAGCAACCCGCCCAGCACGACCACGCGCGGCCCGAAGCGGTCGGCAAGCATGCCCCAGGTGAATTGGCCCACGGCATAGGCGGCCAGGTAGATGGCATCCAGGTTGGCCATGGCGGCCTTGTCGAGCATGAAGCCTGGGTCTTCGGCGATGCCCAGTTTGGCCACCGAGAAGGCTTTGCGGGTGAAGTAGAAGGCGGCGTAAGCCAGCCAGGTGATGGCGAAAATCTGGATGCGCCAGCGTTTGAACGCGGCTAGGGATTGATTCATGTAAGTCTGACCTCTTGCTCAAGTGTGCCGGCAGAATGTGAAGAAACGCCTGTCTTGTTCTTGTGTTACGCACAGCGATGACGAGGCTGTCATCGGGTCAGGTGGCGCCGTGTGAGCGCCATGGCCCTGGCGGCATTCGTGGTGCCAGCGTCGGGCTGAAATCCATGGAAACAGTTGCTGTAAGATAAATAAAATCGATTTATCGTATTACACACATAAGCCCAGCTTGTTACTGAGGTCGTCATGTCGGTTTCCCACGCTCAACTCAAGGCTTTCCACGCGGTGGCCGTGCACGGCAGCTTTACCCGCGCTGCAGAAAGGCTGTTTCTTACCCAGCCTGCGGTGTCCGATCAGGTGCGCAAACTGGAAGAGCGCTTCGGCGTATTGCTGTTCCACCGCAACAAACGCTCGGTGCAGCTCACCGACCTTGGTGAGCGGCTGCTGGGCATCAGCCAACGCCTGTTCGCCTGCGAGGCCGAGGCACAGGAGCTGCTGCACGACTCGCGTGCGCTGCACACCGGCAGCCTGGTGCTGGCAGTGGATGCGCCGGTGCACGTGCTGCCGCAGATCGCCCGCTTCTGCCAGCGTTATCCGGGTATCCAGGTGAAGATCGAAACGGGCAATACCGACGAATCGCTGGCGCGGCTGTTCAGCTATCAGGCCGACCTGGCCCTGCTGGGGCGGGATGTCGACGATGAGCGCCTGCATTGCCTGCCGCTGCGTCGTGACCCGATGGTGGCGTTCGTTTCCCACCACCACCCATGGGCCAGCCGTGGCTCGATCAGCCTGGCCGACCTGGACGACACGCCACTGGTGCTGCGCGAGCCCGGCTCGGTAACGCGGCAAACGCTGGAAGAAGAGATGCAACGTGCCGGCCTGCGGATACGCGCAGCGATCCAGGTGGAGGGCCGGGAGGCGGCGCGTGAAGCGGTGGTGGTAGGGATTGGTGTGGGCGTGGTGTCGGCGGCGGAGTTCGGTGCCGATGCGCGGGTGTGTGCGTTGCCGATTGTCGATTGCCAGCGGCATTTGACCGAGACCCTGGTGTGCCTGAGCGAGCAGCGTACACGCCGGGTGGTGGCGACTTTCCTGCAGATGGTCGAGGAAGGGGGGTAGGCCTGTGCTGGCCTTTTCGCGGGCTCGCCCGCTCCCACAGGTCCTGCGCGGCATCCGGAATCTGTGGTGATGCTGTGGGAGCGGGCGAGCCCGCGAAGGGGCCAGATC
>NZ_JBYSYE010000012.1:0-119167 GCF_058782925.1 Pseudomonas sp. FW305-E2 | reverse complement strand
TAGCGGCCCCGGCAATCTCTGCAGTTGCATGAACCCTGGGGCCGCTACGCAGCCCTGTCGCGACGCAAGGCCGCTCCCACAAGGCCGCATAACCCGCCCAAGAGGTTCGTCATGCTCGATCAATTGTCCTTGCTGTCTTTCGCCAGCGGAGGCTGGGGCCAGGCGTTGCTGGCCGGCGCGCTGGTTACCGTTTCCCTGGCCTTGGCCTGCCTGCCCATCGGCCTGCCACTGGGCCTGGTGGTCGCGCTGGCGGCGCGCTCACGCAAACGCCTGCCACGGGCCTGGGCCACCACTTTTTCCACCGTCTTCCGCGGCCTGCCCGAGCTGCTGACCTTGCTGATCATCTATTACGGCTGCCAGATCGCCGCGCAGAAGATCCTCGCCGCCATGGGCTACCAAGGTGAGTTCCTCATCAACACCTTCCTCGCCGCGATGATCGCCTTCAGCCTGGTGTTCGCCGCGTTTTCCAGCGAGATCTGGCTGGCTGCCTTCAAGACCCTGCCCAAAGGCCAGTTGGAAGCCTGCTCGGCGCTTGGGCTTAGCAAGCGCACCGGCTTCTTCAAGGTGCTGCTGCCACAACTGACCCGCATCGCCCTGCCCGGCTTGTCCAACAACTGGCTGTCGCTGCTCAAGGACACCTCGCTGGTGTCGACCATCTCGCTGGTAGACCTGATGCGCCAGACCAACCTGGCGGTCAGCGTAACCAAGGAGCCGATGTTCTTCTACGGTGTCGCCTGCCTGGGCTACCTGCTGTTCGCGGCACTGTCGGGGCGCGTGTTCGCCTACATCGAACGGCGCAGCAACCGCCACCTGCAAGGAGCACGCGCATGAGCTTCGATCAACTGCTGGCAATGGTGCTTGACCCCGACCTGCTGGAACGCTACGGCCCGCGCTTCATCGACGGCCTGCTGGTAACCGCCAAGCTGGTGGCGATTTCCTTCAGCCTGGGTGCTGTGCTCGGCCTTCTGCTGGCCCTTGCCCGCCTGTCTCGCAGCCTGGTACTGCAGCGCATGGCAGCTGGCTACGTGTACTTCTTCCGCGGCTCGCCGCTGCTGGCGCAATTGTTCCTGCTGTATTACGGCCTGGGCTCGCTCAAGGGCTTCTGGCAGGACGTCGGCCTGTGGTGGTTCTTCCGGGATGCGTGGTTTTGCACCTTGCTGGCGTTCACCCTGAACACTGCCGCCTACCAGGCCGAGATCTTCCGCGGCAGCCTGATGGCGGTTGCGCCTGGCCAGCATGAAGCGGCGCGGGCGCTGAACCTGAAGCGCTCGACCACGTTCTTCAAGGTGATATTGCCGCAGTCGCTGCTGGTAGCCATTGGCCCGTTGGGCAACGAACTGATCCTGATGATCAAGGCCAGCGCGATCGCCTCGCTGGTGACGATCTACGACCTGATGGGCGTGACCAAACTGGCCTTCTCGCGCAGTTTCGACTTCCAGATCTACCTGTGGGCCGCCGTGCTCTACCTGGTGATCGTCGAACTGGTGCGGCGCCTGCTGAAACACCTGGAAGCCCGCCTGGGCCGCCACCTGAACTGACCGAAGGATACGTTTCATGCATTGCCAGACCCTTGTCCTCGGCGCCGGCATCGTCGGCGTCAGCACCGCGCTGCACCTACAGGCACGCGGGCGCCAGGTAATTCTGATCGACCGCGACGAACCGGGCAGCGGCACCAGCCACGGTAACGCCGGGCTGATCGAGCGCTCCAGTGTCATCCCCTATGCCTTCCCGCGGCAACTCGGCGCACTGCTGCGCTACGGCCTGAACCGCCAGCCCGATGTGCGCTACAGCCTGGCGCACCTGCCCAAGGCCGCACCGTGGCTGTGGCGTTACTGGCGCCAGTCGGCACCCGGGCGCCTGGCCGGCGCCGCCGCCGATATGTTGCCGCTGGTGCAGCGCTGTGTCGACGAGCATGACGCGCTGATCGCTGCCGCCGGCCTGGAGGGCCTGGTGCAAGCCAAAGGCTGGATCGAAGTGTTCCGCGACCCCGCGCTGTTCGAGCAGGCAAAAACCGATGCCAAGGGCCTGAGCCGCTACGGCTTGCGGTTCGAAATCCTTGAATGCGGGCAGCTGCAGGCACGTGAACATCAGCTGGACGCCACCGTGGTCGGTGGCATCCACTGGCTCGACCCGAAAACCGTGAACAACCCCGGCGCGCTCACCCGTGGCTATGCGGCGCTGTTCCTGCAGCGCGGCGGGCAGTTCGTGCATGGCGATGCGCGCAGCCTGCGCCAGGCCAATGGCCAATGGCGGGTAGAGAGCCAGCGTGGCCCGATCACTGCCGACGAGGTGGTGGCCTGCCTTGGGCCTCAGTCAGCCGACCTGTTCAGCGGCCTGGGCTACCAGATCCCGCTGGCCATCAAGCGGGGCTACCACATGCACTACAGCACCCGTGACGGCGCTCAGCTGGAGCACTCGATCTGCGACACCCAAGGCGGCTATGTACTGGCGCCGATGGCGCGCGGCGTGCGCCTGACCACCGGCATCGAGTTCGACGCAGCCAGCGCGCCTGGCAATCAGATTCAGCTGGGCCGCTGCGAGGCCTTGGCGCGCAAGCTGTTCCCGGCCCTCGGCGATCGTCTGGACGACACGCCATGGCTGGGCCGCCGCCCCTGCCTGCCCGACATGCGCCCGGTGATCGGGCCGGCGCCGCGCCACCCAGGGCTGTGGTTCAACTTCGGCCATGCCCATCACGGCCTCACGCTGGGCCCGGTCTGCGGCCGGCTGCTGGCCGAGCTGCTCACTGGCGAGCCCCCCTTCACCGACCCCGCGCCTTACAGCGCGACCCGTTTCGACTGAACCCACGCGGGAGAACAACAAGATGACCGCACCACTGAGCCTTGCCACCCTTGCCCCCGAACCCGACCCGCGTTCGGTGCTGATACGCATCGAAGGCCTGAACAAGCACTATGGCGCGTTCCACGTGCTGCGTGACATCGACCTGCAGGTGCGCGAAGGCGAACGCATCGTGCTGTGCGGGCCGTCCGGCTCGGGCAAGTCGACCCTGATCCGTTGCATCAACCGCCTGGAAGTCGCCCAGCAGGGCAGCATCCAGGTGGACGGCATCGACCTGGCGGCCACCACGCGCGAGGCCGCACAGGTACGCAGCGACATCGGCATGGTGTTCCAGCACTTCAACCTGTTCCCGCACATGAGCGTGCTCGACAACTGCCTGCTGGCCCCCACCAGCGTGCGCGGGCTGTCACGCAAGGACGCCGAGGAGCGGGCACGCATGTACCTGAGCAAGGTCGGCATCGAAAGCCAGGCGCACAAGTACCCCAGCCAGCTGTCCGGCGGCCAGCAGCAGCGCGTGGCAATCGCCCGGGCGCTGTGCATGAAACCGCGGATCATGCTGTTCGACGAGCCCACTTCGGCGCTGGACCCGGAAATGGTCGCCGAGGTGCTGGATGTGCTGGTGCAGTTGGCGGGCACGGGCATGACCATGCTGTGCGTCACCCATGAAATGGGCTTTGCCCGGCAGGTCGCCGAGCGGGTGCTGTTCCTTGAGGGTGGGCAGATCATCGAGGACAGCCCGCCGCAGGTGTTCTTCAACCAGCCGCGCACCGAGCGGGCCAAGGCGTTCCTGGCGCAGATACTGCACTGATTGAAGACCTGTCACTGAACGTGTGCGAGCGGCCTTGTGTCGCGAAAGGGCTGCGCAGCAGCCCCGGCAATCTATGTACAGTGCTGAAATCCGAGGGCCGCTTTGCGGCCCTTTCGCGACACAAGCCCGCTCCCACACCTTGGGCGTCTCCCTGCCCTCAGGCGCCCGGCCATCTACTACTTTAGTACTGCATTTACTGTCTATCGTCGCATTCACAAAGCACCGCCACTGGCATGTAATGAGTCCATAACAAAAAGGAAAACCTCCATGCCACGTGCCCTGCCCCGGCTGCCACGCTCTTTGCTGGCGGTACTTTCGCTGAGCCTGACGCTAGGCATCGCCCAGGCTGACACGGCGCAGCTGTTCTCCGCCGACGGCTATCGCACCACGCACTATCGCAGCCCGACCCCGCAACAGGTCGAAGGCGGCCAGGTCGTCGACACCGCCACTTTGCAAAGCCTGCTGGGCCAGACGCCCAGGCCGGTGCTGATCGACGTCTATCGCCGCCAATGGCTGCAAGGTCATTTCATCGAAGACGAACCTCACAGCAACCTCCCCGGCAGCCTGTGGCTGGCCAACGCCGGCGACGGCGAACTGAGCCCGGCATGGCAGGACTACTTCGTGCGTAACCTGCAAAAAGCCACGGCCGGGCACCCGGACCAACCACTGGTCTTTTACTGCCGCTCCGATTGCTGGTTAAGCTGGAACGCGGTAAAACGCGCGAAAGCCTTGGGCTATACCAACCTGTATTGGTACCGCGACGGCCTGGATGCATGGCAGCAAGCCAACCTGCCATTGCAGCCGGCACAACCGGTGCCGTTCCCCTGAAATGCCTGTGTATGCGTGCCCCGCTCCATCCAATAAAAACAAGGTGAAAAGGCCATGTACAAAATTCTGATTGCCGACGATCACCCCCTGTTTCGCGAAGCCATCCACAATGTCATCAGCGATGGCTTCCAGGGCAGCGAGGTCATGGAGACCGCGGACCTTGAAAGCGCCCTGGCCCTGACCCAGGCGCATGACGACCTCGACCTGATCCTGCTCGACCTGAACATGCCCGGCATGCACGGCCTCAATGGCCTGATCACCCTGCGCAACGAGGCGCCGACCACGCCGGTGGTCATCGTTTCGGCCGAGCAGGAAAAGCAGATCGTGCTGCAGGCCATTACCTACGGTGCCGTGGGCTTCATCACCAAGTCGTCGCCACGCTCACAGATGATCGAAGCGATCGAGCAGATCCTCAATGGCAATGTCTACCTGCCGCCAGACATCATCCGCGCACCAAAAAGCAGCACCAGCCGGCGCCATAACGATGCCCCAAGCTTCCCGCCGGAAATGCTCCAGGCCCTGACCCGCAAGCAACTGCTGGTGCTCGAGCGCATGACCAAAGGCGAATCGAACAAACAGATCGCCTACACGCTGGACATCGCCGAAACCACCGTCAAGGCCCACGTTTCGGCGATCTTGCGCAAACTTAATGTGCACAACCGGGTACAAGCCATCCTCAGTGCTGGCGATATCGATTTTGCTGATTATCTGCGCCGTTGACCTGTTCCGACGGCTTCGTGGGTAACCCCGCGAAGCGGCCAACCGCTATGCCACGCCACTGGCCAGCAGATGGCTCATCGCCGTCTTGAGTTTCATCGGCCTTACGGGCTTGTGCATCAGCGTGTGACCCAGCTCGCGGATCTGCTGCTTGAGATCGTTGCTGTAGTTGGCCGTGATCATCAGCGCCGGTAGCGGCTGGGCGCGGCGGGCATTGATCCGCGCTACGGCGTCGACACCATTGCAGTCATTGTCCAGGTGGTAGTCGGCAATCAGCAGGTCGGCCTCGGCATGGTAGTTGTCCACCTGGCGCGCCAGGTCTTCCTCCGACAGCGCAGTGACCACCCGGCAGCCCCAACCTTCCAGCAAGGTACGCATGCCCGCACAAATCGCCGCATCGTTATCCAGCACCCACACCCGCGCCCCGCGCAGGCGTTCGAGCATCGGCTCGCAGATCGCCTGGCTTGGCTGGGCCTTGGGTGCAGTGGCGCTCAGCGGCACCTCGACAGCGAACACCGAACCTTTGCCCAGCCATGACCGCACGCGAATCCGGTGGCCGAGGATGCCAGCGATCTTCTCCACGATTGCCAGGCCCAGGCCCAGCCCACGGTCCTGGTCCGGGCGCTGCACATCACCCCGCTTGAACTCCAGGAACATGTCTTCCAGGTGTTCTTCGGCAATACCGATGCCGCTGTCCCACACTTCAATCCGCACGCCACCGCGCTGGCGCCGACACCCCAGCACCACGCGCCCGCTGCGGGTGTAGCGGATAGCATTGCTGAGCAGGTTGCGCAGGATGCGCGCCAGCAGCTGGATGTCACTGCGCACGACGGCAGAACACCCCACAAAATGCAGCTCTAACCCTTCACTACGCGCCACCTGGGCGTATTCGGCAGCCAGGTTGTCCATCAGTTCGTGGAGGGCGAACGGGGCGACATCGGCCTTGATCACCCCGGCATCGAGCTTGGAAATATCCACCAGGGTACCCAACAGGTTTTCCACATCCTCCAGCGAATTGCTGACATTTCGTACCAGGTGGGCAGCGTTTTGCGGTTCGTCGCGCTCGAGCAACGCACTGGTGAACAGCCGCGCCGCGTTCAGCGGTTGCAGCAGGTCATGGCTGACCGCCGCAAGGAACTTGGTTTTCGACAGGTTGGCCTGCTCGGCCTCGCGCTTGGCCTCGCGCAGACGCGACTCGGCCTGGCTGCGCTCTTCGATTTCGCGCAGCAACTGGTCGTTGAGGCTGGTCAGTTCGGCAGTGCGCTCGCGCACCCGTTGCTCCAGGTGCTGATAGGCCTGGTGCAACGCCTGTGCGGTGTTGCGGCGCTCGGTGATGTCGCGGATCAGCACGAAGATACCCACCACTTCGCCACTGGCCAGGCGGTTCGGTACGTAGGAACGTAGCATGTAGCGTTCCTGGCCGTTGATATTGGTCTCGGCAAACTCGAACGTTACGCTCTCCCCCGCCAGCGCCCGCGCCACGTAGCCTTCCAGGCGCTGGTAATGCTGCTCGCTGTGGGCCTCGCGCAGGCTCTGGCCCAGCATCACGCCATGCGGCCAGCAATACCATTCTTCGTAAACCTTGTTGGTGAATTCGTAGACCAGATCGGCGTTCAGGTAGGCGATCAGCGCCGGGACGTTGTCGGTAATCAGGCGAATCTGGTGCTGATGGGCCGTCTCGGCCCGCTGCCGGGCCTCGCTGAGCAGGCGGTTGACGGCCTTGAGCTCGGCCATGGCCTGGTTCAACGCATCGGTGCGTTCGCGCACCTGCTCGGCCAGCACCACTGAATGCTGGAACGCGGCGTAGGGGTCGTTGCCCCGGGTCACGCCCGACTCGATGCGCTCGATCAGTGCGTCATTGATACGCTGCAGCTTGTGGTTCTGGTGCTGCAGCCGGGTCAGCTCGGCCTGCAGTTCAGCGACCGACAGGAGGCCGGTTGCGGGCAATGGCGACCCCGGTGAAGGTCTGGTTGATGTGCATGCCATTGAACTGTTCTCCGTAGGTGTTGAAGCCGATCACCCGTTGCTCGCGCAGGAACGCGCCGACCGGCTCCAGGCCGTGATGGGCCTCCAGTTCCAGCCGCCGCAGGAAACAATCACAACCGATGGTCAGCAGCAACGGTCCGAGACGCTGGTGCAGGCCATCGAACAGCTGGTGCAGGTTCGGCAACAGCGGGCCCGGGGTCATGGCCGTGAGCACGATGCCGTTCTCCACCGCGCAGTAGAAGCTCAAGCTGAGGTCAGGGTGCATTTGCTGGATCGCCCGCACGTAGTACTGATCATGAATGCGCACGGCCAGCGGGTGGGCGGCGAACACCCGGTGATCGAGCGCAGCCACGGGCACACCAATGTGGCGGGCATATTCCTCGGCCGCCGGCTCGGCATTCAGTTCGAAAACCCGGCGCTGGGCGCTGTCGGCACCGGTGACCACCAGCTTTTCCTGGCGCGGCAGGATGTGATGCGTGGTGAACACTTCGAAGTCGAGCCAGGTGTTGACCAGCACCACCACGGCTGCACCGTTGTGGAATGTACCGCCGTAATACACATGGGTGCGGTTCAGGTAGTTGTCGTCACCGGCCGAGCCGCCGAAGTGCGGGATATCCCCCAGGGCTGCGCTGAGTGCGGCAAGCACCATCTCCTCGCGGCTGGACAAGCCATCGAGCAGCGTGAGTGCAAAGCTGTGGCCCTTGATTGGCGCCAGGGTATTGCTGCGGCAGGTGCCGACCAGCCGCTCGACCATCTGCTGCGCGTCGATCAGGCTGAAGCGCTCCATCTCATCGATCAACGCGGTGGCGATCGAAAAGTGCCGGTGATCGAAGCCCACCGCCGTCACGCAATTGCGGCCGTAGCCCAGCGGGGTGATTTCACCGGCGCTGGTGCAGCCGACCAGGCGTATACCGCCAAAGTCTTGTTCCAACGCTTCGCCCAAAGCCTGCAAGTCGTATTCGGCGGAGCAGAAAAACAGCACGAACCCCAGGTGCGGGTGCAGCAACTGCCGCGCCAGGTCCTGAGCGGCCAGCCGTGCGTCGGTAGCCTGCGACATGGCACTGACCACACCGTCGTTATGAGCCTGCTGCATCGTGGTCTCCGGCACGGGGTGGCTGAGTGATCAGTTTAAGGAGGTGGTGGTGGGTGACGAATGCTACTTGGGTAGCGGGTGGGCGGTTCCATGGGCGTAAAAGACCGTGTCATTCGGGGCCGCCTTGCGGCCCCGGCCGCTTACCAGGTCAACACCGCGCCCACCGCAAAGGTATCGGTGTCTTCGTTCTGCGCACTGGTGTCATGCCCGTCGATGGAAAACTGGTTGTACTCGGCCACCAGTTTCAGGTTGTCGTTGATGTCATGGAACAGCGCCACACCCCGGGTCTCGTAGTCCGCGCCGCTGCCAACCGCACCGTTGCCATCGTCCTTGGTCTTGCCATAGGACAGCGCCACGCGGTTCTTGCCGAACTTGTACGAGCCCTGCAGCAGGTAGCCATCACTGTCGACATTGCGCAAAACCGGTTCGCCGGCATTGTTGGTGAAGAACGGGTTGATGCCTTTGGCCTGGAACCCCGAGCCGGTCAGCGACCAGCCGCCCATCTTTGCCTGCACCCCGTAACCCACCCCCTTGGAAGTGATCGTTTCTACCGTGGAGTCAGTATTGTCCGAGGTCTGGTAACTGCCGTTGACCCAGCTGTAGATCTGCGCCCCACCCAGGTCGAACTGGTAGGTGATCTCGCTCTCGGTGCGTGGGTTTTCCTGGTAGGCCTTTCCGGTCGGGCTGCTGTCGTTGGTGTCCACCGGGTCCATGATGCCCACCGCCACCCGCAGGCCCTCCATCACGGGCGTACGGTAGGTGATCTGTGAGGTAGGGAACGGGTATGGGTAGCCGCTGCCAATGTTGCCGAACGACACCCCGCCGCCGTCCACCAGCCCCAGGGTGTCGCTGACCTGGCCATAACCGGCCAGCAGTTCGTCGAGCAGGATGTTGGAACGGGCGAACAGCCCGAAGTCCTTGCCGATCAGCACCTCGCCCCACTCGGGATTGGCCACCGTGCCGTAAAACTGGCGCACGTCGATGGCGGTGTCGGTGCCGTTGGTTTCACTGTCGTTGATGGTTACCCAGAACGAGGCACGCGCGCCGAGCTTCAGGTCATCCACCTGCTTGCCCATGTTGAATCCGAGGTAGTTGGGCAAGAAGCCCATCTTCACCCGCGACTGGCGGCGGTCAAACTGCTCGCCCTCGCGATCGACCTCGCTGTTGACGTAGAAGGCGTTGATATAGCCATCGGTGGAAAACGTCGTCTGGTCCTTGTCGTACAGCATGATCTCGGCTTCGGCGACGCTGCTCAGGCCAAGCGCAGAAAAGCTGGCGATGGCGGCTGCGAGAAAACGAGGCGGCAGGTGCTTATTGTTGTTGTGCATGGCGCGCTCCAAACGGGGACAGGATGTCGGAGGCGATTATCAGAAGTGGGCAAATTGCCAGAAACGCTGCTTTGGCGTGGGGTGGCGAGTGCTTTGGGGCGGGAGGGTGTGGCCCGGTGATTTGGTCCCGGTACCTGCTTGGGTCTGGGTTCGAGACTTATGGCTTAGGCAGGAGTGGCAAGCGGGCATCCATACGATTGAATGAACCGGGGCCGCCTTGCGGCCTTTCGCGGGCTCGCCCGCTCCCACAATCTGGATATCCAAGATCCCTGTGGGAGCGGGCGAGCCCGCGAAAGGCTGCAAAGCAGCCCCAATTACATTGTCTGAGCGGAATCTCCTGGCTTCAGGAAGCCAGTGCCTGCGAACGCTGACAAGCGGGCATCTCATAGCGATGCGGTTGCTGCCAGGCCAGCCGTGCCTGCACATCCACCACCGCGTCCTTCACCTTCTGCGCCCAGTGCTCATCCTTCGGGCACACCACCACCACGCGGAAACCGTGGTCGACCCCTTCCAGGCGCACACCTTCGGAATCATCTACGTGCAGATCGATATCAAAAGCCGAAGGCAGCTTGGAGGGTGAGTTTTCCAGCCCGTTCTGGGCCAGGATGTGCTGGTGCCGATCGCTGTTGACCACGCCATCGACATGAATGCCGTAAAGCATCAGCCAGCGGCGGATGTAAGCCGGGGTACGCCCCGAGGAGGTGTAGATCCAGATGCTGCAGCCCTGGCGGCGCAGGTCGCGGATCAGTTCGCGGGTGCCGCTGCGCAGGGGCTCACCCAGCCAGCGATGGACGAAACCTGGCAGCTTGCTGTCCTCGGCGGCAGCGTGTTCGGGCAGGCAGGCCAGCGTGTCGTCGATATCGAACGAAATGCGTACCTGGCCACGCTTGAGCTTGCGTTCGATGGCTTGCCGTCCTCGTGCGAACAGGGATGAACCTTGCATCAGCGGCTCCCCTCACAGGCAGGCACGGGCGTGCCGTTCAGGAAGAACTTGCCGGGCTCAGGCGCCTTCGCTTCCAGGAACGCGGCGTACTTTTTCTTGATCTTGGGGAGTTCGTACAAAGCCTTGACACCGTGTTTGGCGGAGTTGCGTATGACCGAGGACGGGTTGAAGTAACCCTCGGCGTTGTCCAGCGACAGCACGAATGGCGGCAGCCCGGCACGCATCAACAAATAGCTGACAATAAGCGAACCCGTGCGGTTGTTGCCTTCGATGAACAGCTGCGGCTTGCTGAGGATCCGTACATACACACCCGCTGCCCGCTTCCAGATGGAATCGCTGCGGTACGCGCAGTACCAGTTGTACAAATCCTTGATGCCACCTTCCACGTTGTTGAAAAAGTGCGCTTCGGTTGCCGCAAGGTGCGGGGCGAATTCCAGGCGACGGGCCGGATCGCTGCCGCATAGCACGGTGGCATTGATTTCCAGCATCAGGTTCAGCTGTTGCAGGTCGAACAGGTCGATACCGCGAGCGACATAGTCGTCAATCAGCGCATAGCCTTCAACCACATTCAGCAGCACCTCGTCGGTAAACGGGTCCCGCGGTTCGGTGAAATGCTGGCTGAGTTCGGCAAAACGGCCCTGCACCTCGCGCAGTGCGCGCTCTACCGCTGACAGATCAAGACGACGCGTCGCTCGCATTGGTAATCCCGGGTAACACTTTAACGGAAGGTAACGCGGCCGGGGGTTGCAACCTTCCTGGCTGCAACACCCGGCCACCTTGAGCTTGTATGGCTTAGCTGAACTTGCCGCTGATGTAGTCGCTGGTCAGTTGCTCACGCGGGTTCTGGAAAATCTGCGCGGTCGGGCCCATCTCGACCAGGTAGCCGGTGCGGGTGCCCTGGGAAATATCCACCGAGAAGAACGCGGTGGTGTCGGCCACACGAATCGCCTGCTGCATGTTATGGGTCACCAGGGCGATGGTGTAGTCCTTTTTCAGCTCGACCATCAGCTCCTCCACGCGGCGGGTGGCAATCGGGTCGAGTGCCGAGCAGGGCTCGTCCAGCAACAGCACTTCCGGCTCGGTGGCGATGGCACGGGCGATGCACAGGCGCTGCTGCTGGCCACCGGACAGTGACAGCCCGCTGACCTTGAGCTTGTCCTTCACTTCGTCCCACAGCGCGGCGCCTTGCAAGGCGTGCTTCACGCGATCGCCCAAGTCGCCTTTGTAGCGGTTCAGGCGCAGGCCGAAGGCCACATTGTCGAAGATGCTCATCGAGAACGGGTTGGGCTGCTGGAACACCATGCCGATATAGCGGCGTACTACAACAGGGTCGACACCCTTGCCGTAGACATCTTGCCCAAGGAAGTGCACATGGCCTTCGAAACGGAAACCCTTCACCAGGTCATTCATACGGTTCAAGCTACGCAGCACGGTACTCTTGCCGCAGCCCGAAGGGCCGATGAAACCGGTGATCTCGTTTTTCCTGATCGGCACATGGCTGTCACGCACGGCCATGAAGTTACCGTAGAAAATCTTGTCGAGCTTGCAGTCCATGACGATGGGGGCTTCGCTGACCATGGGAGCGGCTCTTTGCGCAGTGGATACGTTCAAGTTGGATGCTCCCTTTCTCAATACTTGGGCTTGCCGAAGACTCGGCTCAAAATGTTGATGACCAGCACGATCATTACCAGCACCAGCGAGGCCGCCCAGGCGAGCTCCAGCTGGTTGTCGAACGGCATGCCGGAGAAGTTGTAGATCAGTACCGCAAGCGAGGCTGTGGGGTTCATCACCGCCAGGTCGCCGTCGTGGTAGATCCAGTAGTTGCTGAACAACGCGGTGAACAGCAGTGGCGCGGTTTCGCCAGCGGCGCGAGCCACGGCCAGCATCACCCCGGTAAGGATGGCCGGCAGGCCGGTGGGCAGAACGATCTTCCAGATGACCTGGGCACGGGTGCAGCCCATGCCGTAGGCGGCGTCCTTCATGATCTTGGGCACCATCTTCATCGACTCTTCAGCGGTGAGCACCACGATCGGCAGCATCAATACCGCCAGCGCCACGCCGCCTGCCGGTGCCGAGTAGGTACCGGTGGTCATCACCACCAGGGCGTAGGCAAACACCCCGGCCAGGATCGAGGGCAGGCCAGTGAGCATCTTGGCGGCAAAGCGCGCAGCGTTGGCCAGCTTGCTGTCGGGGCCGAGCTCGGCCAGGAACACCGCTGCCAGGATACCGACCGGCACAGCGATGGCGGCGGCAATGCCGACCATGACGAAGGTACCGGCCATGGCGTTACCGAAACCACCGCCCATCTCGAAGCCAGTCGGCGGCAGCTCGGTGAACACTTCCAGGTTAAGGCGTGCCCCGCCGCGAGTGATCAGCATGTACAGCACGGAAATCAGCGGCACGCTGGCCACCAGTGCCGCGAACCATGCCAGGGTGGTCAATACCAGGCTGCGCAGGGCGCGGCCTTCCAGCTTGCGCTGCAGGCTGGGCAGCGCGGCTACAGGGGTCGTCAGGTCAGTCATTGTTTGTTACCACGCTGAGCGTAGAGCATGATCATCGAGCCGAGGACGTTCACCAGCAGGGTGATGAACATCAGTACCAGTGCCGCGTACATCAGCACTTCGACCTCGTTCGGGCCGGCTTCCGGGAAGTTCAGCGCCAACAGCGCCGCCAGGGTGTTGGCCGGTGCGAACAAGGACAGGGAGATGGTGTTGGCGTTGCCGACCAGCATGGCCAGCGCCATGGTTTCACCGAGTGCACGGCCCAGGCCGAGCACCAGCGAGCCGAAGATGCCGGTAGCCGCCGAGGGCACCATCACCTTGAGGATGGCTTCCCAGTGGGTGGTCCCCATGCCGTAGGCAGCCTGCTTGGTTTTCATCGGTACGCTGGTCAGCGCATCCTGGGAAACCGCCGCGATGGTCGGCAGGATCATGATCGCCAGTACCAACGCCGCAGGCAGCAGGCCTGGGCCACTCAGGGAAGTGCCGAAAAACGGGATCCAGCCCAGCTCGCTGTTCAGCCAGGCGGTCAGCGGGCGAATCGCCGGGATGACCACATAGATGCCCCACAGGCCGTACACCACGCTGGGGATGGCGGCGAGCAACTCGACGATGGTGCGAAACACCGCGGCAAGCTTGGCCGGAAGGAAATCCTGGGTCAGGAAAATGGCCATGCTGACGCCGAAGAAACCGGCGATCAACAGGGCGATCAAGGCGCTGTACAGCGTACCCCAGATCGCTGGCAGAATACCGTACTTGCCTTGGTTAACGTCCCAGACGCTGCCGAACAACACGTCAAAACCGTGCTTTTCAATGCCGGGCAGTGCCTTGCGGCCGACTTCGTAGACCAGCGCGAAGACCAGCGCCAGTACCAGCACCACGCCAATGCGCGCAAGCGCACGGAAGGTGCGATCGACCAGAAAGTCTTTCGCAGACGGTGGCTGGCACGCGGAGTCGGGGTTATCCGGTATGGCAAAAGGAGTGTTCATTGGCGAGTTCCGGGACAAGGGACAAACACCCCCGGCATGGCTTCATGCCGATACCGGGAGCGCCTGGGTATTACTGGATGTTGGCGGACGCTTTACGCACCTGGTCGACTACCGACGGCGGCAGCGGGATGTAACCCATCGAGTCGGCGATGGTCTGGCCTTTGGTCAGGCTGTACTCGACCATTTCACGCATGGCCTTGGCTTTTTCCGGGTTGCCGTTGTCCTTGCGGAAAATCATCCAGGTATAGGAAGTGATCGGGTAGGACTTGGCACCGTCCGGGTCAGGCAGCCAGGCCACCAGGTTTTCCGGCATGTTCACCGCCGCCAGTGCTTCAGCACCGCTCTCGGCATTCGGCACGACGTATTGGCCAGCCTTGTTCTGCAACATGGCGAAGTCGACCTTGGCCAGCTTGGCGAAGCCGTACTCGATGTAGCCGATGGCGCCCGGGGTCTGGCGGACAGTGGCGGTTACGCCGTCGTTCTTCGGCGACTTGATGAACTTGTCGGTGGCCGGCCAGTTGACGGTGTTGCCTTCGCCCAGTCCTTGCTTGAAGTCAGCGTTGATGGCCGACAGGTGCTTGGTGAAGACGGCAGTGGTGCCGCTGGAGTCGGCACGCACGACCACGGTGATCGGGGTGGCAGGCAGCTTCAGGTCAGGGTTGGCCGCCGCGATTTGCGGGTCGTTCCACTGGGTGATCTTGCCGAGGAAGATATTGGAGTAGACGTCGCGCGGCAGCTTCAGCCCTTTAGGGTTACCCGGCAGGTTGTAAGCCAGGACGATTTCACCGGCGGTCATTGGCAGCAACTGCACGCCTTCGCCAACCTTGGCAATGTCTGCTTCGCTCATGGCCGAGTCGCTGGCGGCGAAGTCGACGGTCTTGTTCAGGAAGTCCTGAACGCCCGCGCCGCTGCCCTTGGACTGGTAATCGACGGTGACGCCAGCCGTGTTCTTGCTGAAGTCCTTGAACCAGGTCAGGTAGATCGGTGCAGGGAAGCTGGCGCCCGAACCGGTCAACCGAACGTTTTCTGCAGCAAAGGCTGCCGAGGTGGCGCAAAGGGAAACGGCAACGGCGAGTGCAGCAGACTTCATCAGGCGTTTCATCAAAATGTGCTCCATGTGATGGCCGGCACACTTTGCATCAGCTGTGTTACAACTTTGTGACTATTGAATGGCAGGCCGCGCGGTAGAGCTTATTGACTGTGCCATCAGGCGCCGAGCTGGAACCCTGAAACGGCTCCGGCCTCAACGCTAACGCTTGAATCTGCCGATTGGATGACGGCCGTACGAGGCCAAAGCACCGCTCGCCCATTAGCCGGCACTTTTTAGACGCGCAGGGTTTCAACCGTTCAGGCAAACCGGCAAGCGCGAAGACCCTGTAACGCAGCACCAGGAACAACAACCTGGCCACTGCAGGCGATCAACCGATGCCGGCAAGACCTGCATCACCGGCATCCGCACAGCGGTTGCGGCATGCACATTCGAACTCGGCTTGGGCACGGGTGGAAAAGTTCAGGCTCAGACGCATCTTGTCTTGGGTGTCGTAGAGGTCGTAACCCTCCCCCAGTGCGGCGGGAAAGCCAAGCCGCCGAGGATAAGCCTCTTTCTTGAGTGGCACTGCGGGAACCACAACGAAGCGTGTCTGCATGATCATCCCCTTCGGCAGTGCTTAAGTATTAGTACTGCTATGTGAAAGCATCAAGATGACTCATGCAATATTTTGGTTCAGCCGCCTATTCTCGCGGTGATGAGTAAGCAGAATCCCAGCAGGCAAATGACCCCGATGCCATAGAACAACGTTCTCCAAGGCTGCAAACCGCGCAGGTAGGCCAGCGTGTGCAGGATCCTGGCAACCGTGAACACCACACTCAGCCACAACACCGGTAGCGTGGCGGCTTCCAGCGCAACAGCCAGCCCGCCGAGGGCAAAGAACAGGGGAATGTTCTCCAGGTCGTTGGCCCATACCTTGGCAGCCCGTATCACCTGCGGGCGTTCTGCGGCCTGGGCGACGCGCCCGAACACGGCAGCGTCCTCCGGGTTGGTGAACGCGACGAAGCGCAAGCGGTGATAGCCCTGATAGCAGGAAACCAGGAACATCTTGAGGAACAGCATCACCACACACAGCGCATAGACCTGCAAGGCACTGCTCATGGCTGGCGCCCCTCGGCAACGCCTCTGATCACCAGGTACAGCAACGGCCCCAGCGAAACGAACACGACGGTCAGCAGCAGGTAAGGCAGCACCGCGATCCCGGCGCTGGCGCGCATGCGGTTGTCTCTCACCATCCAGCAACCGGCCAGCCCGGCCATCAGGTACAGGTCGGTGACCACCTGGGCCGTGTCCGGCTGCGCCAGCAGTGCCAGCCCGAATGCCAGCAGCGATTGCTCGGCAATCAGCATGGTCCAGCCGGTATACAGCGAAAACAGCACCAGTATTGCCAGCGCGCAGATACGCAAGCCCATATAGCTCTCCTTGATAGGGTTTGCCGGCACAGTAGTGATAGGGTTGCTTGCACTCAATGACCCGTGAGGTCATGGACATTGCACTCAAGGACGATCAGGGCAACGCATGAATCAGCATCTGTTCCATCGCAGCACCCCTGCCCCGCACATCTCAGCGGGCCAGCATCTTCGCGAACTGCGCCGTCAGGCCAACCTCAGCCAGCTGGAGCTGGCGCTGCTGACGGGGCTGTCACAGCGTCATCTGAGCTGTGTGGAAACAGGACGCGCCAAGGCCAGCCCAGGCACGTTGCATGCCCTTCTCTCGGCCCTGGATGCGCCGCTGGAGCGGTGCAACGAAGTGTTCGTTGCTGCAGGATACGCGCCCCGCTACGCCGCCACGCCACTCGATGCGCCTGAACTGGCCTTGGTGAATACTGCCATCGAGCATATTCTGCAGGTGAACAACCCCGCTCCGGCGATTGTCATCGACAGCCACTGGGACGTCATCGCCGCCAACGCCAGTACCGGGCTGCTGCTGGCGATGGCCGGTGTCAGCGCACAGCCGGCAACCGGCCTCAACCTGCTGCAGACACTGCTGTGCCCCGGTGGCCTGGGTGATCACCTGGCCAACGCGCCGGAAATCCGCGCTGCAGCCTGGCAACGTGCATCCAGGGAGGCCGCAGGCAATCCGGCACTGGCAGCGCGCTTGCGCGACTTGCCGGCCCCGTCGAGCCCGTGCCTGATGACGACAGCCACCCCTCTGCTGCTGACCCGCGTGAACACCCCGTATGGCGAGTTGCGGTTCCTGTCCACGTTCACCACCTTTGGCATGCCGCAGGATGTCACCGTGCAGTCACTGCGCATCGAACACCTGATCCCCGCCGACCCACAGACCCGGCAAAGAATGCTGGCAGCGTTCGAGCAATGGTCGGCCGTTACAGCGTGAACGTCAGGGTCTGGCCAAGGAACCTGGCGCTGACCTGGTGGCCTGTTTCATGCAGGTCGAACGGCTGGCACATGGCCCCGGTGGTCACCACATCCCCGGCCTTCAAGGTCTGGCCACGCTCGGCAGCGTGCGCGTACAGGTGAGCCAGCGACACCAGCGGGTCGGTGGCCGCATCGCCAGACAAGCCACCGGCGCGTCGTTGGCCATCCACATGCACCTCGGTGGTTTCGGCCAGGTCGGCGAGCAACGCCACATTGATACCGGCGCCCAGGCTATTGCCGACCACCAATGCTTCAAACCCCACGTTGTCAGCCACAAAACTTGGCCAGCCGACAGCCTTGCGGTCGACAAAGCGCGAACGCACTACTTCAAAGGTGACGCACGTGGCGCGAATATCCTCACTCACCGGTACGCGCCCGGCTTGCGGAGGAATATCCCGGTCCAGCACGAAGGCAATTTCGCATTCGATGGTCACCGGCGTAACCGCTGGCAGCTGGATATGTGCGCCATCGGCATGGCAACGCCCTGCTTCCAACTGGCCAATCAAGGGCCGCGACAACTTGCCTGCACGCATGCCAGCTGGGCTGCCGACGCCCAGCTTCCACCCGGCGCGCGGGCCTGCGGCAGCAGCAAACAACTGGTCCTGGCTGTCATAGCCTTGTTTCAATGTCTCGGGCTTGAGGCTGGCGGGCAGTTCCGTCAGCAGGTCACCGCTGCGCCAGTGTTGCAGTAGCAAGGCTGCAGTGCGTTGGTGTACGAAGAGCGAACGGTTCATCAAGACCTCATGAGATAGGCGATGGCGGGCAACAGATGCTATGGCCTGAAATTGATAATGATAAATATATTGTCATGATGCCCATCATCACAAATTGTTATTGAAATGCCTGATGAAATCCGCCTGCAGGTGCATGCTCAGCGATCAGTGGAAACCGGCTGCTTCAACAACAACACATAAGCCATCGCAGCAACCGCGGCCACGGCAGCACTGATCAGGAATGCCGAAGCGAAGGACCCGGTCTGCTGAATGCTGAACCCGGTCACGATGGGCGCCACAGAGCCTGCCAGGTAGCCGCCGAAGTTCTGGATCGAGCCAAACGAGGCCACGCGCTGGCTATCGACCACGGTGTTGGCGATCATCCATGCGGTAGAGCTGGCCATGTTCACGCTGAACAGTGCGCAACACAGCAGCGCCACACTGAGCAGAAAGCCGCTACCGAACGACAGGGGAACGGTGAATGCAGCCGCCGCGAACAACGCAGTCACTACAACCCGCTTGCGGCTACCCAGCACACTGGCACCGTGCTTCACCAGGCGGTCGCAGATGCGGCCCGCGACAATGGTGCCCAACGCGCCGAACACATAGGCCAGCGAAACCACCCAGGCGGTCTGGTACAGGCTCAAGCCATGCTCGCGCTCGAAGTAGCCCGGCAGCCAGGTCAGGTGCAGCCACAGCATGTAGATCACCCCCATGAAGCCCAGTACTGCGCCCCAGGTGCTCTTGTGGCGGAACAGTTCGGCCCACGCCGCCAGTTGTGCCTGCACACTGGGCCTGGCGCTTGGCACCGCCTGTTTATGCGCCTGGGCCGCCAGCAGTTGCTCACGCGCCTCGGCAGGCAGTTCAGCCAGGTACCGCGCCTTGCTTTTGTAGAAGGCGAACCAGCAGGCGGCAACCAGAATGCCGAACACTCCGGTGACGATGAACATGCCGCGCCAGCCCCAGGTGACCATCAGCAGCGTCAGCAACGGCGGCGCCAGACACGGCCCGATGCAGGTCGATGACAGCACGATGCCGGTCGGCGTCCCCCGCTTCTCGGCCTCGAACCACTCTGCCAGCGCCTTGGCCGCCGACGGGAACATCGGCGCCTCGCCAATCCCCAACACCACCCTGAGCCCGATGAATGCAGAAAAACTGTTGATCAGGCCAGAAGCCGTCTGTGCCACCGACCAGCCCAGCAGGGCCGCCCCCAGGGAAATCTTGCTGCCCAGGCGGTCGATGATCATGCCCAAGGGCAGTTGCGAAAAGGCATACGCCAGGGAAAACGCCGACAGCAGAATGCCCATCTGTGACGGCGTGATGCCCATGTCGCGCTGGATGGACGTATTGGCAATCGACAGCGCACTGCGGTCGACGTAGTTGATGATGCCGATCACCAACAACAGGCTGACGGTGATGACCTGGTACTTTCTGAACGGGTTCGAGCTGGCGACCGCTTCAGCTTCGCGGGCAAGCCCGGGTTGCGCATATTTGGTATTCATGGGCGTTCACTTTTGTTGTTATTGGTTGAACAGCAGGTAACGGCTTACATGGACGCTTCAAGCAGCCACTGGTAGTCCTCGGCAGATGCCTCACGTGGGTTGGTGCGGTGGCTGTGATCGGCCAACGCGCCCTGGACGATGCGCGGGAACAGGTCCGGGTTGACATCCAGTTCGCCAAGGCCGGTCGGCAGGCCCAGCGTACGGGTCATGTCGCGAATGGCATCTTCGATCTGGCTGTCATCGGCCAGCCCCATCGCCTGGGCGATGCGTTGCATCTTGTGTTCATTCACCACCGTTTCGGCCGTGCGGTTGAAGCGGATGACGGCAGGCAGGAAGATCGCATTGAGGGTGCCGTGGTGCAGGCGCGGGTTGATCCCGCCCAGCGCGTGGCTAAGGCTGTGCACGCAGCCCAGGCCTTTCTGGAAGGCCAGCGCACCTTGCAGCGATGCGCTCATCATGTTGATGCGCCCGTCCAGGTTGCCCGGCTCGCGGGTGGCTCGTTCGATGAAGCGCCAGGCCCGCCACAGGCCGTCCAGGGCAATGCCGTCGGCAGGCGGGTTGAAGGCAGGTGCCATGAAAGTTTCCAGGCAGTGGGCAATCGCGTCCATGCCGGTGGCAGCCGTGAGTTGAGCCGGCAACCCGAGGGTCAGTGCCGGGTCACAGATGGCGGCCTTGGGCACCACATGGGGCGAGATCACCCCCACCTTGCGCCCGTCATCGAGTATCAGGATGGCACCGCGCCCGACCTCGCTCCCCGTGCCGGCTGTAGTCGGCACGGCAATCACCGGCGCAGTTGCCGGGGTGATCCGGGCCAGGCCGCCCTCGATCACCGCAAAGCCCTTCAACGGGCCGTCGTGCCGGGCACACACAGCCACCCCCTTGGCCAGGTCGATTGCCGAGCCACCGCCAATGGCGATGATGCCATCACAGCCATATGCCTTGAACATGGCCACGGCCTCACGCACGGCATGCTCGTTGGGATTGGGTGGCGTACCGTCGTAGATCGGCAGTTGTGCCGTGTCGCTGGCGAAGGTGTTCAACGCTGCATCGACGATACCGGCGGCACGCACGCCACGGTCGGTCACGATCAAAGGCCTGGTTATACCAATGCGCTCACATTCGGCGGGCAGGCAGGCAATGGCACCGATATCGAATTGGATCTGGGTGATGTAGTTGATCAGGGACATAAGGCTTGGCAGGCTCCTGGCTTTATTGTTCTGGGCGTTTCAGCCGCACTGGATGCGACACTGTGCAGCGCCAGTATAGGAATGCGCGGCTGGCCATGGTATTGAGAACAATCCATATCGGTATAACCAGGACGAATACCAGATGACCCCATCGCTCAATTCGATCATGTCCCGCCTGCACGCCCGCCACCTGCGCTTGTTGATCGAGTTGGACGAGCACCGCTCGCTGCTCGGTGCAGCAAGCAGCGTCGGGCTTACCCAGCCTGGTGCCAGCAAGGCCTTGCAGGAAATCGAAACCACCTTCGGCACTGTGCTGTTCAACCGCACCAACCGAGGCCTGGAGCCCACGGCCGCCGGACACTGCGCCATCCGCTACGCACGCCTGTTACAGACCGACATCGCCAACCTGCGGCACGATCTGGATGCAATCCTGCGTGGGGTCGGCGGCCGGCTGGCTGTGGGGGCGATCATGGGCGCGGTGCCGTTGCTGATGAAGGCGGTGTCACAGCTGGCCAGCATCCAGCCACAGATGTCGTTCGAAATCATCGAAGACACCAGCCAGTCGCTGCTGACGCAGATCGAGAGCGGCCGCCTGGACATCGCCCTGTGCCGCACCAGTGTCAGCAATACGCCGCAGCTGTTCGCCAGCACCTTTGTCCAGGATGAGACACTGGCGGTCATCGCCAACATCGACCACCCGCTCAAGCATGCGCCAAGCCTGAGCCTTGCCGACCTGGCCGAGAGCCGCTGGATCGTCTACCGGGCCAATATGCCCATGCGCGTGCAACTGGAGCGCGAATTTCACGATGCCGGGCTGCGCTTCCCGCTGCACCTGGTTGAAACCACTTCGATCCTGGCGACCTTGTCGCTGTTGCAAAACCGTCCTGACTTCGTTGCGCTGGTGTCGATCGACGTGGCCCAGCAATGTGCAATGAATCAACAGGTCAGCATACTGCCCTTGAGCATGGCCTCGGTCAGCGACCCCTACGAGTTGGTAACCCGTAAAGGCAGCCAGGCAACACCGGCCATGGACACGCTCACCGAACTGCTGCTGTTGCAGGGCCGACAGCGCTGCGACAGTTAATGCGGTTTCATGGCAGAAGCCACTGGGAAATCTGGGCTGAGAGGCTGAGGGTCAAGACAGTAATGAGGCGGCCCGCCAGCCCTGGGTAATCAGCCTTTCAGCTACACCGGCAGTGCTGTTGCCGGCATGACCTGCCGCTACACCTACACGCCATTGACCCAGATCAAGCCCTCGCGCCGGGTTCGCGCGACGATGGCTGCACGCAAGGAATGACTCAAGCACCGCCAGGCGCACAGTGCTCAAGGTTTACCGCTTGATCGCTGTGCGCGGCCTTGGCCAAGGAGCCCCACATGAACCCGATGAAACACATACTGGTTGCCACCGACCTTTCCCCACATGCCCGCAACGCCGCTGAGCGCGCGGCCTACCTGAGCGATGCGCAACAGGCCTCGCTGGACCTGCTCTACGTTGCCAACCCGGCACCCTTCGAGCGCCTCAAACAGTTGGTGACGCCTGATGACGATCTGTTGAAACGCGTACTGGATTGCGCAGGCGAGAAAACCCACGCACTGGCAGCGCTGCTGTTCCAGCGTTACGGTATCTCCGCTGGCGTACAGGTCGCCAGCGGCTCGGTGATCACGGAGATCAACCGGGTGGTGCAGGACAAGCACAGCGACCTGCTGGTGTGTGGGGCCAGGGGCCAGAGCGTGGCGCGGCGCCTGCTGTTGGGTTCAACTGTGCAGAAACTGCTCAACCGCATGCCCTGCCCTTTGCTGGTGGTCAAGCCGGCCCCTCGTGATGCCTACCGTACCGTGCTGGTGCCAGTCGATTTTTCGTCCGTTTCACTGCGCACCCTCGAATTGGCCAAGGCCATTGCCCCGCAAGCAGAGATCATTCTGCTGCATGTGTACGAAGCCCCGTTCGAAGCCAGCGTGCGCTTCGCCCACCTCGACCACGACACCCTCACCCACTACCGCAATGTCATCCGCAAGGATGCACAAGTACAGCTCGCGGCGCTGAGTGAGGCTGCCGGCCTGGCCGATGCACGGCAGATCCTGGTGCACGGTGACCCTGGCTGGCGCATAGCCGAGCAGGAACAGGAGCTGGAGTGCGACCTGATCGTGGTCGGCAAGCAGGGGGCAAGCGCGCTGGAGGAACTGCTGGTGGGCAGCGTCACCAAGCATGTACTGAACGAATCGCAGTGTGATGTGCTGGTCTCGCCATAGCATACCGTGCCTGCCGAGCACGCTGCTAAGCGCCCTCGGCAGGCGCCGCTGTGCAAGCGTCAGCCATGCCCTTGCACGTTCTGCGCTTGCCTGCGGTAGCTGGAAAGCGAAAAACCGGTCTGACGTTTGAAATAGCGGCACAGGTAAGACGCGTCGGCAAAATTGAGCGCATCGGCAATTTGCCCGACAGCGTCATTACTGTAGGAAAGCAGTGCCTTGATTTCCAGGGTCACCTGCCGATCGATCAAACCTTTCGGGCTTGCATTGAAATACACCTTTGTCAGTTGCGACAGATAGAACGGGGTGATGTTAAGCGCGTCGGCATAGAACTTAACCTCGCGCTGCCGGGTGCTGTGTTTGCCTACCAGCTCCCAGAATCGCCAACTCAGCGCTTCCTTGCGGCTGAACGCCCTGCCTGCTGTCGGTAACACGGGAAGCTGCTCGGCAATCTTCAGGAAAAGGTTCTGCAGCTGGTTGCGCAGCATGATGTGCTGATAAGTGGCACAGCACCGCACAATATCGCGCATCTGCCTCAGCCACCCTTCCAGCAGCGGCCTCTCGCTTTCGGCAAGTACACAGTGCGGATGGTCGTGCAGAAAGACGAACAATGAATTGGGCAGTGGGTAGGCGACCTCGGCAGCAAGTGCTTGTGGTATCAGGCAGAAAAACACCTTGAAGCATCGTGAGCGACATTTGAGCAAGGCTATGGTGTCTTCGGCCAGCACCAGCACATCTGCGCGCCTGACAGCATGTTCTTTGAAGTTCAGCGTGAAACGGGCAGCCCCGGACAGGCACACAAGCAGTGTCAGATAGGCATGACCGAATGACAGTGGCGCCCCCTGCCCATCGGCAAGCGTGCTTTCACCTGTCTGGATCGGATCACCAGCCGCGTAAAGTTTCGGAATGTGATGCATCGTACTCGGTACCACCACCAGATAGAGCCAACAGCCTAACATCAAGCACCCGCGCAGTTTCGAAAAGTACCGATAATGCCAAGTTAGTGACGTTTACCGCGTGGCCAGTCGGCCATACGCTGGCCCACGGACCAGACACGAGTACAGGACATGAAATTGGAAACCGAACGTTTGCTGCTTCGCCCTTGGCTGGAGAGCGACGCTGCTGATTTGTACGAATATGCCAAGGACGAGCGCGTCGGTCCCGTTGCGGGCTGGCCTGTGCACACCAGTGTGGAGCACAGCCGCGAGGTCATTCGCGAAGTGTTCAACCACCCCGAAGTGTACGCCCTTGAACTCAAGCAGAATCAACGTGCCGTAGGCTGTGTCGGCCTGCTGACTGGCAGTAACAGCAACTTCGAGATCAGTGAACAAGAAGGTGAAATTTCCTACTGGATCGGGGTTCCCTACTGGGGCAAAGGCCTGGTTCCGGAGGCTGTGCGGGAAGTCATGCGCCACGCCTTCGAAACCCTGAAACTGCAGGCGCTGTGGTGTGGCTACTACACTGACAACAGCCAGTCACAGGCTGCCCAGGCGAAGTGTGGCTTCCGTCATCATCACACCGAAGAAAACAAGCACAACCGCTTTCTCGACGACTATCGTACTGAGCACATCAGCCGCATCACCTACCAGCAGTGGGTGGAGGGTGAGCAACAGCAAAAGTAGCCGACGGAGACGCCCGTACGGTGCGTTCGATCACTCGCTGGGCACCCCGGTATACGACGCAGGAAAGAGAAGCTGACGCTGCAGGCTGCAAATTGCCATGGCCTGCACCGGTGCGGTACCGGTAGGGCGTAGTCGCTGACAGCGCGCTCTCCACAAGACGTTTCATCGATTGCACTGATGATTACTATCGAGCGGCCTGCCTGTCGGCCAGGCAAGGCCGCCTCTACAATCCCCTGCAAATCCCCCCGCTCCTGCGCCTGCTACAGGCGAGATCCCTCATGGAACCTAACCCATGCCAAGCAACAGCCAGGCCCCTCGCGGCCTTCCCGAACACAGCCAACAAAGCGTGACCCAGCAATGGCTGGCAATCCTCTCGGTAGCCGTGGGTGCTTTCGCCCTGGTCACCAGTGAGTTCCTCCCGGTGGGGGTGCTGAACGATGTGGCCAGCGACCTGGGCATCAGTGCAGGCCTTGCCGGCCTGATGGTGACCCTGCCCGGCATCATGGCTGCGTTAGCCGCCCCGTTGATTTCCGTAGGCGTCGGCGCGCTGGACCGGCGCTACCTGCTGATCGGCCTGACGCTGATCATGATCATCGCCAACGCCATCGTGGCCTACGCCGGCGACTTCAACCTGCTGTTGGTCGGCCGTGTGCTACTGGGTATCAGTATCGGCGGCTTCTGGGCGACAGCCATCGCCCTCAGCGGCCGCCTGGCACCTGACGGGATGGGCGTAGCCAAAGCCAACTCCATCATCATGGCGGGCGTAACCCTGGCGACGGTAGTGGGCGTGCCTGTCGGCACCTGGCTGAGTGGCCTGATGGGCTGGCGCATGACGTTCCTGGTCACTGCACTGGTAGGCGTACCGGTGCTGCTGGCTCAGGTCTTCCTGCTGCCGCGGCTGATGCCGGAAAAGGCCATTCGCATCCGCGACCTGCCGGCGTTGTTCATCAACCCGCAAGCACGGGTCGGTTTGATCGCCGTGTTGCTGATCGGCCTGGCGCACTTTGCGGCGTACACCTACGTCGCACCGTTCTTCAAACAGAATGCCGGCTTTGACGGGCCTACGATCGGTTCATTGTTGCTGCTGTATGGCGTGGCCGGCTTCATGGGCAACATCTTCGCCGGCTTTGCGGCCAACCGCAGCGTGCGGCATACCCTGATGCTGGTCGCGCTCATGATCGCAGTCAGCACCGCCCTGTTCCCGCACTTCGCCACCGGCATGACAGGTGCCGCGATGCTGATCGCACTGTGGGGCTTTGCCTTCGGTGCGTTCCCGGCCTGTGCCAATATCTGGATGTTTGTCGTGGCGCCCAAGGATGTCGAACGTGGCATGCCGCTGTTCGTGGCCCTGTTCCAGGTGATCATTGCCGTGGGCTCGTTCTTCGGCGGGCAAGTCGTGGACCATCTGGGCACTGCGGTACTGCTGAGCCTGGCCACGGCGCTGGTGGGCTGTGGCTTTGTCACCGTGCTGGTGCTGGGGCGCAACGTCAGTAACGATCTGGCGGCGCAGCCAGGCTAAGCAGCCGCCCAGGGCGGCTGCGCAAAGCTTGAGGCCGTGAAACCGAGGCGCCTGCTTCGCGGGCAAGCCCGCAGGTGCCGTACGGCCCCAGGCGCTTGCATTAGCTGCAATCGCCCCGCTCGGGCTGGCGCGGTTGCCTGGCGCACATCACCTGAACCTCGGCGCCACGGGCCCTGGCCAGCAGCTCCTCGGTGTCATCGCCACCGGGCAAGGCAAGCAACAGGTCAGGGCGGCTGTCGTTGAGCATGAACAGGTTGCGCAAGCGTTCGGCCTGCTTGCCGTGCAGCTGCCAGTTTGGCGGGTAACGCACCAGATCGGCGCCATGCTCGCGCGCCCAGCTTTCGATTTCCCCTCCAAGAAACTGGCTGCCGCCGTGGATCAACACCCGGATCGGCCGCTGGCGCTGGACGTCGTCCAAGGCCTGGCGGCAGCGTCGGGTGTCGGCGTAGTTGCGTCCTGCACAAATCAGTACTCGCATGGTCTGCTCTCCTTGCATCGCTCAGAACCACTGGCCGAAACGGCGGATATAGAGGGTCTTCATGGCTTGGGCAACCACGCAGTAGCCCAGCAGGGTGGCGGCCAGCCAAGGGAAGTACTCCCACGGCAGCGGCACCAGGCCAACCATCGCGCCCACCGGGGAGAACGGGATATAGATACCCAATGCCATGACCAGCCCCGTTGCCAATACCACCGGCAATGCAGCGGTGCTCTGGAAGAACGGTACCTTGCGAGTGCGCAGCATGTGCACGACCAGCGTCTGTGACAGCAAGCCCTCGATGAACCAGCCCGACTGGAACAGCGCCTGCATTTCGACGCTGTTGGCGGCGAACACGTACCACATCAGGGCGAACGTGGTGATGTCGAAGATCGACGACGTAGGACCTATCCACAACATGAAGCGGCCGATGTTGCGGGCATCCCATTTGCGTGGCTTGCTGAGGAACGCCTTGTCCATGCGGTCCCAGGGCAGCGACAGCTGGGAAAAGTCATACATCAGGTTCTGCAGCAGCAAGTGGATCGCCAGCATCGGCAGGAACGGAATGAACGCACTGGCCACCAGGACCGAGAACACGTTGCCGAAATTGGAACTGGCAGTCATGCACAGGTACTTCATGATGTTGCCGAAGGTTTCGCGGCCTTTGAGCACGCCCTCCTCGAGCACCATCAGGCTCTTTTCCAGCAAAATGATGTCGGCCGATTCCTTGGCGATGTCGGTGCCGCTGTCCACCGAGATACCGACGTCAGCATCGCGCAGGGCGGCGGCGTCGTTGATGCCGTCGCCAAGGAAGCCCACGGTGTGACCATTGGCCTGCAGGGCCTTGAGCACCCGTGATTTCTGCAGCGGGGTGAGCTTGGCGAAGACGGTGCGCTCCTCCACCTGAAGCTTCAGGGTGGCGTCGTCCATGCCCTCGATGTCCTGGCCGAGCAACGGCTGGCCTGGCGCCAGGCCCACTTCACGGCAGACCTTGGACGTGACCACCGGGTTGTCGCCGGTCAGTACCTTTACCTGCACGCCCATGTCGCGCAAGGCGGCGATGGCCGGGCCGGCCGTTTCCTTGGGTGGGTCGAGGAAGGTCAGCAAGCCCTGGATGACCAGATCGCGCTCATCTTCGGTGTGATACTGCGCCTTGCCTTCGGCCGCCGGGATCTCCCGGGTGGCAACCATCAGCACGCGGAAGCCGTCCTGGTTGAAGGCATCGACACTGGCCATCAACTGCTGACGGCGGCACGGATCGAGGGCAAAGACCTTGTCGCCTTCCTGCACATGGGTGGCGATGGCGAGCATTTCCTCGACCGCCCCTTTGCTTACCAGCAGGTGATCGCCCAAGGCATTCTTCACCACCACTGACAGGCGGCGGCGGATGAAGTCGAACGGCAGTTCGTCGACCTTTGCGTAGGCATAAGGCGCCTGAAACTGGCGGTCCTGGCCGGCGAAATGAAGCACGGCCTGGTCCATCAGGTTGCGGATGCCGCTTTGGTGATGGCTGTTGAGCCAGGCCAGCTCAAGGATGTGCTTGTCGGTTTGGCCGTCGAAGCGCACAGAGTGCTCGAGGATGATCCGATCCTGGGTGAGCGTACCGGTCTTGTCGGTGCACAGCACGTCCATGGAGCCCAGGTTCTGGATGGCGTTCAGGCGTTTGACCACCACCTTGCGCCGGGCCATGGCCACGGCGCCCTTGGCCAGGTTGGCGCTGACGATCATCGGCAGCATTTCCGGGGTCAGGCCCACTGCCACGGCAAGTGCGAAAAGGAAGGCATCACCCCAGTCGCCTTTCACCAAACCGTTGATCATGAACACCACCGGCACCATCACCAGCATGAAGCGGATCAGCAGGCTGCTGACGCTGTTCACGCCGCGGTCAAAAGCGGTCTGGCTGCGCGAACCGGCAATGGCCTTGGCCAGCGAGCCAAAATAGGTGCGTCGGCCGGTCGCCACCACCACGGCGCGGGCGCGGCCACTGACCACATTGGTCCCCATGAAGCAGATGTTCGGCAACTCGAGCAGGTTGTCCTGATGTGCGCCATGCTCGGCGGCCGACTTCTGCGCGACATTACCCAAGGTGTCGTACTTTTCGACCGGCAACGCTTCGCCGGTGAGCACGGCCTGGCTGATAAACAGGTCGCGCGCTTCAAGCAGGCGGATATCGGCGGGAATCATGTCACCTGCAGAAAGCTGCACGATGTCGCCGGCCACCAGTTCGTCCATGGGCACTTCGCGCAGGCGCGGGGCTTGCCCGATCTGCTCGCGGCGCAACACCGTGGCAGTACTGCGCACCATTGCCTTGAGCGCGTCGGCAGCCTTGTTCGAGCGGTACTCCTGCCAGAAGCGCAGCAGGCTGCTGAGGCTGACCATGGTCATGATGATGATGACCTTGGTCAGGTCGGCGTCGTCTGCTTCGCCTGCACTGACCGGCAGCCAGTAGTCGGTGACAAAGCTGATCCCGGCCAGGGTCAGCAGAACATAGATGAACGGGTTGTTCAGGGCCTTGAGCAGCTGCACCAGGGCGTGGGGTTGCGGGTCGTGGGCAACCTGGTTGGCCCCATCGCGCGCCAGGCGCTTGGCGGCTTCGTGCTCGGTCAGGCCCTGTTCGCTGGCATCGAGGTTGGCGAGGGTGACCGCCAGGCCATTGCGCGCTTCACGGGCGGCGCGGGTGGACAGGCGGGTTTCGCGTTCGGCCTTGGCCGATGAGGTGTTACGGTGTTTGACAGTCATGTTGCTGTGCTCCTGCCGCTGCGGCGGCACGACACACAGACGTTTCACTCAGGCGGTGAACGAAGGCATGTCGGGTCGCTGAATAATGCTGGTTCTTTCCGACAGTTGTCTGTCCGCTGCCGAGAGTCGGAAGTTGTGTCGGCAGCGAACTTTCTACTCGCGCAATCCATGGTTTGATTCCTTTTCATAAACACAGGGCAATAGTTATCCCGCGAACTTTTAACGTGAAAAGTTCGAGCACAAAGATACCGTTCAATATCTTTTATTCAGTGAGAAGTGCGGGTGCTCAAGCGTGCATGAAGACGCGCCAGCACCCCGCAACTACTTGGGGGGTGCTGGTGGTGGTCAAGGTAGCCGTGCAGACGCCGCGGCCAGGCGCGGGCCTGCCGCGGCGCAAGGCACGCAGGCTGGCGATGTGAAACGAATGACGTGAGGTTCATGAGCTTGCCTCCAACCGGCCAACACCGGCGGCGGCAAGTCACGGCGGAGCATCAGGCTCTGGCGCGGCTTGCCCGACCAGGGTGTCGGGACCGGTGTTCCGGTTCAAGTGCCTGACCCGGCCATTCGGCAGAGGTCAGGCAGCGACGAGATACTGTGTCCATTGAATTCTTCAGTGAAGGGAAAAAAGGCCCCGCGCTCGGGGCGGTCGAACTTTATTCAAGCGTAGTATCGAAGTCAACCCGCAAGGGGAACTTTAAATAAGTTTAACCTTATCTTAATGTTCCACGCAGGCGCAGCGCCTCAAACCTTGAACCGCCCCACCAACGCCGTCATCTCCCCCACCAGCCCCGACAACGCCTTGCTCGCCTCGCTGGTCTGCTGCGCACCTGCCGCGGAATGGTTGGACAGTTCGCGGATGTTCAGCAAGTTGCGGTCTACTTCCCGCGCCACCTGAGCCTGCTCTTCGGCCGCACTGGCAATGACCAGATTGCGCTCGTTTATTTCGCCGATCGCACTGTAGATGCCCTCCAGCACTTGTCCCGAGGCCAGGGTCACGTCCAGTGTCGACTGGGCGCGGTTGGTGCTGGCCTGCATGGATGCTACCGCAGCTTCGGTCCCCGCCTGTACGCTGCCGATCATCTGCTCGATTTCCTGGGTCGATTGTTGCGTGCGGTAGGCCAGTGTGCGCACCTCATCCGCCACCACCGCAAAGCCGCGCCCGGCCTCACCGGCACGGGCCGCCTCGATGGCAGCATTGAGCGCCAGCAGGTTGGTCTGCTCGGACACCGAGCGGATCACTTCCAGCACCTTGCCGATGTCCCGCACCTGCCCCACCAACTGCTGCAGGTGCGCACTGCTGGTCTGGATCTCGCGGGTCATGGCTTCGGTGCCGTCGATGTTTTCGCTGACCTGCCGGCGGCTTTGCGCAGCCAGCTGGTTGGATTCACTGGTGGTTTGCGAGGTGGTGATCGCGTTGCGCGCCACCTCCTCCACTGCCGTGGTCATTTCGGTCACGGCGGTGGCGGCCTGCTCCAGCTCCTGCCCCTGCTGACGCAGGTTGTTGGCGCTTTCCTCGGTGACCGCGTTCAACGCCGTGGCGGCGGCGTCCAGCTGCCGGGCACAGTCGTTGATCTGCCCAAGGGTGTCGCGCTGGCTCTGCTGCATGCGCTGGAGCTCATGGAACAGTTGCCCGATTTCGTTGTTACCCTGCCCTTGCACCGGCACGCTCAGGTCGCCACTGGCAATGCGCCGGAAATGCCCACCGGCTTCACGCAGGGGGTGCAACACACGCTGGGCAATGAACGCCCAGCACAGCACCGCCAGCACCACGGTCATGCCCAGCAGGCACAGGCTCAGCAATTGCGCCCGGGCCAGACGCCGGTCGGACTCGAGCATGATTTGCTGGCCACGTTCGCTCAGTGTGGTCACCAGCTGCTGGCGCAGGGTTTGCAACCGCCCCATGGCATTACCGGCATCGCTGTTGACCTTGAAATACTGCTCCAGCGAACGCTGGCGGGTCGCTTCACGCTGCCCGGCCACCGCCTTGGCGTATTCGGCAAAGGTAGCCTGCAGCTCGGTTGCCAGCACGCGAAGGGCGGGTTCACGGGCGTTTTCGACAAATTCGTCGACCAGCGCCTGGCTCTTGTTGTTCAGCTCCACCGACAGCGCCATGCGCTTGCCTGCACTCTCGTCATGGCCACCCAACTGCTCGATAAAGCCCGAAGACACGTTGGCGCTGGAGCGAATCGCCATCAGCAACGCATTGTTCAACCGGTCCGACTGGTGCGCAGTCTGATCCAGTTCAGTGATCTGCTGGTCGCTACCCACGGCAGCCCACCAGGCACTGGCCGTCGAAAACAGCAGGGTCAGGCTGAACAGCGACAACACCCAGAACATTCCGGTGCGAATTTTCAGGTTGGCAAGCATGCGGGCAGTACTCCTTGTTGGCACCACTTCTGATCGAAGATTCGAGGGTGGGTGTGCTGCTATCGGAGGTGCTGGCGCAGGCTTGAGGCGCCGAGATGCGGTTATGTGCGGTAACCGAACGGAATGCGTTGAGGCCCAGAGGCCTCGCGCCCCTTGGGGGCGTAACCCTCCTGCACAAATCCTGAGCCCACCGCGATCACTGTGGGAGCGCGCTTGCCCGCGAACACGGGCGAAGCCCGTGCCATCCCCTGTCGCGACACAAGGCCATGCCTACAGCCACCGCGCCTTGCCAATCGCTTTCGCGGCGTCTGCCAGGCGTTGGGTCGCCTGCCGAATCTCATCCGCATCCAGCGAAGCAAACCCCAGGCGCAAGGCATTCTCGGCATGGCCAAACGGTGAAAACTGTCGCCCACTGCGCACCACCAGGTCCCGTTCCAGCGCTTTGTCGACCAACTGATCCACATTGATCTCATCGGCAAACCTCACCCACAGCGCCAGGCCACCTTCTGGCGCCTGCACGCTGATCTGTTCGCCAAACGCATCGCGCAAGCACCCCAACAAGGTTTCGCGCCGGCGCCGGTACTCGCGGTTGACGCGGCGCAAGTGCTTCTTCAGTTCGCCATCATTGATCAGGTCCGCCAACATCTGCTGCATGACTGCATCGCCCTGCCCCAGGGTCAACATCGCCCTGCGTTCCAGCACGGTTGTCACTTCCACCGGTGCCACGATATAGCTGCAACGGAACGTGCTGCCCAAAGGCTTGGACAGTGAGCCAATGTAAACCACGTGCCGCTGCTGGCGGTCGCTGGCCAACGGCAGATAAGGCCGCCCGGCAAAGTGGTATTCGTAGTCGTAATCTTCTTCGACCACGCAAAAGGCATGCTGGCGCGCCAGCTCCAGCAGCTGTTGCCTGCGCCCGGCTGGCAGGCTGACCGTGGTCGGGAACTGGTGATGGGGTGTTATGTACATCATCCGCACCTTGTGCTGCCGGCACAGGGCATCTAGCTGATCGACCCGGCACCCCTCATGGTCCAGCTCCACAGTCACCAGGCGGGCACCCAGCTGACGGAAGATCTCCCAGGCGGGGGGGTAACTCAGGCGCTCGACCAGCACAACGTCACCCGGCTTGAGCAACACACTGGCCACCAGGGACAGCGACATCTGCACCCCCTGGGTCAGGCAGATATGCTCGGCGCCAACGTTCAGGCTGCGATTGTGCCGCAGCATCTCGGCCAAGGCGCTGCGCAGATTGCGGCTGCTGCACTCGCTGCCGTGGCGCACGCTATTGCTGCTGAAGCTGCTGCGCAAGGCATTGCGGTAATAGCGGTGCAGTACAGCCTGCGGTAGCAGGCGGTGGTCACAGGCGCCGTTGTCGAAGAACAAGGCCCCCAGCCGCCCTTGCTGGGCTACAGCCTGTTCGTTCGCCTTGAAGTAGGCAACGGCGGGTTCCTCTGGCAGCGCCAGGGCAAAAGGCCGCACGGCACCGCAAACGGCCGCTGTGCCAGGCGCCAGCTGCTGGCTGACAAAGGTGCCCCGGCGTTGCACGCTTTGCAGCCAGCCTTTGGTTTCGGCTTCCTCATAAGCAAGGATCACGGTCTTGCGATTGACGTTCAGCAGTTGCGCCATCTGCCGCGTGCCCGGCAACGGTGTGCCAGGGCGCAGGCGACCCTCGCTGATTGCGGCCACCAGCCCTTCGACGATCTGCCGGTACGAAGCCTGTGCCCCATCGAGTTTGAGCAGTGGCTGCCATTTACGAAGCTGGACCATATGAAATATCCAAAACTGGAGGTTCTGCTGGTCCTGGACTATAGCAACAATCGAACCTCCATTTGCCCCGAGGTGCTCATGCAAAGCCGCCACGTCATTGAATTGTCGCCCTCGGGCAAAACCTTCGAAGCCAGCCAGGAGCTGCTGCTCGACGCCATGCTCGCCAGCGGCCTGCCGGTACCCTTCTCCTGCCGCCGCGGCGCCTGCGGCTCGTGCAAGGTCAAGGTGGTGTCGGGGCAGCATCAGGACAAGCAGCGGGATGCGGACACACCGCCGCCTTCCTACCCCTTGGCCGCCGACGAGATGTTGCTGTGCCAGAGCCATGCCTGCAGCGACATGCGCCTGGAAATACCCGGCTGGTCACTGGACGCACCCGCACTGGAAACCCAGGCACAGGTGGTTGGCAAGCGCGCGCTGAGCGCAGATATCGTCGAGCTGGTGTTGCAGCCTGCTCAGCCGCTGGAGGTGCGGGCGGGCCAGTACATGCGGTTTCAGTTGGACAACGGTGACAGCCGCTGTTTCTCCATTGCCAACCTGCCTGCCCGGGAACAAGGGCAACTGGTGTTTCACATCCGCAAGGTCAGCGGCGGCCTGTTCACTGAAGGTTTGCTGCCCACCCTGCAAGCAGGTGCAACGGTAAAGCTCGAGGGCCCGCTGGGCGCCTGTACCTGGCAGCACGATGACCAACGCCCGCTGATCCTTTTCGCCACTGGCACAGGTTACGCCGGCATCAAGCCGCTGTTGCTGACGGCCTTGGCCGGCGATGCCGACGTCACGCTGTATTGGGGCGGCTCTTCGCCGGCGGATTTCTATGACCGCGAATTTCTCGACGTGTCCAGCCGTGTGCACCCGCACTTTCGCTGGCAACCGGTGCTCTCGGCCCAGGCACGTATACAGCAGGTGGCGCTCAGCCAGACGCATCGCTGGGTCGAAACCCAGGTCTATGCCTGTGGCAATGCCACGATGATCACCCAGGTCCGCGAGCAATGCCTTGCAGCAGGGGTACAGCCCCATCGCTTTGTCGCCGAGGCCTTTGTCGCCAGCGGCGCACGGACAACGCAGGCTTCATCAGCCAGCACGCTGCACCCTCAGCTGGAAAAGGTCGGCCCACGTTATTCGCTGGACGGCATGCTCGCAGCCCGCGAACAGTCGGTACGGGCCGTGGCCGCCATTGCCAGCCAACTGCAGGTCGGCATGACCACCGCCCAGGCACTGGAGATGGCCGCGCATACCCTCCAGGCGATGGGCGCCTCACACACCTGGCACCCCACCTACATCCGTTTTGGTGACGATACCGTGCGTACGCCACGGCAAGGCATTGACCTTCAACGTGTGCTACGTACCACGGACATCGTCGTGGTCGACGTTGGGCCGGTATGGGATGGCTATGAAGGTGACTATGGCGATACCTTCGTGTTTGGCCAGCACGCTTTGCACCACGCCTGCGTGAAGGCACTGCATGAAGTGTTCGACGAGACCCGTCAGGCCTGGGGCCGCGGGTTGACCGGACGTGAACTGTATGACTTCGCCGAGCGCAGTGCCCAGGCCAAAGGTTGGCAGCTGGAGCGCAACCTGGCCGGGCATCGCATCGCCGACTTCCCGCATGTGTTGTATAGCCAGGACAAGCTGGCCGAGGTGGAGATTGTCCCGAGCGAGGTGGTGTGGGTGCTGGAGATACAACTGTGCCACCCTACCGAACCTGTCGGGGCATTCTTCGAAGACATCCTGATTGGCGAACGCAAGCCGGGCACTGCCAGGGCAGCTTGATACCGCATCGGCCTCTGACCCCGTAACAGGTTAAAGTGGGCAACAGAAGGTCACCCGACAAGGACGATTACCATGCAAGTACGCACGCTCACCCCTGACGACCTCCCCCAAGCCTGCGCCTTGTGCATGGATGCCTTCATGCAGGCTGTCGCGCCCACGCTGTCGGCGCAAGGTATCGAGACCTTTACCCAGGTGTCAGCACCCCAGGCGTTTGCCGAGCGCATGCAAGGTGACAACCTTATGCTGGCCTGTTTTGTCGAAGGCGCTATCGCGGGGCTGATCGAGCTCAAGGAAGGCCGTCACGTTGCGATGCTGTTCATTGCACCAGGCCTGCAACGCCAGGGCATAGGCAAGCGGTTGATGAACGCAGCACTGGAGCATGCCAGCGCTGAGGTGGTGACGGTAAAGGCATCATTGTCCTCTGTACCCGCCTACCAACGCTACGGCTTCACCCTGGCAGGCGACGTGGGTGAGTTTGCCGGGCTGGTGTATCAGCCGATGGAAAAGCGCCTGCCGTAAGGGCAGCGTCACAGCGCAAGGCTGCTCCACAGCGGGCGCATGGCCGTCAGCCCATCTGCTGCCACAGGATCAACAGCCCGGGCACCCAGGCGGTGAAGATCGCGCACAGCAACGTCATTGCCGCCACCAGGCGCTGGATCTTCCTGGCCAGCGCCAGCAACAGGAAAAAGCTGAACCACAACACCGTCCACGCCGCCCAGTTCAGCACATCCCATACCTTCAACAGCCCTTCGGCGCCAGGGATGGAACTGACTGTCACCACCAGCGCCGTCACGCTGACGAACAGGCAGAACCAGCCTAGCCCGCGCCCATCAACCTGCAGCACCTGGTTGGCGGCCACCCACAGGTAGGTAAAGGCGAACAGGAGGGTCAAGGCACCGGCCTTGATGCCTTCGGCCGAGCCCACCACGAAGATCAGGTAGACCGCCACCAACAGGCTGAGCAAACCGAAAAACAGGTTGATCACCGCCACTTCGCGGTCAGTGATACGCCCCATCAGCCAGATGCTGTTGATGAACAACACCGCACCCACATACAGCAGAACCAGTCCGTACAACATGGCAACCTCTTCTCATTCGAATTGTTTTAGGGTTTTTCTTGCCATTTCCAGCATCGACAGCCGCTGTTTCATCGCCTCTTTCGACAAGTAGGCATGAGCTTCAGGCTCCTGCCAGCCCTGGGCCGCCATCAGCAGGACCTTGGCCTTGTTGATGTCGGCCTGGTGCTCCAGACGCTCCTGCAACTGGGCATTCTTCTGCATCAAGCGGGCCTGGGCTTCGCTGTTGCTTCTGGCGCACACCAACGCCGGAAGTACCTTGTGGTTGTCCAGAGGCAGCACCATCACGCCGTGACACCCCAGCTCCAGGATTTGCGAAAGAATGGTCGGGCTCTCGTACTCCACCAAGGCGATGGCGGTCAGGCGTACGCCGCCCTGCGCCAGCAGCTTGCCCAGCTCGGCATGGTGGCGGCCTTCGAACACCCCGCAAAACACCAGGTCGGTGTGGGTGTCGAACGCCTTGGGCGGTGGCCAGCACTGCTTCACCGAGCAGCCGATACGCATCAGTTGCAACACCAGGGCATCAGTGATTTCACTGGGCGGACAAACGATGCCCACGTGCAGTTCACGCAGCGTGTTCAGGATGTTCGACGTGCTCATGAGGGGCCGCCCCCCATCATGCTCACGGTCCAGTCGTCCAGGTTGTGAACCACCACATAGGGGTCAGGGCGGATGGTCGTAGGCGATTGCCATTTGATGCAGATCTGCCCGCGCGCATCGATCTCGCCGATACGTGAAAACAGGTGCGAGTGGTTGTTCTGCTGCTCCACCTGCACCCTGCCCTGGGGGCTATCCATGCTCGCGTGGTACAGGTGATTGCGGATTACCTCCACCTCCAGGCTGCCGGTGGCATTTACCGCCTGGCACAGCATGCGCATCTGGCAGTACGCCGCCTCGGCCCAGGCAGTGATGCGCACATCGGCCGGAAAGAACGCACGGCACTGACTGACGAATGCGTTGCTTTGCGGTGACTCGACGCTGGTGAAGTAGGGTGCCACGACGATGTTGCCACGGGCCGCCTCGGCCCCCATTTCGGCAATTTCTGCCTCGCTGGTAGTCAAGCTGGCGATCGGCGGCCGAGGGCCATTGCCATAGCGCTGCGCCATTGCTTGGTAGAAGCTTGCCGTCCCCGTACCGACCACGGTCGAGAACACCACGTCAGGGGCAGAACGCACCACCCGCTCGACCACCAGGGCCAGGTCATCGGCCGAGGGGTACAGGGGCATGTAGGCTTCTTCCACCACTTCGCCACCATGCTGCTTGTACAGGTGGCGCATGACATGGTTGCTTTCCCGCGGGTAGATGTAGTCGGAACCGACGAAGGCGACCCTGGCACCGTAATGACGTGTCAGGTATGCCGCCAGTGGCGCGCTATTCTGGTTAGGTGCCGGCCCGCCGTAGATGATATTGGGCGAGTACTCGAAGCCCTCATAGGGCGTGGGATAGAACAGCAAGCCATCGGCGCGCTCGATGACGGGCATCACGGCTTTGCGGGTGTGCGACATGTAGCAGCCGAGCATCAGGCGCACACCGTGGTTGCGCACATAGTCGTCACACAGATTGCGATAACGGTCCGGGTCGCCCCCGGGGTCGCCGACCAGGGTCAGAACCGGTTCGCCAAGTACGCCCCCCTCGCGGTTAACCTGTTCGACCGCCAGCAGCGCGCCAAAGCGCTGCGAGCGTTCAATGGCTGCGGTAACGCCGGTTTCGGCGAACAGCAAGCCCACCTTCAATTGCCTGTCTTGTCTACTCATCACACCATCCTGTGACAACCGTCATGTCGGCAACGAAAAACGGATGCGCCCGCGCTCAAGGTGGCCGGCCACCGTCATGCACGTCACTTCTGCCTGGCATGGGATGCGGTTACCAAGCAGGTACTCGGCCAGTGGCACTTCCAGCTCATGGCGGATAAAGCGCTTGAGCGCACGCGCGCCAAACTCCAGGTCATGGCCTTCGCTGGCCAGCTTGCCAACCACCGCCGCATCCAGTTGCAGGTGGCAGTGATGCTTGGCAAGGCGCCGGTTCAGGCGCGACACCTCCAGTTCAACGATGCGCTCGCTCACCTCCTGTTCGATGGCATTGAACACCACAGTGCTGTCGATGCGGTTGACGAACTCGGCAGAAAAACGCTTCACCAGGCGCCGCCGCACCAGCCCCAGCAAACGCTCGCGGCGCCCTACCTGCAGGCCAAGCAGACGCCGCAGCGGCGCCAGCGGGCCCAGCCGGTGCTCGCGTATTTCGTCTGCCGCCAGGTTGCTGGTCATGAACACCAGTGTGTTACGGAAATTGAAGCTCTTTTCACCGGAGGCCAAGCGCAGCAGGCCATTGTCGAACACATTGAGCAGCGCCTGGGACACCTCCTTGCTGGCCTTTTCCAGCTCATCGAACAGCACGATCCCAGGGCGCCCTTGGCTCCCGTCCAGCAGCGCCTGGTCAAACAGCGTGCGGCCTTCCTTGGCGCCAGCATAGCCCGGTGGCGCGCCGGTCAGAGCAGCGGCGTAGTGTTCCTGGGCCAGCGTGTTCATGTCGACCCGGCAGAAGGCATCGGCATCACCGTGCAGGGCGCGGGCCAGGGCACGCACGACCTCGGTCTTGCCGACCCCGGTCGGGCCGAGGAACAATGCCGTGAACAGCGGACGGCGCGGGTCGAGAATATCCGCACGCACCACCGTGAGCACATCTTCGATGGCCTGCAAGGCTTCGTCCTGGCCCAGCACTTCGTTGCGTACTACCTGCATGACGGCAGCGACATCGAAGCGGAAACGCGACTGCAGGGTGTCTTCGCTGCGCAGGTGGGTCTCGACAATTGCCCGGGTGTGGCAGTTTTCGGCACTCAGTGCAGCACTGGAGGACGCATCGCGACGCGTCTGCTCCAGCAGGTCGTTCAAGAACGGCATGGTCTTCCCCTCGCTTTGTGAAACAGCGTGCCCGCAGGCACGCTGGGCAACCCCGTCAGCGGGCTTCCTTTTCCTTGGCATCGTAGGGAAGGCTGCCGACCGGGCACTGCGCCACCCCCGAGGTGCGCCGTGTCAGGGCCTCGACGTTCTCGCGGGCCTTCTCGGCATCCAGCACCCAGGTGCGGTAGAACTCGAATGGGCATTCGGCAATGCCGCGGTCGCCGTCGCCAGACAAATGCATACCGCTGTAGCCACGGTGCAGGATCTTGTACAGGTGGTTTTGCGACTGGTCGTTCTGCCGCGCATCGCGAATTTGCGAGATCGACAGCTGGGCGTACTGGATACCCATCTCCTCTTCACCGCACTCGCCGAGTGTACGACCATCGAAACCGATGATTGCCGAGTGACCGAAGTAGGAATACACACCATCGAAGCCCGCGGCGTTGGCCACTGCAACGTAGCAGTTGTTAGCCCACGCCATGGCCTTGGCCATCAGCACCTGCTGGTCCTTGGCCGGGTACATGTAACCCTGGCAGCGCACGATCAGCTCGGCGCCTTTCATGGCACAGTCGCGCCAGATTTCCGGGTAGTTGCCGTCATCGCAGATGATCATGCTGATTTTCAGGCCCTTGGGGCCATCGGCAACGTAGGTCTGGTCGCCCGGGTACCAACCCTCGATCGGGCACCAGGGGATGATCTTGCGGTACTTCTGCACGATCTCGCCATTGTTGTCGATCAGCACCAGCGTGTTATAGGGGGATTTGCGCGGGTGCTCTTCATGGCGCTCGCCGGTCAGCGAAAACACGCCCCAGACATTGGCCTTGCGGCAGGCCTGGGCGAACACTTCGGTTTCCACGCCGGGTATGGCCACGGCGGTTTCCATCATTTCGGCCGGGTCATACATGATGCCCTGCAGGCTGTACTCCGGAAAAATCACCAGATCCATGCCCGGCAGCCCCTGCTTCATGCCGACAATGATGTCGGCGATTTTCCTGGCGTTTTCGAGCACTTCATCGCGGGTATGCAGGCGCGGCATCTTATAGTTGACCACGGCGACGCCGACGGTGTCATTGCTGCTGGAAATATCACCATGACGCATGTTGACCACCTCTTGTTGTTATTTTTCAGGGACGAAAAAAAGCCCTCTCCGCATGCGGAGAGAGCTCATTTGCTCTTTGGGTTCGGGGTGGAGGCTGCGACATCGCCATTGATGCGCGGCTCCTGACAACCAACGGTATATGCCGGGTGTGGCGGCTTGTCAACCCGCCATCAACCGTTGCCGCTTCAGGCGCCGAGTGAACACAGCACGCTTTGCAACTTGTCTCGGGTGGTATTCGTGCACGCCTGCATGGGCTCGCGCAGCTCGTCTGCAATCAGGCTTTGCAGCTGCAATGCCGCCTTGACCACGGCCGGGTTGGGCTCGGCAAAGGCCACTTTGATCCAGGGCAGCAACTGGTAGAACGTACCCCGCGCGGCGGCCCAATCACCGCTGTCAACCTGCTGCACCATGCGTACGTAAAGGTCGGCGCGCACATGTGCGGAGGCTGAAATGGCCCCTGCCCCACCCAGGCACAGGTTATTGAAGATCTGCAGGTCTTCACCGGCCAGCACCTGGGCGTGGCCGTCCTCGATCAGGGCCATGGTCGTCTCGCTGTCACCGCCACAGTCTTTCACCGCTGCAATGCGTGGATGGCGCACGATACGGCGCAGGGTTTCACGTTCCATGCGTACGCCAGTGCGGTAGGGAATGTCGTACACGATCACTGGCACGCTGGCGGCATCGGCCACGGTGGCGAAGAAGGCTTCGATGCCAGCCTGCGAAGGGCGGATGTAGCAAGGTGCGGGAACCAGCAGTCCGCCAATGTCACGCTGCTGGATTTCAGCCTGGAAGGCCAGCAACTCACGCAGGTTGTAACCTGACAGGCCCATCACCACCCTGCCAGGCTCCACCCAGGCCAGCACGGCATCCAGCACTGCCAGTTGCTCGGCCTTGGACAACGCCGCTGCCTCACCCGTGGTACCGCACACCACAAAACCGGCCACACCGTCTTCGAGCAGCTTCTTCACCAGCTTTTCCAGGCCTGGGAAGTCGATTTCATTGGCGCGCATTGGCGTGACGAGGGCGATCCAGATACCACGGAAATTCGACATGCAAAAACTCCTGATGTTGACCGAAAGTCAGCGTCAGCAGGGCGAAGAGTGGAAGTGGTGGCAGGGATACCTGGCGCCTTCTGTCTCGTCAGCCCACCTGACGAGACAGCGCGCCTCGGTCAGATGAGCGGCTGTTTCTTGGATTTCTTGGCAACGGCAACGCACGCGTCTGCCTGAGCGATGAAGCCCGAAGCGGAAATGGCGTGGTTGGATGTGGACATGCTGGCAAGCCCGTTGCGTAGGTATGGCTGGATAATGGTGGGGCGGCGTGCCTGGTGTCAACCCTTGGCCCGCATCGCCCCGTGCAGGCGCGCCCCTTGCAACGCAGCGATTGCCGTCACCGCCACTCGCTGTAAGGCTCCAGCGGTGTCACCGGCAGGGCCAGGTTGCCTCGCCACGGTTCGAACAGGTAGCGCAGGTAGAGCATGCCATGGCTAGGCGCATAGTCATCGCTGTGCTGCCAGTCGAAGCCGCCGCCCAGTACCCACTGGTCACTCAGGCGCCGTTCGAACAGACCGCGCAGGCGGTAGCCCAACCCGCTGCTGTCGCTGGCTTCGGTCATCGCATCGATGTTGGAGTCGACGCCATAATTCGCCAGTACCTTGCGGTTGATGTGCGCGTCCGGGTACAAGCGGCTACTGCCACTATGAGCCTGAGACCAGCTGACGGAACCTTCCAGCAGCAGCGACCAGTCGTAGTTGCGCCAGGCATAACTGACCGGCACGCCCACCGAACTGTAGCGCTGCGGGCTGTAGTAACCGCCCTGCCCCAGGCTGTAGCCGCCCAGGTCCTTGTCATGGCGCCAGTGCATCAGCGTCACGCCAACACGGACACGCTCGTCGGCCTTTTCCACCACGCGGTGGTAAAAGCCGGCCATGGCCCGGGTCCGCTGGTTGTCGGCCACGTTTTCGCCGTACAGCCAATGGTGCCCCAGGCTGGCCCACACTCCGTTGTCGCCACCTTGGTCCCAGCTCAGTCCGAGCGTGGCGCCATTGGCAGTGACCCCGCCCCAGCGCACGCCCGTCGGGCGGTCGCGTGCGCCGGCGAACGACAGCAATGAATTGCTCATCGGCCGGCGCGAGGCGGTCAGCGACCAGCCAACCTGCCCGAGGTCACCGTTGACCGTTGCGCCGCCCAGCCAGTTGTTGATTGCATAGCCCTGGGTGGTGCCCAGGTCGAACGCCCAGCGGCTGCCCTGCCAACCCAACGCCAACAGGCTGCCGTTTGCAGTCTGCGATCCCCCCGTGCACGCGGGCAGTGTTTTGCCGTCAGCGGTCTGGCCAACAAACTGGCAGCTGCCGAAGTCGGGGGTGTAGCTTCCCTGATCGTTCGGCTCGAACGACCCCGCATCCATGCCAATGCGCTCTACTCGCGCAAACGCGGTGCCCTCCTGCCAAGGAGTGTCGACATGCAACAAGGTCGACTGGGTACTCAGCTCCGACGTGCCGGGCGTACCGTCATCCTCGCGCCAGCCGTAGTCATGCATCAGCGTCACATGGGTATTGCGCTGGCGATACAGGGCGTCCACATCACTGCGCAGGCTGCGGGCCAGCCAGTCGTCGCCATCCCGCTCGCGGCTGGCCAGGGTCAATGCACGGTCATCCCGTGGCGCTACGGCAGCACGGTCCAGCAACTGCGCATCAGCCATCGCTGCCGCGTAAAGGTCCAATGCTCGTTGAGGATCATCCTGCGCTACCAGGCGGGCTGCGTCGCGTCGCAACAACGGATCGGGTCGCGTCTGCTGCGCGGCAATCCGGTCAAGCAGCCTGGCCGCCTGATCGTGTTCGCCCAACGCGGTCCACAGCGCCGCCAGGCGCCGCTGGGCGTTGCCGTCATCAGCGGCAAATTGTGGCACCTTCACGCCCAGCATGTGCCGGGCCTGCTGCAGGTTGCCTTCGGCCACGGCGCTTTCCATCACCCCAAGGCGTGCATCAGGACGCCCAGGCTGCGCGACCAGCACACGCTGGTAATAGCTGCGCGCCTTGCCATGTTCACCACGCGCGGCTGCCCAGTCAGCCAACAGCATCAAGTCGTCCGAGCTGCCTTCACCACGCGCCAGGCCGGCTTCAAGCAAGGCTGTCGCCTCGGCACCGCGGCCTTGTGCCTGCAACTGCTGCGCAGAGGCCAGGGTCATACGCCGTTGAACACGTTGCTCCAGCGCGTGCATGTCCGCGCTCCAGGTCGCCTGAGGTACCGCTCTCAGACTGTCCAGAGCCAAGGCATCACGGTCGCTGGACTCCAGGAACAGGCCGTGGGCATAGCGCGTTGCCGGATCACGTGGCTGGTGCTGCACCAGCCTGGCAAATGCCGCGTCGGCCTCGCCAGTGCGCCCTTGGTGACGCAGACTGTTGGCCAGCTGATACACCAGCCAAGGCTCATCGGGAGCCAGGGCTGAAGCCTGGCCCAGCACATGGCTGGCCGTCGACCAGTCCTCGCGCTGCAGGGCTTCGTCCCCTTGCTGGCGCAGGCGCGCAAGTTCCAGGCTGCGTCGCAGGCTGGCGAACTGCGCCTGCTGCCGTGGTGGCAGGCTGTCCAGGTATGCCTGCGCCTTGCCTGGCGACTGCGCCTGGTAAACGCGCATCAAGCCGCGCACGGCACTTTCGTTATCCGGCGCCATACGCCGTACCTGCAGGTACTGCCGCTCGGCAGCCGCCACATCGCCCTCGGCCAGCGAGACATCTGCCAGGCCCAACAACGCGTATTCATCCTTTGGCCGTTGCTGGCGAGCCTGCCGGTAAAGTGCGCGCGCACCGCGCACGTCTTTCGCCTCCAGGGCCTGCTCGGCTTTCTTCAGCAGGGCCCAATACTGGCTGGACGACTCCAGGTCCTTCCATTGGCTGATCCAGTAGGTGTCCTGCTCCTTGGCGCTCGCCGCGCGGAACGCCGCATGGGCGTCTTCATGGCGGCCCTGGCGCATCAACGCATAACCCAGGGCCCCATGCAGGCTGGCATCGCCCGGGTACTGGCGCAGGGCGCGGCGCAGCTGCGTTTCAGCTTCGGCATTACGGCCCTTGTCGAGCAATGCCTTACCCCGTTGACCGGCCTGCCATGCCGGGTCGGCCAGCAGCTTGCGCTGCTGTTGCAAGGTCTCGCTGGCCTGTGCCAACAACGGTGAAGCTGGGTAACGCTGAAGAAAGGCCTGCCAGGCTGCCGCGCTGGTTGCACTCACGGCTTGCCCGGACAGGTAGTCGAACTCGCGCTGGGCAGCGGCATCCCGTGCACCGGGGTCTCGCGCCAGCTGATCGAGCAGGGCCAAGGCCTCGCGGTCACGCTTTTCGGCGAACAACCAACCGGCCAGTGTCTGGCGCAGCCCGGCACTGCCCGGGTACTGCTGATCCAACCGCTGCAACTGGCGGATCGCCTCAGGGCGTTGGCCTGGCAGGTTGCCGCGCACGCGCCAGTAGTCCAGGGCCAATTCAAGGCTGGGTGGTTCGCCGGCAAACAACTGTTCGTACATCGCCAGCGCCTCTTCATTACGGCCGGTAACCGCCAGCAGACGCGCCTGCTGCAAGCGCCGCGCAGGCGCCGGTTGTTGAAGTTCAAGCAGGCGTGCGGCCTGACGTGCTTGCAGGCTGCCAGGCGCCACGGCACTGATCCGCGCACTCAACTGCTCGGCTTCACTGCTGTTCTTCTCGCGCAATGCCAGGCTCAAGGCCGCCAGCAATACCTCCGGGTTGCGCGGCTCAAGCAACTGCAAACGGCCCAGCGCATCGCGCACCAGGTCGTCACGGTGCAGCGCTTCGCCGCGGCGTACCTGGTCCAGCAGCCATTGGCGCTGTTCATCGATATCCTTGGGTTGTGCATCTGCCTGGCAGGTTATTGCCGCCAGCATCAACACGCCGATCATTCGCTGCATGGCGCACTCCAGGCCGGCAACAGGCGGCCGTGCGGGTCAAAACGGTAACGGGCCTCGTCGAAGCCCTGGCCGAACAGCGCCAGCACCTGGCTGTAATACGCCTTGGCCTCGACCGGTTGTTCGCGCAAGCGCTGGCGCTGGGCCGCCAGGCCGGCCACGTGCTCTGGCGAGGCAGCAAGCAATGGCAGCAAGGCCGCAGAGAAACCCGCCGGGCCATGGCCGCGGGCTTCACCGCTACGTGCATCCAGGTGCTCAGGAGGTAGCCCCTGGCGCTGGGTCAATGCCGCCATCGGCGCATAATGGGCGACCAGTTCGCGGCGTTGCGCCGCCCCCTCGGCCAACATGCCGACCCACAGGTACACACGAATGGCGTCATAATCACCGGCATTGCCATGTTTCGTGTCTGCCGCTGGCTTTCCGGCCGGCGTCCACAGCAACCAGTCCGGTGCAAAGCCCTTTGGCGACGATGCCAACCACAAACGCCGCGTGTTGGCCGCCAGCTCCCCCCACAAGGGGTCCACCTCGCTGAAGCGGTCGAGCAACTGCAGCGGCAGGTAGCTGGGGTTCAGGCGGGTACCCTGGGCGTCTTCGAAGCCGTAGTCACCTGGCAGCAACATCACGCCAAGGCCTGGAAGCTTGCGCACGGTCTGCGCGGCGATACGCCACAGCAGGTGCTGGCCCAGTTGCGTGTAGGCCGGCTGGTCCCACAACCGCCCTGCTTCCAGCAGGCTGTAGGCGATCCACAGATCGGCATCGCTGGCGTTGTTGGCGTCCAGCACCTGCCACTGCTGCTGCCCGTCACGGCCCCACAGCCAGGCAGGCAGATGCCGGGCCAGGTCACCCTCGGCGAGGTTGTTGCTGGTCCAACGCAGCAACTGCGCGAAGGTTTGTCGGTCGTTGCCTACCAGGGCGAAGAACAGCGCGTAACTCTGCCCTTCCGAGGTGGTGATCAGGCGCTCGTCACTCGGGTCGATGACCCGCCCATCCACACTCACCAGCTCGGCCTTGAACCGCTCCCAGGCAGGCCATGGGCAAACCGACCCGGCATTGGCGAAAACGGGCAGGCCTAAGGCGACCAGCCCTACCAGCATCTGACGCATCATCACCCCGCCTCACCCAAGCGGCGCTTGCCTGCCCAGCGCAGTGCCCGCCACAACAAGAAGGCGAACAGCACCACGCAAACAGCCGCGATCACCGCCAGCAACACAGGGTGCTCGGACAAGTGGAACCACAGCAGCAGCCACCACGGCAGCGCGCCCACGAAGTAGTGCTCGCCGACGAACTGGCTGCTCACGCCACTGCTGCGTACCAGCGTTACCGAACCCGCCACCGCATCGAGCTTGCCTACATCGCCAAGCACGTCGCGCAGCAATGCGTAATCGCTGTCGCTGTTGGCCAGCAAGGCCACAACACTGCGCTGCTCGTGGAACGGCGACTTCAGCCCGGTGATGGCCGCAATCGGCGCCTGGGCGCTGACCGCCACGCGGCTGCTTGCAGCCACCGGCTCAGTATCGAAACGCTGGCCACCGGGCAACGATGCGCTGCGGCCCTGCAGCAACCAGTCACGCTGGGCGCTGAGCAACAGGCCAAGGTCGGGCGCGTCGCGCAGGGCCTCGGGCAGGCTGCCGATCAGCAGCAAGTCGGCGTCTGCCGCTGCGACCTGTTGCCAGTCGTCGATCAATTGCAGGCCAAGCGCCGGGTAACCGATCTGTCCGGCCAACCCGCCAACCGTGTCGAGCAAAGTGCCGACCTGCATCGCCGTGGGTTGGGCCGGCATGATGACCAGCGTCTCGGACAGGTCGGCCATGCGGCTGAACGGGAAGCCACTGCGGGCGAATGCACGCAGGTCGGGCATGGCGATGTAATGGTGGTAACCGGAAAGGTCGATGGTGGAGTTGTCGTCGATCGCTGCACGCACGTCCACCGGCAGCGAGGTCTGGCAGCGATCGCGCTGGGCGCTGCCCAGGGTACTGGCAAAGCTGAAGTCGAAGCGCAGGCGGTTACGGTCGCCAATCTTCAGCGCCGGCACCAGCGAGTTCTCGGTCAATGCAGTGTTGTCACCGGACAGCACTGCCAGGCGCATTTCTTCAAGGGTACCGCCGCGCCGGTCATTACCCACCAGCGGCATGCTGGTGATGTACTGATCGTTGACGCTGATGCTCAGGCGCGATTCGTCGGTCACCGCTGGCGCCGTATAGCGGTACAGGGTGCGCAGCGGAATACCCTGGTTGCGCCAGACGAACAAGTCGGGCGGCAGGTTCAGTTCCAGTGTCACCGGCCGCGGTTGCAGGCCGCTGACTTGCAGTTGCTCGGGGTAATCCAGCAGCTCGGCAAATCGAACCGGCCGGTCGGTGCGCGTCCAGTTCGGCGCATCGTAGGGCTGACGCGGTTGCAGCGCGGTCATCTGTTCCACTTTGACGCGCGCGCCGCGGAACAGATTGTTGCCGACCGCCAGCGCCGAGGCGGCCTTGATCAGGTCGTCGTCGTTACGGCCCAGCACCAGCAGCACTTTGCTGAAGCGGTCGTCCGGGTGATCGATCACCTGCAGCACGGCGCCGTCGACTGGCGGGAACTGCTGCAGATCGGCGAGGAACGCCGGGCGACGGTCGTTGCTGGCAAACACGATGCTCGGTGCAGGTTTTTCGCCACGGGCCGGCAGGTGGTTGTACAGCACAGGGAAGCTGGCCTTGCGCCAACCGGCCTGACTGCCGAAGTAGGATGCCAGGATTGCCGCCGCACGCTGCTCGCCCAGGCTCGGCACGCCGCTGAACACCACCGGCAGCACTACCTTGCCGGTGTCGCGGGTATCGAAGAACGGCAACGGGAAATACGCCAGGTCGTTTTCCAGCACCAGCGCCTGCTCGTGCAACTGTACCTGGCTCTTGCGGTTAAGGTTAAGCCACAGGCCGCTGTGGGCCGGGTCTTCGCAGACATCGGTATAGTGCCCGACAAACTCCAGACGTACCCGGTTGAAGTCGCCGAGCAGTTTCGGGTCCAACGGCAGCTGGCGACGCACACGCTGGCCCAACTGCTCTTTTTCCACCGGAACTACGCCCATCAGCTCGTCGTTGAGGTAGACGCGCAAGTGCGACAGGTTCGGCAGCAAGGCTGGCGAAGGCGTGTAGTCCAGTTGCAAGCTGGCATCGGTGGCCAGGCGATCGCGACGCAGGCCGAACTCAATATGCTCGCTGTTGCGTACCCCCAGCAGCAGGCTGTCGGACGCATGTCCAAGCTGCTCGAAGGTTTTCGCAACCTGCCAGTTTGGTACCGTGGGTGTGGGTACCGCAGGCTCGGCAAGCGGAGCTACAGAAGCAGCAGCGGCGCTCTGCGACAAGGCGGTAAACAGCGCCATCGCCAGGCCCCAGGTACGCGCGGGATAACCAGTCATCATGCGTCTCGATCAACAGGGTTCATGGAAGGGATTGCCCGCGGTGTGCGGGGCCAGTAGCTGGCCAGCCACAGCGCCAGCGAACGCAACGGGCGCAACCACGCCCGCAGCCATGGCGGCATGTGCTCAACCAGGCGCACGTAACCGACGCCGCCCAGCTTCAACACATCGATCAGGCTGCGCAGCGGGCGCTCGACCTCGTGCTGCTCGTTCCAGCCAAGCCAGGCATCGGCGCGGGCAAAGGTGCAGTGGACCAGGTCGATACGCTGCTGCAGGGCGAGGTCGCGGAACACCAGGCCCACGTGTTGCCCGACGGTACGGGTGACGCACGCCTGGAAGGCGAACTCGCGCTGGCCGCGGTTGAGCAGCAGGCGTACCTGCTCCCCCGGTTTCAGCTCCAGACCGGGCTGTACCTGCAGGCCGATACCGCCGTCGGAGTAGTCGACCAGGGTGCAGGGGTAGGCATGACCGCTGGCCAGCATCAGCCCCGCCGGCAAGCGCATCTGCACCCGATGGGCGCGGCGCACCTGGCGCACTTCGGCGGCCACCGCAACTGCGGCACCGATGATCAGCAGGTTGTAGATCACCCACAGCGAGCTGACGATCACCGTGCCGATTTCTGCCGTCGGGCCGGTGACCAGGCGCCACCCCGCAAAGCCCAGACCCACCACGTTGAGCGCCGCCAGCCACAGGTAAGGTTGGGCGATGCGCCAGTCGAACTGTTCCTGCTCCATCAGGCCGCCCTTGGCGGTGACGTTGAACGTGCCTTTTTTCGGCGCGAACAGCGCCACCGTGGTCGGGCGGGCGATGTACCAGGCCAGTACGGTCTCGTAGACCTCGCCCCAGAAGGTTTGTCGGTACTTGCCCTGCATGCGCGAGTTGGTCAGGCTGGCGTGGATCATGTGTGGCAGCACGTACAGCAGAATCATCAATGCCGGTGCGTAGATGATGTAGGCATGCAGCAACAGGAACGCCAGTGGCGCCGTCAGGAACACCAGCCGCGGCAGGCCGGCCAGGAAGTGCAGCATCGCGTTGGCGTAGCACACCCGCTGGAACAGGCTAAGGCCACGCCCGAATAGCGGGTTGTCGGTGCGGAAGATCTGCACCATCCCACGGGCCCAGCGAATGCGCTGGCCGATGTGCGCCGACAGGCTTTCAGTGGCCAGGCCCGCAGCCTGCGGAATGCTCAGGTAGGCTGACGTCCACCCTTGGCGATGCAGGCGCAGGGCGGTGTGGGCATCTTCGGTCACGGTCTCGACGGCAAAACCACCGATGCTTTCCAGCGCAGTGCGGCGCAGCACAGCACACGAGCCGCAGAAAAACGCCGCGTTCCACATATCGTTGCCGTCCTGGATCAGACCGTAGAACAGCTCCCCTTCGTTGGGGCGGCGGCGGAACGAGCCGAGATTGCGCTCGAACGGGTCAGGCGAGAAGAAATGGTGCGGTGTCTGCACCAGCGCCAGTTTAGCGTCCTTGAGGAACCAGCCCACGGTCAGTTGCAGGAAGGAGCGCACCGGCACATGGTCGCAATCGAAGATGGCGATCAACTCGCTGTCGGTGACGCCCAGCGCATGGTTGAGGTTGCCGGCCTTGGCATGCTTGCTGTCGGGCCGCACGATATACCCTACCCCGACTTCGTCGGCAAAGGCACGAAACGCGTCGCGGCGGCCATCATCGAGGATATAGATGCGCAGGCACTCGCGTGGCCAGTCCAGGCCCAGCGCGGCCATTACCGTGGTGCGCACCACTGACAGGTCTTCGTTGTAGGTGGGGATCAGCAAATCGACGGTTGGCCAGTGCCTGGCGTTGGCCGGGAGGTTTGCCGGCTTGCGCTGCAATGGCCAGCTGGTCTGGATGTAACCCAGGATCAGCACGAACCACGAATAGGTTTCCGCCGCCAACAGGATCACCCCGAATACCAAGTCGGTGGTGTCGTTCCAGTTCAGGGTCGAGGTGTAGCGCCACCACAGATAGCGGCACGAGATGATGGTCGACAGCACGATCAGCATCAGGGTCGGGAAACGCCCCGGCATGTGTCGCACCAGCAGGGCGATGACCAGCAGCAGGCAGATGAACATCAGTTGCGCCAGATAGCCGAACGGTTCCGTCACGCACAGCAGGGCGAGGCTGAGGGCGAACACCGTCAGTACGCTGTAGAACGCCCGCCGGGCAAACACGCTCAGGCCGCGCAGGCGTGCCGAGGCCTGGTGCCTGAAAGCACTGGCGCGGTAGCGCGCGGGCACCTGTTGCAATGCATCGATCAGCAGGCCGCGGTAGTGGCGCGCCACCCCGCCTGCCGCCCGCAGGTGCATGCGCACCGCGCCCAACGCGCGGCGGCCAGGCCCTGTTGTACGTGCCTGCGGTTGGCGCCGCAGCAACAACCACAGGCTCTGGATCAACAGACGCAGCGGGTCACCCAGGGTTGGGCGCTTGCCCGCCAGTTGCGGGTACAGGCGTTGGCGCTCGGCCAGCAGCGCCTGCCAGGCGGGTGACTCCAGGCGCAGAAACAGGAAGGCCAGCCACACGCCGAGGGTGAACAGCCATGCGACCGGCAGACGCGCGCCACGGACGGTGAACCAGGTATAGGCCGACAAAGGGGTCAGGGTCACGGCTGGCGCCTCGTCAGACAGCGCACCGCCAGGCTTTGCACATCCCGGCAGGCCAGGCTCTGCGGTGCGTAAAGACCCAGGGGAGCCTTGTACGCCAGCGCTTCGAGGAAGGCTTCGTCGCGATGGACCACCTGGATCGGCAAGCGATCACGAAACAGATCACGCCACACCATCAACAGGTCGCTCTGCAAGCGGCTGGCCGGGTCGTAGCGGTTGACCAGCAGCATGTCGAAGTGCTCGAGCGGGCGTCGCCCGAGCAGCAGGTGGCTGGCCATTTCGGCTTCTGCCACCAGTACCCGTACATCAGTCTCGATGCCATTGCCGGTGGTATCGCCCGGCAGTTGCGGCAGGTCGTACAACAGCCAGTCGAAATGCTCGGCCAGCTCGACCTGGCGAGCGCGCCATGACTGCGCATCGGGCACGCGGTGCTGCGCACCGCCAGGCAGGTTGCCATACGGCAGCAGGCACAGGCCATCGAGCACCTCGTACACGGCATCGCTGAACGGCCGCCCTTCCCGCTCGGCCAGCGCCCAACCCTCGGACGTATCCAGCGGCAGGTTGAAGTGCAGCCCGAGCAAGTTGCTTGGGCACAGGTCAATCAGCAGCACCCGCTCGCCCACGCCCTGCAGCGCGTAGCCCAATGCAGCCAGCAAGGCGCTGCGCCCCAGGCCTCCGCGTACCCCATGCAATGCCAGGCTGGTCATGGCGCGACCCTCTCGCGCTGGGTGACAGCCGCGTACAGCGCATCGTCGCTGCTGGCCCTGCAGCTTTCACCCAGCAATGGCCAGCGCTGCAGGGCCTGCTGAACGCCCACCAGCATCGAGATGTCCTGGTAGTTCAGCTCTGGCATGTCCAGGTGCTGACGCAACTGGGCAATATCGTCGCTACGGTCGGACGGGTCTGACTTGCCAGTGATCATGGGCGCTCCTTCGGAATGGGCTGCCAGTCAGGCTGGCCTTGCAGGCGCATGTAGGCACGCCCCTGGTAATTCAGCACCTGTGCACCAGAGGTTTCGGCAACCTGCTCGGTGGTTGGCAGGTCGGTCAGCAGGCCGGGCACATCCAGCACCTGCTGCTGGCCGAGGCCCGCATACACACGCGAGATCAGCTCGGACAGCGCCAGGTAGCTGGTGGCAGCAGTGACCCGCAGCGGCTCGTTGCGGGCAGGCTGGCCCATGCCGATGAACTTCAGGCCGACCGGCACATGGGTAATCGACGGCGTGGGAATTTCGCGCATGCCAGACAACTGCATACGGTCACCATGCAACGCGGCCCCATGCTCAGGGACAATGGCCACCACTACCCGGCGGCCACTGCGCTCCAGTTCGTCAAGGAAGGTGCCAAGCTCGCCAAACAGGCGATTGGCGCGGGTGGCATAGTCGGCCACGCGGGTACCGCCGTCGGCAGTGACGATACGGTTGCCGTCATGCAGGCTGATGCTGTTGTAGAACAGTGACACATGCTCGTCCGGGGTGCCTTTGCGTTGCCCCCACCAACGGCGCAGGACATCCAGGTCACTGGCAATCGGCGAGCCGTCGAAGCCCACCAGCGCCCGTGGAAAGTCGGTATTGCGCATGCCGGGTTGCGGCATGTGCTGCTGGGTAATGTCGCCGATGAAGTTGTCGAACCGGCCGCTGTGGTTGAGCAAGGTGTTGCTCTGGAAACCCAGCCGGGCCAGGTTCTGGAACAACAGGCACTGCTCCGGAGCCGGTTGGTACAGGCCAGCGTGCGACGACTGTCCGCAGCTGGCACGCAGCACACGGATGGCGGCCGGGCCGCTGTAGGAGGTCGCCGAGTTGAACTGGTCGAAGATCACGTCCATGCGCGACAACAGCGGGTTGTCCCGCAGCCCCACGGCAGACAGATCATCCCAGGCCAGCGAGCAGATGTTGATTACCAGCAGGTCGAACGGTTGCTCATCGGCATTCACGGCCGGGAACGCCGTCACCCGCTCGCGCTCACTGGCGAAGAAGCGCTCAAGCCAGCTGTCGAGCGTGGCATTGTCGGCTACTGCAGAGGCAGGCGCAGGTTCGGCTGCGGTGCGCGCCGCCACGCCGGGCGCCTGGCTTGCACCCAGCAACGGCAAGCCGCCGACCGACAGCCATGCCAACCCCAGCAGGCTCAGGGTGCTCAGGCGCAGCCAATGGCGTAGGTACAGGTAACCCACCAGCAACATTGCCAGCGCCCCCAGCAGGTTCCAGTTGATGAAGCGGCCCAGCAGCTCGAGCAGATAGTCCCACGAGAAGTCCAGCACCCCCGGCTGCGCCAGCAAGCGGCTGAAGGGTGGCAGCCAGGTGTCCTGGTATAAAAGCGCGATACCGATTGGCACCGCCAGCAGTTGCCGGGCAATACGCAGCCACTGGCCCGGCAAAGGGATAAGCAGAAACGCAGCAAACAACAGGTTCGGCAGCGCCTGGAAGTCGAGCATGCCAAGTGCGACCAGCAGAAACTTTGCAAAAAAATAGAGGTTCCACCCTCCCAGTCCAGGCCAGCGGGCCAGTACCGGGAGGGTGATGGTGGTATTAGTCATTCTGGGGTTCCTGGTGTGCAGCGCGGCGGCGTACGCCCAGCGGTTTCAGGTAACGGGGGGGAAGGCGACGGCGCAACCCGTCACGTAATGCCGAACACAGGTGCACGAGCAACAAGGCCAGGCCCAGCGTGACGAGTGCGGTAATGCCGACCACCTGCAGCAGTTGCACGAAGTTCATGCGCCACCCCGCTTGGCCAGGCCAACCTTGCGCGGTGCCAGCGCCGACCATGCCTGTGCAGGCAGTTGCGCCGCCGTGTCGCTGCGGGGTGGCTGCGGTAGGTTGCGGTCGAGGAAAGCCGGAGTGGCCAGGCTGTCGACACCGGCAAGCACCTCCTGGCTGATGAACAGCTCTTTCCATGACAGCTGGAAGATGTGGTCAAGCGCCTGCTCGACCCCTTCCGAGCGGCAAGCGAACAGGAACAGGAACAGCACCTCGCCAACCACGCAGGCAATGTCGCCATCACGGCGGAATACCGTACGCGAGCAAGCCTGCAGCGGGGTCAGGCCGGGCGCCGGACGCAACACCAGCAACTGGTGGACGATTTCGCCGTTGCGCACCCCGTGCCACATGCTTTGCACAGCCTCGGCGAACGCCCGTGGCGCTACCAACCCACAGATGGCCAGCGGCCGCAGGCGTGCCAGCAAGGCATCGAAGTCGGTTGGCAGGTGTCGACGCCAGACGTAACCCTGGATGCTCTCGACCATGGTCAGGAAGCGTGACAAGCTGGCACCGAACGGCACGATCTGGCTGGCACCACAAGCCAGCAGCAACTGTTCGTCTTGATAACGCAGGGTCGGCGCCATTTCGCGCACCACCAGCTTCAAGGCGTTGCCACGCGACTGCCGCAGGTGGTGCAGTTGGCGCGCCAGGCTATCCAGACGCTGCCCACCGTCCATGGCAAAGATCACCGTGGCAGACACCGCCCGGCTGGCTTTGCCCCCCAGTTCCTCAAAGCTTTCGCAGACCTGCCAGTGTTCAGAGAAGGCTGGCGCGCCTTCCAGTACCGGGCGCTGGGCCAGGCACAGCAACTCGTCGCCACCGGTGTCGCTGGGTGCCTGAGGCGTGGCAGCAACGGCAAACCCCGCGCTCAGCCGAGTCAGCTCCATGTCCCGGGTGGCTGCTTTGCCAAGCGGGTTGCTCCAGAAATGCTGCAGGTAGCGCACCCCACCTTTGCCGCGGTACACCTGCCCCAGGCCGTCGAGGCACTGGTTGAAAACGCGCAGGCGCTCGACCAAGGCGGTGCTCTGCCCCCCAGTGACGACCAGCAGCAACGCCGCTTCAGCCAACAACGCCGGGCGCAGCGCATTGCACCAGTGCTCGACTTCGGTATCCGCCCAGGCGTGTGCCGGTGCCAGCAGCACCAGCACACGCCCACGGGCATCAAGACGAGGCAGGTCTTCAACCAGATAACGGGTGGCTTGCGAGTTGGCCTCATACAACGCGAGCTCGGCCGGGCCGCGCGTTGCGTCGAGCGCACCCAGCACGTCATCCATGGCTTGCGCGTCGGCGATCAGGGCTGCCCTGGCATTATCGGGCATGCCTTCGACCACCTGGCGGCATAGCAAGGAGGCGTCTTCGGCGGCGTCACAGGCTAACCAGTACAGTCCTTGTTGATGAAGCTGGCTGCTCTCGACGCTCAGGCCAGAAATCGCCAACAACTGCATTCCATTAGTCAAAACACTGGCTCTACAAAAGGTAAATTGAAACGGTTTGAAGGCGGAATGTGTCACATCCTCTGCTGACGCCTTATGACTCACGTCAAAAAAACGACGAAAATGATGCGGAACACAAAGTTGCGTCAATTATACAGCATCAAGGCAGAATGAAATCAATCTGAAATGTAATGAGTTGCAAAGGTTTGTTAACAAACACCCCAAGGCCGACCTTTTCCGGGTGAAAAACAAAAGTCGGCAAAGGCAAGCCGGCAGGGCATTGGCCAGGCAAAAACCGTTTTCCGGAGACAAGCATGCTGCGTATCTTTGAACGTCGGCTCGACCCCTTCCCACCCGACGAGGTACCACCGCCGCCCGTTGGCCTGTTGCGCTTCATGTGGGCTTGTACCCGCGGCGCCCGTGGCTACATTCTGGCGCTGGCACTGCTCAGTGCCGGGGTGTCGATATACGAAGCCTGGCTGTTCGCGTTCCTCGGCCAGGTGGTCGACCTGCTCGCGTCCTGGCAGGCAGGCGGTACTGTTGGCCCCGAGGAAAGCCGTGTGCTGTGGGGTATCGGCATCGTCCTGCTGGTCAGCATCGGGCTGGTGGCGCTGCGCACCATGGTTCAGCACCAGGTGCTGGCGATCAACCTGCCGCTGCGGCTGCGTTGGGATTTTCACCGCCTGATGTTGCGCCAGAGCTTGTCGTTCTTTTCTGACGAGTTTTCTGGCCGGGTCACAACCAAGGTGATGCAGACGGCACTGGCAGTGCGCGATGTGCTGTTCACCCTTATCGAAATCCTGCCGGGGATTGGCGTGTATTTCATCGCGATCATTGCCCTGGCCGGTGGCTTTGCCCTGAAACTGATGCTGCCCTTCATTGCCTGGGTCGTGCTGTTCGGCTTGGCCATGCTGTATTTCGTACCCCGGCTGGGCAAGGTCGGGCAGGAGCAGGCCAATGCCCGGTCGTCGATGACCGGGCGGGTTTCTGACGCTTACACCAACATCACCACGGTGAAACTGTTTTCGCACTCCAACCGCGAAGCGCACTTTGCGCGCGCAGCCATGGAAGACTTCAAGCAGACCGGTTTTCGCCAGATGCGCCTGGTGAGCCAGTTCGAAATCGTCAACCAGGCGCTGGTGGTGGGCTTGATCTTTGGTGCCGGTGGCTATGCACTGTGGCTGTGGCACCAGGGCCAGGTCGGCACCGGGGCCGTGGCGGCAATCACCGCCATGGCCTTGCGCGTCAACGGCATGTCGCACTGGATCATGTGGGAAATTACCTCGCTGTTCGAAAACATCGGCACCGTGCAGGACGGTATGGCCACCCTCACCCGCGGCCCCAAGGTACAGGATGCGCCGGGTGCTGCAGAGCTGGTCACCACGGGTGGCGCGGTGAGTTTCGACAAGGTCAGCTTCAACTACAACGGCGAGCGCCAGGTGCTCAATGAGCTGACGCTACACATTCGTCCGGGCGAAAAAGTCGGCCTGGTCGGCCGCTCCGGCGCCGGCAAGTCCACCTTGATCAACCTGCTGCTGCGCTTCTACGACGTGGACAAGGGGGAAATACGCATCGACGGGCAGAACGTCGCCAAGGTCACGCAAGACAGCCTGCGCAGCGCCATCGGCATGGTCACTCAGGACACCTCGCTGTTGCACCGTTCGATTCGCGACAACATTGCCTATGGCCGCCCCGATGCTACCGAGGCACAGATCCGTGCTGCTGCGGCCAATGCCCAGGCCGACGGTTTCATCAGCCAGCTCAGCGACCGCCAGGGCAACAGCGGTTATGACACTCTGGTGGGTGAACGCGGTATCAAGCTGTCTGGCGGCCAACGCCAGCGCATTGCAATTGCCCGGGTGATGCTGAAGAACGCACCGATCCTGCTGCTTGACGAAGCCACCAGCGCGCTGGACTCGGAGGTGGAAGTGGCCATTCAGGAAAGCCTGGATGAGATGATGCAGGGCAAGACCGTTATCGCCATCGCCCACCGGTTGTCGACGATCGCCGCCATGGACCGGCTGATCGTGATGGATGAAGGGCGCATCATCGAGCAAGGCACCCATGCCGAACTGTTGGCAAAACAGGGTACCTATGCACGGTTGTGGCAGCACCAGAGTGGCGGGTTCCTGGGTGAGGATCGGGGCGTGGCCGAGGCTGTGGAGTAAGCAGAGGCCGGGGGCAGCCAGCGCATACCCAAGCTTCGAAAGCCTGCCCAGTCAATGCATTGCGCCCCTGACGATGTTCATAGTCGCTGCTCATCCGATAGCGCCGCCTGCACCCCATTGGCTGGCTGTTGCAATAAGCCTCGGGGCAAGCGGAAGCCTTTGAACGGTTGCTGGGTAATGGGATTGAAGGCTTTTTCAGCGTTAAGCCGATAGCGCATCACGCCATCTCCGGTCCGGAAGCTCAGGTCCACGCTGGTCGCCGTCCGGCCATTGAGCGCGCCGCGGCTGAGCAAGCGGAACATCGACCACGGGCCACGGTACTCCAGGCTGCTGCTGTTGCCATTTTGCCTTAGCAAGGTGAGATTGCTACGGACCTGCTGCCCCAGGGTATTGGGCCAGACAATACCCGTGATATGGCTTGGGCCATGGGTGTAGGCAATCAACTGGCCATCCAGGTCCAGCAGGCTGGTACGCTGGTTCGCACTGAGCCCCAAGGGCTCGATGCTGAACTGCACACTCAGCTTGCCACGCTGATCGAAGAAGGTTTCGCGGATGCGCTCCGCCAGCTCGAGCTGCTCGATCACGTCGGCACGAATCAGGGATTGCCCGTGCTGAGCGGACTGCAAAGCTTCAAGGTTGTCCTTCAGGAAAACCTTGAGATACCGATCATTAAACTGCTGCAGGCGCCCTTTCGGCCCGAAGAACGCCTCGAAGTCATCCAAAGAAGCATCGGGTGCCTTCACCACAAAGGGGTAGCGGCCTGCCAGGCGTTGCTGGAAAAAACTGTACACGTCAGCATCCCAACGTCGCTCCAGTTCGCGCAGTGCTTCAACGTTCAGCACCTGGGCAGTCTGGTCGGCGAGCTTTCTGACCTGGTGGCTGATAGGCTCCGGTAAACCTGTGGCAACACGTTGCAGGGTACCGATCGGGTCCTGCCCTGTCATCGCAAAGCGCTGATGCACGGCTTGCAACGCGGCCTTGCCGCGGTCCGGGCTGTCCTGTACGGCCTTGGCGTAGTCCAGCACGGCCGCAACAGCGCCAAGGGTTTCATCGTAGTAGCTCGGCTTTTCTCCTGTCGCCTGCAGCATGGCGCCCAGGCCTGCAAACGCCCGCTGGATGGCCAACGCTTGCGGTTGCTCGGGTTTTCCGGTTGCTACCCGCAGCGTACTCAGCTCACCCGGTGATTCAACAACTGCTGGAGACGCAAGCGAGGTGTTATCCCTGACCGTATCCAGCAGCCGTTGCAACGGTGCTGCGGGGCCGGTCAACTGCTCCAGGATCGCGACACCATGGTCCAGATCACGGAAGTCAGCCACCGTAAACGCGTTCAGGGCGCGCCGCCAGCTGTCAATGTAATCGGCGCTGTAGAGGTTATACAGCCGCTCGGTCAACGCATCGCGGTCGACGTCCGAATAGTCGAGTTGACTGCGCTCCCCCAATGCCCATTGATCAACCATCGCCATTTCAGCGAAGCGTTGGCTGTGCGGCTCGAAGTAATCCCTGAAGCCTTTGGCGGTGAGCATGCCGGCCAGCCTTACATCCTCCCCCCCTTGCCTTGACCCGGAAGACGGCTGGTACACCACATCGAACGCAGGCCCTACCTGGTGGCGCAGGTCCAGCCCGGCGTGCACCTGCTCGTACGATTGTTGTTTCAGCCCTGCGTAGACCCGCTGTGGCAACGGCAATTTGCGCAACACCTGCTGCACTTCGCTGACCCGCTGGCGGTATTGCGGCAAATCGGTATCGGCATAGGCCAAGGCGTACTTCAGGTGCTGCATGAGGTCACGCTGCAACTGACCCTGGCCAGGAAAGGCCCGTTGCCACTGACGGGCCATCCAGCCCTCGACCCATTCTGGCCGGCGGCTGTTGCGGTCCTCGATCATCCGGTAAACCCTGAGCGCGGCCATTTGTTGCTCACTGCCAGGTGGTGCAGCGTTCATGGCATCGATCACACCACTGGCCAAGGCCGGCAAGAAACGTTTCGACAACAAGCTGAGGTACGCCTCATCAACCAAGGGACCAATGTTGCGCCCTTGATACAAGCCAAAATCGGCAACCACCGGCCAGGCCGCACGATAGTCGCCAAACACCGCCACCGCATCGCGAATCTGGTCCAGTGGCGCCAGCAGGTTGCGCCCGGTCGGATCAAGACGCATATCGACTTCGTGACCACTGTACTCCTGGCTTTTGGCGAGCACACTGGCAGCCTTGGCGCCATTGATCTCGGCGTAACGCTGCCAGCTGGCAATGGCGATACTGAACGCCAGGATGCCTACACCAGAGCCCACCCACAGCAAGTGGCGCTTGCTGCGCGCAACCCGAACATTGTCGCCCGCCAGCCCGGCTTCCTGATAAATAACCCGCCTGAATGCTTGCTGGATGAAATAGACCAACGCCTTCCCCTGTGCCTTACCTTCACGCAGGGGTAGCTTCGTCGTGTAGGGCTGAGCCGCTTCACGGACAAAGGCATTGCGCATGTCGCCTTGCTGTACCACTGACGACCAGTACACACCACGCACCAAGGGTGGCGTGGTGAACCGGTCACTCGCCAGGGTTTCGCGCAAGAATGCCTGCAGTATGGGGCGCAACCCGATCAGCTGTGCATGCAGTGAGAACAGGCGCACGCACGGTGCTGTCTTGCCCAGTACATCCAGCCGATCGATGACCTGCTCATGCAATTGGGTGAGAAGCCGCCCGTAGTGCTCGTCATACTCATCCAGCCAGGCGTCGAACGCGTCAACCGCATCCAGCTTGAAGGTGAACCCCAACAGGCTTTCACGCTTGGCGGCCGGAAGCTGGCTGTAGAACTGGTCGAAGCCGTCCAGCAGATCGAATTTGGTCAGGACCACGTACAGCGGCAGGCGCGCACCCAACTGACTGCTCACTTCGTACAGGCGTGTGCGCAACCCATGGGCCAGCGCGACGCGCTGCTCGGGCTTGCCATGCAGCAGCGCCGGCAGGTCGACCACCAGCAACACACCATTGAGCGCCCGCTGGCTTCGCTTACGCTGCAGCCAGCCCAACAGGTGCTCCCATAACCGGGCCTGGATACCGGGCGGCGAGTAGGCATTGGTGGGGTCGTTGGCCGCCGAGCCCACCGGTGGTTTTTGACTGATGAAAACGCCGGGCGGGTCGATGATCACGGCATCGTCGCTGACCCACCAGCCTACCGGATAGGCCAGTGCTTCAGCCTGTCGGCCCCGTGCCTGGGCCTGGTCGATACGCGTCAGGGTAAAGCGCTGATCGGTGCGGTCGATGAAGCTGCTTTTACCGGCCTGTTCGTCGCCCAACACCAGGTACCAAGGCAGCCGGTACAACGCGCGTCGCCCACCGGCATTGTCGAGATACCGCTCAAGCCCCTGGCTCAAGGCCCGCTCTTGCGCCTGCACGAACGGTAGCGCGACATCCTGTTCGGCGGCCAGTGCCTGCCGGCGCTCCGCTTGCAGGCGGCGAAAGCGCGTGCGCAGCACCCCAAGCCAGCACAGAAGCGGCACCAGCACGAGCACCAGGCTTGCCACGCTGCGATGAGCCACACTTGCCAGCGGCTGCTGCTCCCGCCACGTCCATTGCGGGCCAAGCCACCAGATAGCGACCAGCATCAGCAAAGCGCCAAGCCCGAGCAGCAGCGGCAGCGCCAGGCCAATGCGCGTTACCCACGGCCAGCCCCAACGTTTGAGTTGCGTCCATATTTGATTCATCGAGGCTCCTGATCCTTGTCTTGAACTGCCAACACTGGGGATGCCGCGTACTGCTGAAGCCGCTGAAACACCTCGGGCTCCCACGCACTGGCGGTGGTTTGCTGCATGGTTCGGGCAACGTTGGCGCACAGGTCCTGGGCCAGCCAGGACACACCCCGCGCGGCCAGCAGATCAGCTGCAATCACGGTGGTGTGGCAGCGCTCACGGGGAGCACGAAAGCCCGCTTGCAGCCCTTGCAGCCGAAGGAGCAGCGGTTCTACGCCACCGGTTTCCAGCTGGCTGACCAACTCCTCGCGCAGGCCGCTGAACTCCTGGGGGGTTGCACCTTGGCCAGACGGCCCTTGCGTGCCCTTAAGCCAGGCCAGGCACTGATCGTCGACAAATACCAGCCCATCGCTGAAGCACAACTGCTGCAGCGACGGCATGCGCTGTACAAACCGGGCGGTGGCACAGCGGATGGCTTCGGCCACCTCGCACATCGCCAGCTGTGTGGCGACGGTCGCAGCCAGAAAGCTGCCACGAATCCAGAAGGGGCAAGCCGTCAGGCTCTTTTCAATACGCTGCAGCAAGGCGGGGTCAACCGCCTTACTGGCAATGGCCTCGTCATAGACCCGCGTGATATCCAGCGGCACCGCCATCAATTCCGTACGGTTGCCCTGCCTGACTTGGGGAGCAACCTGAATGTGCGCCCACAAACCGAAACGCCGTAACTGATAGCCGGTAGCGTCGTAAGGGTCCTGCTGGTTGATGAGCTCGGCCATGGACAGCACGGCCCGCCGTGTCTCACGCTCATTGCCCATCGACATGCGTGACACGGGTGTGGCGATGACATCGGCCAACGGCGCAGGCTTCTCGGTTGCAGCCGGCGCTTTGGGCACAGCAGCCTCGCCAACACCGTTGGCAAGTTCCGAGTACTTGCCTAGCAGGCGCTCAAGTTCGCCCAGTGCTGCCGTGTCCAGCTGCACTGTTTCCTGTTGCTGCAGGCGTTTCAAGGCAGCCTGCGCTGCCGCTGCGTGGGTCGGGGTGTAGGTAAAACGATCAAGACGAGGGAGCGCCTCGGCCAAGCGATCGATCACCAGGGCAACCAGCTTGCGCTTGCCCAGGAAGCCTTTCGGTCCCGGCTTGGGATGAGCGGCTTCCCAATAGCACTCGAGCATGCCGACCAGCAACGCCAAGGTGCATCCCCACTGCTCCCAGCAGCCGCTACGCAACCATGCGGTACTCAGGTGCGCAACAATTCGCAAGTGCTTGCATTGCTGGCTCAGGTACTGACGGGACGCGTCTTCGATGTAGACCCAGTCGATCGAGGCTTCCTGCAGCCCACCCAGCTTGACCATCTCCTGATCAATGGCCTGATAGGTTTCGTCCTCGACATCGAACAGGCCAGCCGGAACTGCCGGATCAATCGGCGCGAGCAACCGAGTGACCTCTTCCCCGGATACCTGCGCTACCACCGACATGTGCTTCGCGCCCGGCTGATCAAGGGGTCCAGGCCTTGCGCATCGAAGGTCAGCCCGTCGACCTCGCCGTGATCACTCACAACCTCGATACGCTGGGCACCGATCAGCTTCCTGATCTGCTCGATGGCGGGCAGGCCCCGCCCGGCATCGAGCACTTGGCCGTTCTCCATCACTTGCCAGGGCGTCTCACGGGTAGACCAGCCCTCCCCGCTCAGGCGTACCTTGACCCAGCTTGCGTCGATCGGACGCCTGGCAATCAGCTGCAGCCGGGAGATGGCCTGTATGCAACTGATTGCCATGTAGGCACGTTCATCACCCGATGCGATGGCGGGCGCCGAAATCACAAGCGCTGGTGCGCCTGCCCCGTCCTGAGGCTGGCTCCCGATGCGAAACGTCAGGTCATCCGGTGCCCGTTCAGCTTCATTTGCCATCACACGTGACACCGTGGGGGCCTGCTGCTCCGGTGCAGACCACTGCCGTTTTGGCGTGTACGCCGGGGTGCCAGCAGCCTGATCGAAACAGGCCAGTCGCTCGACGTTGGACACGATCCGGGGACAGTCCCGCGTGGAGCCTGCCAGCACCGGCTGCAGACAAAACAGCAACGAGAGGCCAGCGCCATATGCACAGCGGTTAATCATCCTGAATTTACTCTCTGAATAGTACAAATGGCCTATATGACGCAAAGAACTTTCCTACAAATAAATAGCAATGCCCATGCACCCGCACGACCAATTAAAACAAATCCAGCAGAAGCCTATTACACAGTACCGAATGCACACAAACAAATATTTCTTTACATCTTAAAGCTCGACCAAAGAGCACAATTCCGTGCATGGTTTTCATAGGAAACGAACAAACAAACCCACCCCATTAAACATATGTGAGAATCTTCCTACAAGATCGGAACAACAATAAACACAACTAGCACCTGAACATCCTACAACCCAACAGGGAGTTGCGTACCGATGTCTAAAAATACGGGATCCGTTGCGCTGAAAGAACGCGTCAATATCAAGTATGTGCCCGCTACCAGCGATGAGCAGGCCGAGGTGGAGCTACCGCACAAGATGCTGGTGCTGGGCGACTTCGGCCTGGATGACAGCCGTGCGCTTGAGGACCGTCAGGTCATGCGCATCGATAAACATACATTCAACAGCGTGTTGAACGACGCCAACGTAAGCCTGGACGTAACGGTACCGTCCAGGCTTCGCACCGCCCCGGATACCGAGCTGGCCGTCCACCTGCAGTTCAGGTCCATCAACGATTTCGGGCCGGACCGGATCGCGCGCCAGGTGCCCGAGCTGAACAAGCTGCTGGCGCTGCGCGAAGCACTGGTCGCCCTGAAAGGCCCGCTGGGCAACGTCCCGGCCTTCCGCAAGCAATTGCAGCACCTGCTTAACAACGAGCAGGCGCGTAAGCAGCTCGCCCAAGAACTGGACCTGGTGCTCGAGGCGCCAGAAAAAGATTGAGACAACGGAGCGTCCCCATGCCCAAACCAAGCAGCACCGCCATCACCACAGACGCAACGGCCGACACATTGAGCAATGCCACCCTGCTCGACCAGATCATGGCAGAAACCAAACTGGTACCTGCCCAGGAGGGCTACCAGATTGCCAGGCAGGGCGTATCTGCCTTCATCACCGAAATCCTCAAGAGCAATGATCCAGATCAACTGATCAACAAGCACCGAGCCGACCAGATGATTGCCGAGATCGACCGAATGCTCGGCAAACAGATGGATGCCATTTTGCATCAGCCTGAGTTCCAGCAGCTTGAATCATCATGGCGCAGCCTTAAACTTCTGGTCGACCGCACGGACTTCAGGGAGAACATCAAGCTTGAAGTCTTGCATGTCACGAAAGAGGACCTGCTCGACGACTTCGAAAATGCTGCTGACATTACCTGCAGCGGTATCTACAAGCATGTTTACACCGCGGGTTATGGCCAATTCGGGGGAGAGCCGGTTGCGGCCATGGTAGGCAACTACAACTTCGGCCCCTCTTCCCCTGACATCAAGTTGCTAAGTTACATGGCCTCCGTTGGCGCCATGTCCCATGCCCCTTTTCTTGCTGCTCCTGCCCCCGAATTCTTCAATTTGAACAGCTTCGAGGAGCTGCCTAACCTCAAGGAAATAAAAGACCTCTTCGCCGGCCCTCGGCATGCCAAGTGGCGCGCTTTTCGTGAAAGCGAAGACGCCCGCCACGTCGCCCTGACCGGGCCGCGCTTCATGCTTCGCTCCGCTTACCACCCGCAGGAACAACCGATCGAGAGCTTCAACTACAACGAAGACATCGCCGGGCAGCACGACAACTACCTGTGGGGCAATTCTGCTTTTCTGTTAGCCAGTTGCATCAACGACAGCTTCGCCCGCTACCGCTGGTGCCCGAACATCATCGGCCCCCAATCCGGCGGTGCTGTCGAAGACTTGCCGGTCCACCTGTACGAATCCCTGGGCCAGTTGCAGGCCAAGATTCCTACCGAGGTGCTGATATCCGACCGCAAGGAATTCGAACTGGCCGAAGAGGGCTTCATCGCCCTGACCATGCGCAAAGACAGCGACAACGCCGCGTTCTTCTCCGCCAACTCGGTACAAAAGCCCAAGCACTTCCCGAAAACCCCTGAGGGGCTTCAGGCACAGACCAACTACAAGCTGGGTACCCAGTTGCCCTACCTGTTCATCGTCAACCGGCTCGCCCACTACATCAAGGTGCTGCAGCGCGAGCAGATCGGCAGTTGGAAAGAGCGCCGTGACCTTGAGTCCGAGCTGAACAAATGGATCAAGCAGTACGTCGCCGACCAGGAGAACCCGTCTGCCGACGTTCGCAGCCGCCGGCCGCTGCGTGCCGCCCGTATTGAGGTCTCGGATGTTGCGGGTGACCCCGGCTGGTACCAGGTTTCGCTCGCCGTACGTCCGCACTTCAAGTACATGGGCGCGAACTTCGAGATTTCCCTGGTCGGGCGGCTCGATACGCAATGAGTGGTCTTTTTGATCGCCTGATGGTGGACCAGTGCATCTGCCGAGAGGCCTCCCGACGCGAGAGCGCTTCCCACAAGTTCGCCGCCATCAAGCGCCACCTCGAAACGCTACTGAATGCCCGCCAGGGGTGCTCCCAGAGCAGCCCTGAGCTGGGCCTGCGCGACTTCAACGGGCATGACGTGAGCAACGGCGACTTGCTTGTGCAGGTGAGCGCGGATATCCGCCGCACACTCCAGCGCTTCGAGCCGCGCATACAGGTACGCACGCTCAACGCAGTGCCCGATACCCTTGCCCCGCTGGAGCTGCATTTCAGGCTGGATTGCCTGGTACAGGTCAACAACCACGCAGAGCAGCTGCAACTCGAGCTGCTGGTCGATGGGCACAACCGCTACACGCGCGTGAGGTGACCGATGTCACTGAGAGACCGTTTCAGCGAAGAACTGCGTTACCTGAACGAACTGGGGAACGACTTTGCCAAGGACAACCCACAACTCGCGCGGTTGCTTGGCAAAGGTGCCAGCGACCCCGATGTCGAACGCCTGATGGAAGCCTTTGCGTTCCTGACCGCCAAGCTACGGCTGAAGCTGGAAGACGACTTGCCAGAGCTGACCCATCCCATGCTGCAGTTGCTCTGGCCGAACTACCTGCGGCCGCTGCCCAGCGCGACGATCATCAAGTTCAGCCCGGTGAGGCAATCCCTCAGCCAGTCACAGCGCATCCCAAAGGGGTCGCGGCTGTTCTCGAAACCGGTAGACGGCGTGGCCTGCGAGTTCCGCACCTGTACAGCGGTCAACATTCATCCGTTCGAGATCGACACGGTGGCAGCCACCCAGACATCCGACAGTTCCGTGATCTGCATCGGCCTTCAATCACTGGCCGAGCGGCCGTTGAACAGCCTGGGCTGTACCAGCCTCGACTTTTACCTCAGCGGCGATGCCCGAACCGCTCGCACGCTTTACCTGTGGGTTTCCCAATACCTCAAGCATGTCAGCGTGAGCATCAATGACGTGGTTCGTCGGCTGCCGGCAAACAGCATCGCATTCCCAGGGTTCAGCCCCAACGACGCCTTGCTGCCTTATCCACAGAACGTCTTTGATGGCTACCGCATCCTGCAGGAATACTTCGCGTTCCCTCAACGTTTTCACTTTTTCAGCGTTACCGGGCTGGAAAAAATCTGGCCAGCTCATGGCAGCCAGCAGGTAAACCTCGAATTTCACTTCACGCGCCAGCTACCCGACTCGCTGCGTGTCGGCAAAGCAGATTTCCACCTGTTCTGCGCACCTGCGGTCAACCTGTTCCAGCACAGCGCCGAGCCCATCGACCTGTCCGGCAAGGACGCCATGGTTCCACTGAAGCCCAAGGGCACAGCGCCGCACGGCTACGAAATCTTCAGTGTCGACCAGGTGATCAGCACCCGAACGACGACTGACGGGAACACCGGTGAGCACCTTCGGACCTTCCGTCCCTTCGAGTCATTCGCCCATGAAATCGAGCACGTCCAGGGGCGCACGGCGCTGTATTACCGCTGCCAGCTGGAAGAGTGCCTGCACGGCAATGGCGTCATGCATCGAATCGCCTTCGTCCGCGCCGACGCCAACAGCTACATAGGCGAGCTGGAAACCGCGTCCATCGACCTCACCTGCACCAATCGGGACCTCCCGCTGGCGCTGGGCATTGATGACATCAACATTCTGACCGAACTTACGCCGCCTCTGGCCACCTACACCAATCTCTGTACACCCACCCGCCCCTGTCGCCCGGTGCTGGACGGCCAGTTGCAGTGGGCATTGATCTCCAACATGTCGCTCAACTACCTGTCCTTGCTCTCGGTAGAGCCGCTGAAAGCGGTGATCCGCGCCTACGACTTCATGGCCCTGCACGACATCCAGCAGGCCCGCACCACCCGTAAACGCCTGGAAGGTATACGCGACATTCATACGCAGCCCATGGATTGGCTGATCAAGGGGCAACCCATTCGCGGCCTGCACACCCGGCTGAAACTGGACCAGACCGCCTTCCTCTGCGAAGGCGACTTGTACCTGTTCAGCTGTGTGCTCGCTCATTTTTTCGCCCTGTACGCCAGCATCAATTCCTTCCACCAGCTGGAAGTGATCAACACCACCAATAACGAGCACTACACATGGCCAATACAGACCGGCAAGCAACCGCTGATCTAGCCGACAAGCTGCTTTGCGAAGCGCACCAGTACAACTTCTTCCAGTTGCTGGAGCGGTTGCACGGGCTGCATGGCGATGACCTGGAACCCCGTTGGCCGGACAAGGCCACCCGGCGGCGCGTGCGCCTGGCCTGCGACCCACGCCTGACCTTCCCTGTATCGGACGTGTACAAAGCCCAGCGAATGCCCGCTGAGGAAGCGCGCTACCGCATCATTGCCACGTTCCTGGGGTTGCACGGCACCGATTCGCCATTGCCCACCTATTACCTGGAACAGGTGGCGTATGAACATGCGCATGGCATCGGTGTACGCCCGGCCTTCTTCGACTTCTTCAACCACTACCTGCTCAGCCTGTTGCACCGTATCTGGCGCAAGTACCGCTATTACATCCGCTTCCAGCCAGGTGCCAGTGACGGGTTCTCGCAGTACGTGTTTGCCCTGCTTGGGCTTAACGACAAGCAGTTACGAGGGGACACGGCGCTGCCCTGGAGCCGCCTGCTCAGTTTTGCCGGCGTCATCGCCAGCCGCAGCCGTGCGCCGGGCACTGTGGCCGGCATCATTGCGCACTGCTTCGACCTCAATCAGGTGCACATCCGCGAGTTCGAGACGCGATCAGTCGTCACGCCGTCCAGGCAGCTTGCAAGGCTGGGGCGGACCAATGGCCAGCTGGGCAGCACGTTCATGATTGGCAGCCGCACGCGCACTCGCAGCAGCAAGTTCACCATCGTGATCAGCGAACTCGACCAGACACAGCTGCGGGACTTGCTGCCCAGCGGCATCAACTTCGGCCGTTTGCGTGCACTGATCGACTTTCTGCTGCGTGACGGGCTGGCCTACGACCTGGAACTGCGCCTTAAGCAGAGCGCGTTGTCCCCCTTCTGCTTGCACCGCAGCCAGGGCGCATACCTGGGCTGGACCAGCTTCGTCGATGACCGGCATGGCCAGATCAGCCCGGTTGTACGCATCCGGGGGCGCTCATGAACACAGTCACCTTGAGCATCACCAACCTCGACCAACTGCAGCACGGCGTTACTGCTCGGCACCTGTTCGATTGCAAGGGCGGCACCATCGGCAGCGGGCGAGCAAACTGGCAGATCAATGACCGCGATCAGACCGTTGCGTCCATCCACTGCGAAATCCGCTGGATCGAAGGCAGCTTCTGTGTGATCGACCACTGCCACCGTACCTACCTCAATGGCAGTGCCAACAGCCTGGGGCCGCTTCCACCCAGACGCCTGGTTGAGGGTGACCAGCTTCTCATTGGTACCTATCGGCTACAGGTTCAGTACACCCAGGATCAGGCCTGCACGCGCTCGCTGGAGGACCTGTTCAACCCGGACCCGAGGGTGCTCGACCGCCTGATAGCGCAAGCGCCTGCACCCGCTTGGCCGGCACAGCCTTCTGCCCCCCAACCAGCCGTCGAGATCTGCTCGGTCTTCAAAGCAGCCATGGGGAATGACCCTCTGGCAGCGCTGGACGCAGCAGACGGTGAAGGGGCGCTCCGAGAAAGCCCGCTGCAGCGCCTGATTGCCGGAGCATACCCATGAAACCTCATCCACTTCTGCTCGCCACCCTGTTGCTTGCGCTGGTCGTGCCCACCGGCTGTACCTCTTTGAGCAGAATGAGCCAGGTGGCCATGGACCACTCGTTGCCCATCGGGCCGCCCAAGGATCACCCGACCGAGGTCGCATTCAGCATCAATGCCAGCCCTACCCTCAACGGCAATCCGAACAGCCTTGACGTCGCAGCCGAACAGGATAGCGCCCTGGAGCCCAGCCCCTACGCTGTAACCCTGAGTGCTGGCGACCCCTATGCGTTGACCGAAAAAATCGGGGTTCTGTTCGAATACCTGCAAGCGCAATTCCCGGCCATGTCCCCCGTCGAGCTGGACGAAGGAGACGAAAGCGACCCGGCGCGCTCACCCCTGGAAGAAAGCGGCCCCGGCAGCTACGACGACCCTCAGGTGGCGTTGACCTTGCCGCGCACCACAAGCGTTGCCTCAGCGCTGGTCGCTACGCCCATTAACATCACGATCCTGCAACTGCGCGATGACTCACTGCTGCGCAACACCGTGTACCAGCTACTGGAGCAGGACCCGGCCAAGGCGCTGCGCAGTACCTACATCCGCAGTGACGATTACCTGCTGCGCCCTGGCCAGTTCAAGTACATCCCGTTCGAGCCTATCCACGCCGAAACCCGCTTCGTCGCGGTGATTGCCGATTACCGAGGGCATGAAAACGCCAGTTGGCGGCAAGTTCTGCGCATTCCGCCGCGTGGCCGCCAGATCATGCTGTCGGTGCTGGTCAACGACACGCACATCGTGCTCAAGGAAGAAGACTGATGGCGCCTCGACACCCTTTGCCCTTCCTGCTTACTCACGCTGACACGGAGCGCCCATGAGTTCACGCAATCCCGTTCTCTGGCCCGAAGGCCTGTTCGTCAAACCACAGCATTTCCAGCAGGCGACCAGGGCCAGCGAAGCAGCCCTGCACCAGCGCCTCGCCAGCCTCAACGCAGCCTTCTACGGCTTCAGCGAACTTCAGTTGAGCGACGAATACCTGAGCCTGGGCAAAGTCGCCATCACCCGGGCGCGCGGTGTGATGCCGGACGGCACGGTGTTCGACATTCCCGCCGACCTGCCGCCACCGCCGCCGCTGGGAATCGGCGACGACGCGTGCCAAGACAGTGAGGTGTATCTGTGCCTGCCGCTGCGTACCGATGGCGGCCGCGAAGTGAGTTGGCCCGACAATGCAGCCAATTTCCGCTATACCGCCCAGGCACAGGAAATCAAGGATACCCACACCGCTGACGGTGACCTGGTGCAGGTAGACCTTGCGGTGCCCAACCTGCAGCTCAAACGCAAGACCGAAGACAGCAGCGCCTACACCCGCCTGGCCCTGGCACGTATTCTGGAACGGCGCCCCGACGGCAGCCTGCAACTGGACGAAGCGTTCTACCCCACCAGCGTTTCGGTGCGGGCGGTGCCAGCGCTGCAGCGGTTTCTTGAAGAAATCACCCATACCTTGCGCGAGCGGGCGCGCGGCCTCGCCACGCGGATTGGTGCATCGGGCCAGTCCGGGATCGCCGACATTCGCGACTTCAACCTGCTGCAGGCAATGAACCGTTGGTGGCCATGCTTCCAGCATCTGGCCAGGCAAGCGCAAACGCACCCCGAGCAGCTGTACCTGTGCATGAGCCAGGCCTGCGGCGAATTCGTCACCTTCACCGACCAGAACAGGCTCCCGCAGGAGTACCCCGCCTATCACCACACCGCGCTGCGCACCTCTTTCAAACCACTGGAAGACACCTTGCGTCGGTCTCTGAGCACCGTCTTGCGGCCACGCGCTGTTTCACTACCGCTGGAGAGCGAACAATTCGGTGTGATGACAACCACGCTGGAAGACCGCCGGCTGATCGACGAAGCCGACTTCATCCTCGCCGTGCGCGCCAGCATGCCACCACAGGCGTTGCGCCAGATGTTCATCCAGAAAGCCAAGATCACCTCACTTGAGTCACTGAATGACCTGGTGCCGCTGCAATTGCCGGGCATCCCTTTGTTGCCATTACCCGTGGCGCCCCGCGACCTGCCCTTCCATGCAGGCTTCAGCTACTTCGAGCTGGACCGACGTGACCCGGCCTGGGCGTGCATGAGCAAGGCGAATGGCTTCGGCATCCACATTGCGGGCGACTTCCCAGGGCTTGAACTGCAGTTCTGGGCGATCAGGAGTGAGTGACATGGGAAAAGACAACAATACGCCCACCGATGAAAACAACGCTGCAGTCAACGCGCTTGATTCAACCCTTGAACAGCCAGTACCCGCCCCCCGGGCTGCGGCAACCAATGCTCAAGTATCCACGGACAAACCTGAGCCTGAGCCCGTTTCCGAAGGCTACCCCGCTGACCCGGAATTTCAGCTGCGGGGCGGCTTCGCCAACCTGATGCTGGATGCCGCATCACCGTTGTTCGGCTTGGTTATACGCCTGCGTACGCTGGACGAGCTGCCAAACATCCAGGACGTGCACCAGCAAGTGCGCGGCCAGATCGACAACATCCAGGAAGAAATGCGCCAGCACGGTTACGAGCCGGCTCAGTTGCTGGCGTACTCCTACGGTCTGTGCCTGTTCATAGACGAGGCCGTTATGGAGCGCCCCTGGGGCAAGAGCAGCTGCTGGAGCCAGGAGCCGCTGCTCAGCATCTTCCACGACGAGACCTGGGGTGGAGAAAAAATCTTCACGGTGATTACCCGCCTGATGCAGGAGCCCAAGCGTTATCAGGACGTACTGGAGTTCATGTACTACGCCCTGTGCCTTGGGCTGAAGGGCAAGTACGCGCTCGCGCCGAAAGGCAAAGAAACACTCAACGCATTGATTCACCAACTGCACGGGATCATCCGCGAACTGCGCGGCCCTACCCCCGAAGAAGTCTGCGACCCCTATACCAATGTGGCCCCACGCAACTTCCGCATGAACCGGCAATGGCCCTGGTGGAGCCCCTTGGTGATTTCCGCCGTCGCCATGGCGGTGGCTTACAGCATCTACAGCTATCGCCTGCACCTGATTACCACCGAAGTGCTGGAGTCGCTGAACGGCATTTTGCAGCAATAGCCAACCGTGACACAGCACCACTGAATTCAACGAATTAGCGAGGTTTTTGCCTCGCTGACAAGCCCATCGTTTCCGATGGCCACGCCACCGTGGTGCGCGTGCTTTACCCACATGGACGCAGGAGTAACTGCCATGCCAACACCCGCTTACATCAAGATCGTAGGCCAGACCCAAGGCAACATCACCGCTGGCGCCTTCACCGCTGACTCCGTCGGCAACGTGTTCCAACAAGGCCATGAAGATCAAATTCTGGTTCAGGAAATCAAGCATGAGGTGACTACGCCCACTGACCCCCAGAGCGGTCAACCGAGTGGCCAGCGCGTGCATAAGCCTTTCATATTCACCAGTTCACTGAACAAAGCTACCCCCCTGATGTATCAGGCACTTGCCACCGGCGAAATGCTGCCAACGGTCGAAGTCAGCTGGTATCGCACCTCGGAGGAAGGCAAGCAAGAGCACTTTTTCACGACCACGCTAGAAGACGCCACCATCGTCAGCATCAATACCGTGCTTCCCCATGCACTCGACAAAGACAATGAAAACTACACACAACTGATTGAAGTATCCCTGGCGTATCGAAAGATCACGTGGGCTCACGATGTAGCCAATACCGAAGGTTCTGACGACTGGCGCAATCCGATCGCCTGATCTAACTGAAACGCCCCAGGCAGGCTCGCTCTGCCTGGGCTTTTCGAATACTCAGAAGGCGGAAAGGATATTTATGCCTAGCCAATCTGATTTACGCTACAGCTTTGAACCACTCGTGGGCAACACTGAGTTCGAAGTGGTGTCGTTCGAACTACGAGAAGGGATCAGCACACCCTTCGAACTGGAGCTGAAATTGATCAGCTTCGAGAACGATATCGACTTCGGCCACCTGCTCGACAAACCGGTGCTCTTCACCATCTGGGAAGGCGGACGCCCAGTACGCTACGTGCACGGTCTGGTCAGTCGTTTCAGCCAAGCGGAAAGTGGCTTCTACCGCACCTACTATGACGCGCTGATCGAGCCACAGCTGGCCCGTGCCAGCCTGCGTTCGAACTGGCGCATCTTCCAGCAGAAGACCGTGCCGCAAATTCTTGAACTGATGCTCAAGCGCCAGGGCATCGACCAGTACGCACTACGCGCCAGCCTGGACCACCAGGTGCGCGAATTCTGCGTTCAGGCCGGCGAAACCGACCTCGACTTCATCGCCCGCCTGGCGGCCGAAGAAGGCTTTGTCTACCGCTTCGAGCACAATGAAAAACGCCATAAGCTGATCATCACCGACAGACTGCAGTCACTCGGTCTGATAAGTCACGGTGTCATCAAACACGAGGACGACGCCGAAGGCTTCTACCGTGAGCGTGAACCGTCAGCCCCAGACACCGTGCTGTACCATTCCAACCACGGCGGCGACCAGCCTCAACCGTGCCTACGGCGCTTGCGCTACAGCGAACAGGTGCGTACTGCACGGCAGGTTCAACGCGACTACACCTTCACCCACCCGGCCTATCGTCAGGAACACAGGGCCTCGGGCCCCTATCTTGAGCACCAGTCCACGGACTATGAGTGCTTCGACTACCCCGGCCGTTACAAACGCGATGCCGTTGGCAAGCCGTTCACCGAAAACCGCATCACCGGCTTGCGCCATGACGTGCGTATTGCCCAAGTGCAAGGCGACGATGTGCGCCTGCAACCAGGCCTGAGCTTCACCCTGACCGGGCACCCGCGCGAAGACCTGAATGTGCATTGGCGGGTCAGCACGGTCCGCCACGAAGGCAGCCAGTTCACCAGCCTGCAGGAAGAAGCTGCCGGGGCCGACCAGGGCACACGTTACGAGCAAAAGGCGGTACTGGTGCCAGGCAGAACCGAATGGCGCCCAGCCCCGTTGCCCAAACCACGCGTTGACGGCCCGCACATGGCCACCGTGGTGGGGCCGCCCGGTGAAGAGATCTACTGCGACGAATGGGGCCGGGTCAAGGTCAGCTTCCCCTGGGACAGAGAAAGCCAGGACAACGCGTTCAGTTCCTGCTGGGTACGCGTCTCCCAAGGCTGGGCCGGCGGCAGCTGGGGCTCGATGGCCATCCCACGGATTGGCCAGGACGTGATCATCCACTACGTCAACGGCGACCCCGATCAGCCGATGATCACCGGCCGTACTTACTGCGGTAACCAGCTGCCACCCTACGACCTTCCCCGTCACAAGACCCGCATGACCATCAAGAGCCAGACCCACAAGGGCGATGGCTTCAACGAGCTGCGCTTCGAGGACGAACTGGGCCAGGAGGAAGTGTTCATTCATGCCCAGAGGGACCAGAACAATGTGGTCAAGCACGATGAGACTACGCAGGTCGGCAATGACCGCAAAGAGCAGGTCGATCACGACGAATCGATCCTGATCGGCCACGACCGTACGGAAACGGTTGGCAATGACGAGCACATCACCATCGGGCAGGACGCCGCGCTCGACATCGGCAGAAACCACACGATCAGGATCGCCAAGGACCGTGTCGAAAACATCGGCAATCACCGTCACGACCAGATCGCCGCCAATCACCACACCCGTATCGGTGGCAACTTCGAGCAACGGGTCGAAGGGCATGCCGAGCTGGAAGCCCGTGGGGATATCCGCAGACGTACTCGCCGTTATGAACTTCGAGCCTCGGAAGCCGTGGTCATCCAAGGCCCTGGTGGCTCCATTCGAATCGACGAAACGGGCATCACCCTGGACAGCCCGACGATTCGCATCACCGGCCAGATGCTCAAGTCGGCAAATGGGACGACAAGCCCATTTTCCATCAGCAGTGCCCCGAACACCGGCAAGCCTCTGGAGCGCTTGTGTGGGCGCCGCCCTGATGGTACCTGCCCCCTGCCCGATTGCCGCTGTATCCGAGGGCCAGGCCAATGACTACAACGCCATCAGCTGCTCCGCGCAGCGAAGACTTCGCTCATAACTGCCGCTTTCTGCTGCTCATGACCAGGGCAATCGAGTACTGGGCCTATCGGCCCATCCCGCAGGAGGGTGAACTGGTTCCTGCTTATGCCCCATCGGTACTCGAGCTTATCAACGCTGTCAGCCGGAATACTCAAAAGGCATGGTTATGGAAGAACAGCGCCCTGGATGACCGTCATGAGTTTGGGCCTTTGCTGGTGGACGTTGCAGACGCTCACGAGCTGCTTGCCCATGCAATCACGACCTGGATGCCTATCGGTGGAGCCATCGCGCTGGATGCCGAGGTTGGCCTGGCAGGGCTGGCAGACCACTTCACCAGCCTGGTGCAGGTCGTGCTCCCTGACCACAGCGTTGCCACTCACCATGTCACGCCGGACCATCTTGCAGCCTGGCTGAATGCGCTGGACGACAACCATCGCAAGGCCTGGCTTGGCCCGGTGTCTCGGTTGGCATGGCGAGTCAACTGGGGGCCGGCTCATGAGTGGAAGACACACGAAAACATGCCGATTGCTGCCCGCTCAAGATCAGAACTGCCTTTGACCCTCCAGCCGCTTGAACTTGATCGGCTGCAAGCAGGCATGCACGAGCACTTTGTCCTCTCATTGGCGCATGAGGTCTTGGCCATGCCGCCCTATGCCAACCATACCTTGGCGGACATACGCCTATGGATAGAAACACTCCTGCCTCAACTGACAGCCCTCAATTTCCGGAGCGAGGAAGTTGCGGGCCAATTCATTCGGCTGATAGCCGGGCACATGTGGCTGATGAGCAATGACAAGGCGGGAAAAATCTACACCAACCTCGAAGAGTCGCCCCAGGCCCGCCTTCGCGAGCTCCAGGCACTGGTCGAAAGCAAGGAGCCTGCCCATGACTAACGCCTCCGTCAGCAGCGCCACCTCCGGCCCTGCCTGCAGCGCACGCGTGCCCATCCTGCCGGTGCGCTACGCCATCGTACCCCGCACCGGCGACGCCCCCGCCTGCCGCTATGCCGATGCAGGCTTCAACCTGGAACAAGGCTTCGCCCCGCTGCAGCACTCGGCCTACACCCTCCGCGCTGTGCGCCCAGGCTATGTCTACGTGTTCATGAAAGGCCCTCTGGGCGAAAAGCTGGTCATTCATGAGCACGTCGGCGCGGGCCTCTACAAGGAGCTGCGCTACCAAGGGCTGGAGGAGTACCACCGCCGTGAGCGCTACCTGTCCGGCCAGAGCACGGGCTGGGTGTGGGCCGACACCTGCCAGGACACGGCCAAGGAAGTGTGGATCGGCTACAGCCCGCACCTGTGGACCAACGCCATCACCGCCCGTATCACCGGTTCGGCAGCCCTGCGCAAACGGCACATGCGCCAGCTGGACATGGCCGAGCTGGTGAGCGGCAACCCGGCGCCGTCCACCCAGCCCCATGTGTTGCCAGTGAGTGCCCTGCAAACCTGGGTCGAAGACTTCAAGCCAACCGAGCGGCGCATGCCGCTGACCTGGAGCAGCGACCCGGTCACCGAAACCTTGCCCATCGGCAACCTCAATGCCATCGCCCGCCACTACCCCTGGACCCAGCCGAAAGTGCCAGTGGTGGTGGCGCTCGCCGACGCCGAAGGCATGGCCCTGGACCTGAGCCTGTCGGTCTCGGCCTACCAGCATCAATTGCGTGACCTGATGCCGGCCGAGCAACTGGAGCACACAAGACCCGCCCAACCTCCCGAGCAGGAGCGCGTGCCAGCGTGTTACCGGCTGGATGCCGAACAGCTCAGCCCGCAGAGCCGCGACTTTCACCATCGCAACCTGGTCGCCATGCTGCTGAACAAGACGCTGGAAAGCCTGTACCCGGCGGATGCCCCTTCACCGGAACTGGCCGCGTTCAGGCTGGGCACGTCACGCCGGGGGCCTGCCCTGTCGCCGGCCGAGTCCCATTTCCAGGCCCTCACCCATGAAGATTACTCCCCCAATGGCGCGCGCCTGGCACAGCGCCTCGATGTCGACAAATACCGGCGCTTCCTCGCCGAACGCGACGCACTGGAACGGCGGATTGCCGCCCTGCGCAACCTGGCCTTGCAAGCCAGCAACGATCATGACGCCTGGCTGGCGACGGCCGAACCCCAACACATTGATAACCCCTACAGCCTGGCTGCGGCACTGGCCTGTTACGACCGCGACGAACGCACCTCCGCCCGTGGTCTGGAAATCTCACTGGCGTTGCTGATCCACCCGATGGGCCAGCCGACACCTGGCACCGAAGATCATGACCGACGCTTCAAACGCCTGGAGCAATGGCTGGACCAGCACGACAGCCCGCTTTACACCGCCTTGGCGCCGTTCAACCCGTTCAAGGATAAAGCCGATTCGATCGGCTCTTTGTTCGGCGCCAGCGACAACGTGATCGAAGGGCTGGCTGGTCGCTTCCCGGCCATGGCTGACATCACCGACCTCACCGCCCAGTCGGTCAATGCCGTGGTGCTCAAGCGCCTGCGTGGCCAAACCCGTTGGGATGCCAGCCATGGCCTGCGGCGGCAAGTGTTGCTGGCAGCGCGTGAGGCCAATGCCGAGAAAGCGCTGGGGTTGTTGGCGGCGCGCTATCGCATCACCGAGCAGGCCGTTACGGAAAATCCCTTTAGCCAGGAGGTGCAGCGGTATTTGAAGAGCGGCATGGCGCAGGTTGAAGAGATGAAAGCGTTGCGCATTTCGGGTAGCCGCACGGTGTCCATTGAGCTGACCACCAGTGCGCGTGCGAAACCTAACTTTCTGGGGCTGCTCACCTCGGGGGGTGGTGGTGGTTTAAACGCGGGGATGCTGTGGTTCAACATCTTATCGCTCAAGACGGCCTACAACAGCCTGCAGAAGAGCGATGCACCGGAATACACCCTGGGGTTCGCTTCATCTGTTTTCGGGGTGATTGGTGCAGCGGCGGCGACATTGGTCAGCGTGCGGGCAACGCATAAGGCCGTCATGCTGAGATTAAGTGCCACAGCGCCGGGCATGGCCTTTGGCAATGGGATTATCAAGTTCTTGAGTAGCAATTTGTTTGCGCGTTTAGCCGGATACCCGGCGATTGCACTGGGTTTTTTCGCGGACGGTACTAAGGCGCTACGACAGTACGAAAATGGTGATCTAACTGCAGCCGGTTACACTGTCGCGGGCGGGTTCACCATGGCTATTGGTTCCGCTGTCGTCCTTGAAGCAGGACTTGCAATTGCAGGCGTGACATCGGTTGTGCCCTTTGCCGGATGGGCCGCCGCTGCCCTTGTCCTCGTAGGCGTAGCCATCATCGCAGGAGGCCTCTACCTACACGCCAAGGCACATGAACGCCTTCACAGCCCAATAGAACTGTGGGCAGCACGTAGCATATTCGGCAATCGCATCAATGATGGAGAGTCGCACGCCGACATCAACTTGGACTTTGACAAGAAACTTCCTGCTTTCACCTCACTGCAAACAGAAATTAAGGCTTGGCACAATGAACATTACGGGCCCAAGCTACTATCCGCCGAGCAGGCCCTATCCCTGGGCATAACTAACGCCGACACCCGATGGCATCAGAATAACCACTGGTCGCCGCCAAATTGGACAGCTATCACACATAACGAAGTAGCCACCCCCCAACCAACCGTAGAGTTCACAGTGCTGCTGCCTGCATTCAGGCTAGGCGTAAGTGAATGGTCAGGAAGTTTGAGCTCCGTCCGTGACAACCACGGAATTGACGTTTTTCCAATCAGCCCGACCGGCCACCTCGTAGATGCTGGCTTAGTTCTACATTTCGAAAACACCCTCGCCAACCAAAATCATGTCTCACTTCATCTAACCTACAACGCCAATCAAGGCTTGGACGAAGACAATGAGACCCTGTCAACTTTTCGTCTGGAGCGCTGACCATGGCAACCATCTGGATATTCAACTCAATGTCAGACTCTGGACACAAGCCCTCTATCACAGGGCAACTATTAAGCTTATCCGACACCATTTTATGCTTAAGGAATCCATGGATCACAGACTCTGTCTTCATGGGGAAGCTGTATTGCGCGATAACTGTTCTGTCACTTGCCGGCTTTTACCCATATTTACTATCCAGGGATATATGGCGCATGTACGAAACCGCTCCATTATTAGCGACTGGATTCTTGCTTATGCCTTTCACTTTCCTACCTTTCCTCATTTATCGGATATATTTCATAAAACGCTTATCAAGTTTCTGCTTCAATCGGTCAACCCAAAAAATCTATTACCAACGTTTGAGCAAGGTACTCGTATTCGAATGGGCCGACACCGGAGGTGGCATCTTCAAGCGCACCGAATACGGCGGTTCATCATTCAGCACCAGCTATGCCCTCGCCTTCGCCCCCCGCCGGGAAGACGGCAGCCTTCACCAAAAAGACTGCCTGTGGGTCGACAGCAACGAACCCACCGAACCCGGCGTCAAGCATGTGGCCGAAGTGTGGGAATACCTCCGCCACTTCATGGACCACGGCCCGGACAAACTCCCCCCGCCCGGTGAACCCAACTGGTGGCACAAGCCACTCCACGCCATCTGCCTGACCCCGGCAGAAGCCTGGCGCCACTATGCCCCCTGGCGAACCGGCGAGCCCGGTGAAATGCAGGGCAAAAAGAACTGGCAATTGCCGTTCTGGGCCGTGCTGTTTCCCTACAACCTGACCGTCGCCCTCTGTTGGTACTGTGTCTGCAAGCTTTTCAATGTCCGTGCAGCGCCACCACCGGCGGAGGCTTTCGAAGGGGGGCCTGCTAAGCCCGAATAGTTACCACCTGAAGTGGATAGGAAGAGAACGCTAAGCGCCTGGATGGCAACGCGGCAAGACAGAATGGGGATGGCGCCCAGATCAAAGGGCTGTAGGACGGCGCCTGACTTAGCGCAGGCAAGCCAGCGTCCACAGGTTCGGCACAAATCTCAAGAGCGGTGCAATACCTGTGGCGCTGGCTTGCCGGCGATGATTGGGCGCAGCGCCTGTCAGGCGAACTTGGCCCGGGCCGCGTGCAGCTTCTTGTAGCTGTCGATCAGGCGCAGGTGGCGATCAAGGCCTTCGAGCTTCATGCTGGTCGGGGTCAGGCCATGGAAGCGCACACTGCCGTCCACCGAACCCAATACCGCGTCCATGCGCGCATCGCCGAACATACGGCGGAAGTTGGCTTCGTAGTCATCCATCTCCAGTTCGTCATCCAACTGCACTTCCAGCACCACGTTCAGCGCCTGGTAGAACAGGCCGCGGTCTACGGTGTTGTCGTTGAACTGCAAGAATGCCTCGACCAGTTCCTTGGCGTCCTCAAAACGCTGTACCGCCAGGCAGATCAGCAGCTTCAGCTCCAGAATGGTCAGTTGGCCCCACACTGTGTTTTCATCGAACTCCACGCCGATCAGCGTGGTGATGGTGGTGTAGTCATCCACATCGCAATTGTCCAGGCGCTTGAGCAGCAGCTTGAGCGAGCGGCTGTCGAGGCTGTGCAGGTTGAGGATGTCGGCACGGAACGACAAGGCGCGGTTGGTGTTGTCCCAGATCAGGTCCTCGACCGGGTAGATTTCCGAATAGCCCGGCACCAGGATGCGGCACGCGGTGGCGCCAAGGTTGTCGTACACCGCCATGTACACTTCCTTGCCCAGGTCTTCGAGGATGCCGAACAGGGTCGCGGCTTCCTGCTGGTTGGAGTCCTCGCCGTGCCCGGAGAAGTCCCACTCGACGAATTCGAAGTCGGCCTTGGCGCTGAAGAAGCGCCACGACACCACGCCGCTGGAGTCGATGAAATGCTCGACGAAGTTGTTCGGCTCGGTCAGCGCGTGGCTTTCGAAGGTGGGTTGCGGCAGGTCGTTCAGGCCTTCGAAGCTGCGGCCCTGCAGCAGCTCGGTGAGGCTGCGCTCCAGCGCCACTTCCAGGCTCGGGTGGGCACCGAACGAGGCAAACACGCCACCCGTGCGCGGGTTCATCAAGGTCACGCACATGACCGGGAACTCGCCCCCCAGCGACGCATCCTTGACCAGCACCGGGAAGCCTTGCTCTTCCAGGCCCTGGATGCCAGCGAGGATCGCCGGGTATTTGGCCAGCACCTCTTGCGGCACGTCCGGCAGGCACAACTCGCCCTCGAGGATTTCGCGCTTCACTGCCCGCTCGAAGATTTCCGACAGGCACTGCACCTGCGCCTCGGCCAAGGTGTTGCCCGCGCTCATGCCATTGCTGAGGAACAGGTTTTCGATCAGGTTGGACGGGAAGTACACCACCTGCTGGTCGGACTGGCGCACGAACGGCAGCGAACAGATGCCCCGCGCCGTGTTACCCGAGTTGGTGTCATACAGGTGCGAACCACGCAGCTCCCCGTCAGGGTTGTAGATCGCCAGGCAGTGCTCATCGAGGATCTCGGCCGGCAACGCGTCGCGCGGGCCCGGCTTGAACCACTGCTCGTTCGGGTAGTGCACGAACGGGGCGTTGGCCAGGTCTTCGCCCCAGAACTGGTCGTTGTAGAAGAAGTTGCAGTTGAGGCGCTCGATGAACTCGCCCAGCGCCGAGGCCAGCGCAGCCTCCTTGGTGGCGCCTTTACCGTTGGTAAAACACATGGGTGACTGCGCATCGCGTACGTGCAGCGACCAGACGTTGGGCACAATGTTGCGCCACGAGGCGATCTCGATCTTCATCCCCAGCCCGGCGAGGATGCCCGACATGTTGGCAATGGTCTGCTCCAGCGGCAGGTCCTTGCCGGGGATATAGGTGCTGGTGTCCGACACCGGCATCAGCAGCCCCTGGGCATCGGCATCGAGGTTGTCGACCACCTCGATCACGAACTCAGGGCCGGTCTGCACCACCTTTTTTACCGTGCAGCGGTCGATGGAGCGCAGGATGCCTTGACGGTCCTTGTCGGAGATGTCCTCGGGCAGTTCGACCTGGATCTTGAAAATCTGGTTGTAGCGGTTTTCCGGGTCGACGATGTTGTTCTGCGACAGGCGGATATTTTCGGTGGGGATATCGCGGGTCTGGCAGTACAGCTTGACGAAGTAAGCCGCGCACAAGGCCGAAGACGCCAGGAAATAGTCGAACGGGCCGGGGGCCGAACCATCGCCTTTGTAGCGGATAGGTTGGTCGGCGATCACCGTGAAGTCATCGAATTTGGCTTCGAGACGGAGATTGTCGAGAAAATTGACCTTGATTTCCATGCGGGATTACCGTGATTTAAGCGTGCAAAACGAAATTGGCCGGCATTATCCGGGTTTTCGTTGCGCAAGTCCTGTTCAACGCCGACTGCAGGCTTGATTTTTCGAAGCTGGCTTGCGTATTCCGCCGGATTACTTGCCTGATCCTCTGAAGCCACCCCGCCACCAGACCAGCGGTCATCCTGCTGTGCTAGCGTTTCTGCACCGGGGGACAACGTATTCCCCATGCAGATAAAACATAGCGACAACAACCGTGACGGGCAGGTGAAACCATGGAACTACGCATCAACCAGAAGACCTATCAGGTCGAGGCGGACGCCGACACGCCCCTGCTGTGGGTAATCCGCGATGACCTGGGGCTGACCGGCACCAAGTATGGCTGCGGCTTGGCCCAGTGCGGCGCCTGTTCGGTGCTGGTGGACGGCAATGTGGTGCGCGCCTGCGTTACCCCGGTGGCCGGTGTGGTGGGGCGTGAGGTCACCACCATCGAGGCGATCGAAGCCGACCCCGTCGGCAAACGGGTGGTCGCCGCCTGGGTCGAGCACCAGGTGGCTCAATGCGGCTATTGCCAGTCTGGCCAGGTCATGGCAGCCACGGCGCTGCTCAAGCACACGCCCAAACCCAGCGATGCGCAGATCGATGCAGCCATGGTCAACCTGTGCCGCTGCGGCACCTACAACGCCATCCATGCCGCCGTGCATGACCTGGCCCAGGGGGAACAGGCCTGATGAACACGCCAGTCGATACACCCGCCGAACTGCTCAGGCTGCAGCGGGGCGAAACGGTCAACCTGTCACGTCGGCGCTTTCTTGCCGGCACCGCAGTCGGTGCCCTGGTGCTAGGTTTCGGCCTGCCCATGGGCTCGGCCCGCGTGCAGGCAGCAGCCGCCGCTGCGGCAACCGCGGAACGCGGCACCCAGGTGCCTGCATTTCTGGAGATTCGCCCGGACGGCACGGTGCGCCTGCTGAGCCCCTTCATGGAAGGCGGACAAGGCCCTTTCACCGCCATGGCGCAGATTGTGGGTGAAGAGCTGGATGTCGACCCGGCCCATTTCGTGGTCGATAGCGCACCACCGGGCGAAGCCTACGTGGTGATGGAGAACGGCATGCGCATCACCGGTGGCAGCATGTCGGTGCGCATGAGCTACCCCACCATGCGCCGTCTGGGCGCGCTCGCCCGGGGCATGCTGCTGCAGGCGGGCGCCGAACACCTGGGTGTACCGGTCGATGAGCTTTCTACCACGCCGGGTAACGTAGTACATACCCCGACCGGACGTTCCGTACCCTACGGTGAACTGGCCGGTCGCGCCATGGACCTGCCGGTGCCCGACCCGGCCAGCATCAAGCTGCGCGACCCCAGCCAGTTTCGCTGGATTGGAAAGCCCGTACGCCGCCTGGATGCCTACGACAAGTCCACCGGCAAGGCCCAGTACTGCATCGACATCAAAGTCGACGGCATGCTCCACGCGGCCGTGCAGCATGCGCCGCGCCTGGGCATGACGGTTGGCAGCCTGCGCAACGAAGACCAGGTCAAGGCCATGAAAGGCGTACATTCTGTGCATCAGCTGCCAGGCGCCGTGGCCGTGGTCGCCGAGCGCTGGTGGCACGCCAAGCGTGCAGTGGAGGCGATGCAGGTGGACTGGAAAGAACCGGCCGCCGACAGCAAAGTGCGCCCGATGCCGGCCGATTTTTCCAGCGACGCCTGGCGCGAACACCTCGCGACGGTGCAAGGGCCGTCCCGTGATGAAGAGAACGAAGGGGATATTGCCGGCGCCTTGGCCAACGCCAAGACCCACGTCGAGGCCAGCTACCACAACCAGTACCTGAACCATGCCCAGCTGGAGCCACCGTCCGCCCTCGCCCGCTTCAACCCGGACGGCAGCCTCGACGTCTGGCTGCCCAACCAGGCCCCGGACATGTTCCGTGACGACATTGCCAGACGCACCGGCCTGGAGCCTGCACAAATCAACCTGCACTCGCCGCTGCTGGGCGGCTTCTTTGGCCGCCACTTCCTGTACGACTCTGCCAACCCCTACCCGCAGGCCATTGCCCTGGCCAAAGCGGTTGGCCGGCCCGTGAAGCTTATCTGGAGCCGCGAGGAGGAGTTTTTGCGCGATGTACTGCGCCCCGTCGCAGTGGTGAAGTTCCGCGCCGGGCTGGACGCAGACGGTATGCCAGTGGCGCTCGAAGCGGTCAGCGCCACCGAGGGCCCAACCGAGGCCCTTGCTGGAAAACAAGGGGAGAAGATCGACCCGACCGCGCTTGAGGGGCTGTCAGGCAAGTCCTACGCCATCGCCAACAAGCGCATCGCCCAGATCTATGTCAAAGGCCCGGCCATGCTCGGTTACTGGCGCTCGGTAGGTAACTCGCTGAACGACTTCTTCTACGAATCATTCCTGGACGAACTGGCTGACAAAGGTGGCAAGGACCCGTTTGAACTGCGCCTGCACCTGCTGCGCGACAACCCGAGACTGACCAACCTGCTGAACGCAGTGGCCGACTTGTCCGGCGGCTGGAAGCGCGGACCGTTCACCGCCGAGGATGGCAGCAAGCGCGCACGCGGCGTGGCCATGGCCTCACCGTTCGGCTCGGAGGCTGCGGTCATTGCCGAGGTTTCCATCGACAACGGCCAGGTCAGGGTGCACGACATCTGGCAAGCCATCGACCCAGGCAGCATCGTCAACCCGGCGATCATCGAGCATCAGGTCAACGGCGCCGTCGCCCTGGGCCTGTCGCAGACGCTGGTGGAAGAAGCGGTGTACGTGGATGGCAAGCCGCGCGCGCGCAATTATGACCTGTACCCGATCCTGCCGCCTTCGCGCATGGCCCGGGTGCATGTGCGCATCATCGAAAGCGGGGCGAAGATGGGCGGCATCGGCGAACCACCGCTGCCCGCCGTGGCCCCGGCGGTGGCCAATGCGGTCGCGCAGCTCACTGGCCAGCGCGTGCGCAGTTTGCCATTGAGCCGCCACACCTTCAGCTGATCGCACAAGGGACGCCTCATGACCCATCGTTTCGCAAGAACCGCTGGCTGGCTGGCGCTGCCGTGCCTGGTCGCGGCAGGCCTGCTGGCCTGGTATGTCACCCGTGAACCCGCATCGCCGTTTGCCGACGCACAGGCCACTGCTGCCGACCCAGCGTTGGTCAGCCGCGGCGAATACGTAGCCCGGCTCAGTGACTGCGTGGCCTGCCATAGCCTGCCGGATGGCAAACCGTTCGCCGGCGGGCTGGAAATGGCCACCCCGCTGGGGGCAATCCACGCCACCAACATCACCCCCGACCGCGACAGCGGTATCGGTAACTATACCCTGGCTGACTTCGACCGCGCCGTGCGCCAAGGTGTGGCGCCTGGTGGCCGACGCCTGTACCCGGCTATGCCTTACCCGTCCTACGCCAAGCTCAGCGATGATGATGTCAAGGCGCTGTATGCATTCTTCATGCACGGCGTGCAACCGGCGCGGCAGGCCAACCTGGCCAGCGACATCCCCTGGCCGCTGAACCTGCGCTGGCCCATCGCCTTGTGGAACGGCCTGTTCGCCGCCACCACGCCATACACCGCCAAGGCCGGGCAGGATGCACAGTGGAACCGTGGCGCCTATATCGTCCAGGGCCCCGGACACTGCGGCAGTTGCCATACGCCACGCGGCCTGGCCTTCAATGAAAAGGCGCTGGATGACAGCGGCAAGCCGTTCCTGTCCGGCGCACTGCTCGACGGCTGGTATGCACCCAGCCTGCGTGCCGACCACAATACCGGGCTGGGGCGCTGGAGCGAGGCCGAGATCGCGCAGTTCCTGAAGACCGGGCGCAACCGGCATGCAGTGGTATATGGTTCGATGACCGAGGCGTTCAACAACTCCACGCAATTCATGCGTGACGACGACCTGGCCGCCATCGCCCATTACCTGAAGTCGCTGCCCGGCGACCCTCAACGTGACGGCGCACCCTGGCAATACCAGGCCGAATCGCTAGCGACGCGGTTGGACAGCCCAGGAGCGCGCACCTACGTGACACGCTGTGCGTCATGCCACGGCCTGGACGGCAAGGGCCAGGCCGAATGGATGCCGCCCTTGGCCGGGGCAACCTCGGCACTGGCCAAGGAGAGCGCCTCGGCAATCAATATCACGCTCAATGGTTCGCAGCGGGTGGTGGCTGCAGGGGTGCCGGACGCCTATCGCATGCCGGCTTTGCGCGAACAGCTGAGTGATCAGGAGATTGCCGACGTGCTCAGCTTTGTGCGTACGGCCTGGGGCAACCAGGGTGGTGCGGTGGATGTGCAGGCGGTAGGCAAGCTGCGTGGGCATACCGACCCGGCCAGCAGCAGCCCTATCATCTTGCATATGCGTTGAATTGGAGTGGCACATGTACCGACGCGAGGCTGCCCCCAACAAAGACTGCGCAGCACATGAGCCACTCTGTCACTGCCACCGCTCCAGATTCTGTTTCAACCACTGTTCGGGCAAGGCCCCGCCAACGATCTTCGCCATCTCCCGCGCCAGCGCCTCACGCAGCGGTGGCCGGTTGCAGGGCGACTCACGTGAGATTGCCAGGTACAACCCTTCGCTGGATACCGGTGGCTGCAACACCTGCACAGTGGCTGCGATGCCCAATGTGCGCGCCAGCGCCATGCCAGGATACTGCTCGTACACCACGTAATCGCTGCGCTTGTGCATCAGCTTCTCGAACGCCTGCCTGGCAGTGGGCACCGCTTCGAGGGTGAGATTGGCCTGGGCGTATTCATCGAATTGTTGGCCGTGGCTGTTGTTGACCAGAGTGCCACCCTTGCGGCCTTTGAGGTCGGCCCATTGCTGGTAGGCAAAAGCATTGTCCTGGCGCACCCAGATGACGCTAGGGGTGCGCAAAAATGGCGGGGGGATGAAGTCCACATGCTGCCGGCGCGCCTCGGTCAGGAAATACCCGGCCATCAAGTCGATCCGCCCAGTGCGCACGGCTTCCTGGGCTCGCGACCACGGCCCGGCGTAAACCACCTCTATGTCCAGCCCCAACTGCTTGCCCACGTATTTGAGCAGGTCGGCATTGGCACCGATCAATCGTTGAGGGTCTAGCGGGTCGCGCCACAGGTAGGGGGGGTATTCCGGGTTACCTGTGGCGGTCAGCCGTAAGCATGCATCATCCGCCACCGCAGCCAGGGGCAGCAGTGACAGGCACACCAGGAGCAAGACGTGGCGAAAGCAACGCTCGATCATCTACGACCCTCGGCACATGAAACACCCGGCGACCCGGCGTGATAGCCAAAGGCTGCCACCCACTGTGGCCGCCTGCAGCTATCGTCTGCGCGCTGTGGACAGTCTGGACCATCAGCAACCCGCAGACGAGTCTTTCATCGTCCAGTTGAAAAATCTGCCGAAGGACAGACAGTAAGGGCCTGCACGGCAGGCGACAACGTGGGTTTTTCAGGCACCCTGCCGTCGCATCGCCAGGATCGCCGCGCCGAAACCGATGAAGGTGGTGCCCACCACCCGGTTCACCCAGCGCGACAGCGACGGCCGGGTCAACACCCCTTTGGCCCGCGCAGCCAGGGCGGCATACGCGCTCAGCGAAGTGAGCGACAAGGCCACGAAAATCCCGGTCAAGGTCAGGAACTGCGGCAACAGCGCAGCGCCCTGGTCGATGAACTGCGGGAACAGCGCAGTAAAGAACATGGTCGCCTTGGGGTTGGTGACTGCAGTGAGGAAGGCCGATTTGAACAGTTTCAGCGGCGTGGGTCGCACCTTGGCCGCACGCTCTGCGGCCCCCTGCTCCAGCATCGGGCTCTTCTTCAGCAGTTGTCGCGCGCCCAGGTAGAACAGGTAGCCCGCGCCCAGTATCTTCACGGCATTGAACAGTACTTCAGAACTGGCCAGCAGTGCGCCTAGCCCCAGCATGGCCGCAGCCGACAAACAGAACAGGCCCGTGCCATTGCCCAGCGACGACCAGATCGCGCTGCGCTGGCCATGGGCAAGGCTGTTGTTGATAGCCATCAAGGTGGCAGGGCCGGGGCTGGCGATCGCGATGGCGGCGACCAGGGTGAACGCGAACAGCGAGTGAGAATCCATTTCAGGCTCGACAGACAATCAGGAAAGGCTGCGTGAATTGCACGCAGGTTCAGCTGGCATTCTGCCGCTTGGCCGCCTTTTTGGCGATAGCCTTCATTCGCGTCGCCGCCCGCTGCACAGTGGCCATTTTCTCGGGCCGCTTCATGCCCCGCCACTTGCGGATTTCGTCACGGGTACGGCCGCAGCTCACGCACAGTTCGCTGTTGAGCTGGCATAACGAGACGCAGGGGTTGTCGATGTCTTTGGCCATGCCACTGCTCAGCCAGGCAGCTCTGCTCGCGCACGTTCGCCTGCGCTGTGGAACACCTGGCGCACTTCCTCGGCCTTGACCTTGGTTACCGACCTGGCTGCCAGCAACTCTTCGACTACGCGCAAGCCCTGCTCGAGGGCTGTGGCCAGTTGCTCGGCGTCGGAGGCGTCAGCGATATCACCCAGATAGGGAGCAATGAGATACACGTAACGGTCCTGCAGCTTGAGCGCTTCCAGCGCGTCGAGGGCTTTCTGGAACCGATCGGCAGCGGCAGGGCTCATGCTCAATTTATCGAAATGAATCAGGCTCACACGGTCAGTGGCCATTATGACGAATCTCCGTTTCCTGGTGCGGCCAGGCCCACAAGCAGCAGCGCTTCTACGATGCTCGTATGTGCGGGCCCGGGTTATGCCCATCAGGGTACCAGAAGCCGAGGCAGAAAGGGCCACTGCTCCCAGAACTAAAAGTATTTGCCAAGTCGCGTAATGGACGCCCCAGGACGTTATGGGGACATGAGCCGCCATTTGCTGCGCAGGATAATCCCGCCAGCAATCCACCCCGCCGAGGCTGTCATCGCGCTCGGCAGCCCACACAACAACAAGCCTGCGCGCTCAGGCAGACACAATGGGGCCTCATCATACATGGCAAAGGAACACATCCCCGAAACACTCGATCTTGGCGTCACAGACCCCTCGAAAACCGCAGAAGCCCGCCAGGACCGGCATTTCGAGGGCAAGCTTGACTGGATTGTCTTTGGTTTCACCAGCCTTCTGGCCATCGCCTTCGTGCTCTGGGGCTTCCTCAACCAGGTCAGCCTGGCCAGCAGCGCCTCCAGCGCGCAATCCTGGGTCATTCTCAATTTCGGCTGGTTCTTCGTACTCACCTCCTCCCTGTTCGTGGTGTTCGTGCTGTGGCTGGCCGCCAGCCGTTACGGGCGAGTGCCGCTGGGCCGCGATGGCGAACAGCCAGAATTTCGCACGGTGTCCTGGGTAGCAATGATGTTCAGCGCCGGTATGGGCATCGGCCTGATGTTCTTCGGCGTGGCCGAGCCGCTGTCGCACTACATATCGCCGCCGCCCGGCTCGGCCAGCGGGCAGACCAGCGAAGCGATGCAGGTGGCAATGGCCACCACCTTGTTCCACTGGACCCTGCACCCTTGGGCCATGTACGCCATCGTCGGCCTGGTAATCGCCTACGGCACCTTCCGCCGTGGCCGCTCGCAGCTGATTTCCGCCGCCTTCCGACCCCTGATCGGCAAGCACGCAAACGGCCCTCTCGGCCGCCTGATCGACATGATGGCAATCTTCGCCACGCTGTTCGGCTCGGCCGCCTCGCTGGGCCTTGGGGCGCTGCAGATTGCCGGCGGCCTGGAATACAACGGCTGGATCGAAAGCCCCGGTAAACTGTTCTACATCTCGATCATCACCCTGCTGACCATTGCCTTCGTAACCTCGGCGGTGTCGGGCATCGGCAAGGGTATCCAGTGGCTGTCCAACACCAACATGGTGCTGGCACTGGTGCTGGCGGTGTTCGTGTTCATGGTCGGGCCGACGCTGCTGATGCTCAACCTGCTGCCGACCTCGCTCGGCATCTACATCAAGATGCTGCCGGAAATGATGGCCCGCACCAACGCCAGCGGCGGCGAGCAGATGAACAGCTGGCTGGCCGGCTGGACCGTGTTTTACTGGGCCTGGTGGATCTCCTGGACGCCTTTCGTGGGCATGTTCATCGCCCGTATCAGCCGCGGTCGCACCATTCGCCAGTTCGTTACCGGGGTGCTGCTGGTGCCAAGCCTGGTCAGCCTGGTGTGGTTCACCATCTTCGGTGGCGCCGCCATCGAGGCCGTGCGCGAGGGCGCCTTCCAGCTGGCCAACGGGGCGGTCAACAGTAACCACGCGCTGTACCAGTTGCTGGACAGCTACCCGCTGGCCTCGGCAACCTCGGTGCTGGTGATGATCCTGGTGGGCATCTTTTTTGTTTCGGGCGCCGACGCCGCTTCGCTGGTGATGGGCACGCTGTCGGAACACGGCACCACCGCGCCATCGCGACGCACAGTGATTTTCTGGGGGACGCTGACCGGTACGGTGGCGGCGATCATGCTGGCGATCGGCGACCCAGGTAACCCTGGCGAGGCGCTGACCGGGCTGCAGAACCTGACCATCGTCGTGGCCTTGCCATTCGTGGTGGTGATGGTGCTGCTATGCCTGGCGCTGTACCGCGACCTGCGCAAGGACCCGATGATGCTGCGCCACCTGCGCGGCAACGAGCTGATCGAGAAGGCCGTACTGTATGGGGCGGTGAAGCATGGGGAGGAGTTCTACATTGTGGTGCAGGAGAAGAAGGCATCGGCCAAGACAGCGGCAGAGGCCAAAGTAACCAGCAACTGACGGCGTCAACACGAAAACCACGGGCTGCCACGCAGCCCGTTCGCGATTCGAGGCCGCGCCTGCTGAAACACAGACCCGCTTCAACCTTTTAGCGCCGCCGCTATCTTCGCCACATCAATCTTGCCCATCTGCATCATGGCCTCGAACGCACGCTTGGCCGCCGCACGGTCGGAATGGCCGATGGCTTCGATGAGGATGCGTGGAGTGATCTGCCACGAAATCCCCCATTTGTCCTTGCACCAGCCGCAAACGCTGGCCTCGCCGTCGTTGCCGACAATGGCCTCCCACAAGCGGTCGGTCTCTGCCTGGTCCACGGTACTGACCTGGAACGAAAATGCCTCGCAGTGCTTGAAGGCCGATCCACCATTGAGCCCCACGCAAGGGATACCCATTACCGTGAATTCCACGGTGATCACATCGCCCTGCTTGCCTGAAGGGTAATCGGCAGGTGCCTTGTGCACAGCGACCACCCGGCTATCGGGGAAAGTTCGGGCATAGAAGTTCGCCGCCTCTTCGGCAGCGTGGTCATACCACAGGCAGACGGTGTTCTTGGCAGTCATGGTCTTGCTCCAAGATCGAAGGTGAGCCTTGAGTCTAGCCCCATAGCCCCGGCGTACCGGTAGCACCTGACCACCTGATGCAAATGCAGGATTGATAGGCGATCAAGCCGATAAAAAAAGCGCCCCAAGCGGAGCGCCAGAAAATCCACCCAAACCAAAGGAGCAACAAGGTTGCCAAGGTGGAATCACAGAATCGACAACGGGTACTCCACGATCAGCCGCACTTCGTCCAGGTCCGACTCGAACGCCGTGGCCCGGGTGGTGGCCTGGCGAACCCGCAACGACAGGTCCTTGGCCGCGCCCGTCTGCACCACATACTTCACCTCGATGTCACGCTCCCAGCGTTTCTGGTCGGTCAGCGGGTTGCCCGCAACGTCACGGCGCATGTAGGTGGCGTTGGCATTGGAGTAGTCAGCATCGGTACCCTTGCCGTAGCGTGTCATGAACGACAACCCGGGTACGCCGTAGGCAGCCATGTTCAGGTCATAACGCAGCATCCACGAACGCTCCTTGGGCGCGTTGAAGTCGCTGTACTGGATGGAGTTGTCGAGGAAGATCGAGTCGGACTGACGCAGGTAGTCGAAGTCGTCGTCGCCGTTGTTGCGCTGGTGCGTCAGGGCCAGGGTGTGAGCACCAAAGCGCACACCCAGCTTGGCGCTCCAGATGTCGTTGTCAAAGGCGCCCAGGCGCTGCTGCCCTTCATCCACAGCCTTGTAATAGTTGAAACCGCCAATCAGCGCCAGCGCCTCGCTCAGTGGCCAGCTCAGGCTGGTGCCGGCGTAGTACTGGTTCCACGCGTCCTTGAGCCGGCTACTGAACAGGCTGACGCTGACATGCTCATTGAGCCTGTAATCCCCCCCACCATAGGCGATCCAGGGCGAATCGACCGGGCCGCCATAGAAGGTCACGAAGTTCTCCCGCAGGTCGCTGGACATCGGCTGGCTCATGGCATGCAGACGCCCGGCTTGCAGGGTAAGGTCCTTGATGCTGGTGTTCTCCAGGGTCACCCCACGGAAGCTTTCCGGCAGCAGCCGCGAGTCGCCAGCCGCCACCACCGGGTTGGCCGGGAACACATCCCCCACCTTCAGTACCGTGTCGAACAGTCGTAGCTTGGCCGCGCCCCCCACCTTGGTGTATTCGTCACGTGCCTGGCCGTCGCGGTCAACCGGCAATACGTCGAAAGAACTGCGCCCGCCGTTGCGGCCGCCGCCCGTGTCGAGCTTGAGGCCAAGCATGGCAAACGCATCCAGGCCAACACCTACGGTGCCCTGGGTGAAGCCCGACTCGAATCGGGTAATCACGGCATGCCCCCAGGCCTCGGAGTAGCCGTTGTCAGGTTGTTTGCTCGGGTTGTGTGTGGGGGCCACAGAATCGCGATTATCGCGGTTGAAGTAGAAGTTGCGGTTAAGCACGCTGAGGGTGCTGCCCTCCATGAAGCCGTCCGCACTTTTTTCTGCAGCAACAACCTGGCTGCCAACGCCGGCCAGCGCCAGGCAAGCAGCCAGTGTCAGGGGTGATCTGCACGTCATCCGATGCTCCTTGAACGTCGCATTTGTTGTTATGTCGGCGGGCCAAGATTGACGGCCGGCAGATAACGCCAAGGTGATCGGCGCATTACAATTGCGTCATCGGCAACGCAGCGCTCTGGGGCGGGCACTGCAACATTCTGCAGACATTTCCGACACTAGGCAGTGAACCTGCTGACAAAAAAACGGTCTTTCGCTGACGGTCAACTCACCGACCGGTTCATCGGCCCAGTCACCGGGCCTACTTTTTGTCCTGTTTCAGCGAAGACCCAACATGCCCGATTCCCGCCCAAATGCTTCCGCCCTCCCTGCCCTGCGCATCGGCCTGATTGCCGCCCTGGTGGGCCTGGCCGCCCCCGTGCACGCCGAAGAGCCTGCCAGCGACGCACGCTGGGTCAGTGACAGCCTGAGCACCTACGTGCGCAGCGGCCCGACCGACGGGCACCGGATTGTCGGCACGCTCAAGTCCGGGCAGAAGCTGACCCTGCTCGGCAGCCAGGGCAATTACAGCCAGGTGCGCGGGCAGAACGGCGATGTGGTGTGGATCCTCAGCAACGACCTGCAGACAGTGCCCGGGCAGAACGAGCGCCTGCCATTGCTCGATGCCCAGGTCGCCGAACTGACCGGGCAGTTGAAGACCATCGACGACAGCTGGAAGAACCGCGTACAGGGCATGCAGGAAACGCTTGATTCGCGCAAGCAGCTGATTGACGAGCTGGAGGCGCGCAACAAGGCACTGAACGAGCAGCTCGATCAGAGCCAGTCGGACCTGCGCGATACCCAGGCCCGCCTGGGGGATGAGAACAAGCAGGTGATGATGCGCTACATGGTGTATGGCGGCAGCATTGCCGGTGCAGGCTTGCTGGCGGGGTTGATCCTGCCGGCACTGACCCGTGGGCGCAAGAAGAACGATCGCTGGTTCTGAGTTTGGCAAGGCGTCGGGGCTGGAACGTGCAGGCCTGCCACAGGTCTTGCAGCAGCGGAACCGCCCCTACCGCAACCGTTCCAACGCCTCCAGCACATACCCCGTGGCCCGCTCCACCTGCCCTTCCCGACACGCAATACCCAACTGCCGCCACAACCCCGGCCGCAGCGGTCGGCGGGCAATGCGCCGGTCCAGTTCGGTCGCCTCCCCCTCCTGCGGCAACAAGGTCGCTCCATACCCGGCGCCGACCAGGCTTTTGATCGCATCGTTGTAGTTCAGCTCGATCCGCGGTTCGGGGTACAACCCCGCCGCTGCAAACCACTCGCCGGTAACCCGCGACAGCTGGGTGGTGCTGTCGTTGAGAATCAACGCCCGTTGCGCCAGCCAGGCCGGGGTGATCCTGGCCGGTGGCTGCCAGTCGGCCGGCACATACGCCAGGATCGGGTCGCGCCGCCAGGGGGTAACCGTCAGCCCTTTGCCGGCCACCTGCGGCAAGGCCACAAGGCCGATATCCAGTGTGCCCTCACGCAAGCGCGCGAGCGACGCCTGGGAGGTCAGCACCTGAACCTGCACATCGATCCCCGGGTGCTCCACACGCAGGCGCGCCAGCGCCTGCGGCAGCAAATGGGCGATGGCACCGGTGGAGGCGCCCAGCCGCACACGCCCGGTCAACCCTTCGACCTGCCGGCGCACTTCGTCCAGCGCCAAGTCAGCGTCCGCCAGCAGGCGTCGGGCACGCCCCAGCAGTGTTTCACCGATGACGGTAGGCCGCACCTGGCCGCGGGTGCGGGTGAGCAACGGGGCGCCGATACGCGCCTCCAGCTCGGCCACGTGCAAGCTGATGGTGGGCGGCGCCAGGTTAAGCTGGCGGGCGGCCTCGGCAAAGGAGCCCAGGTCGGTGATGACCACCAATGTGCGGAGGCGGTCGAGGCTGATTTCGCGCATTGTTCAGAGCCGGCCCTTTTGCGGGTAAACCCACAGGTTCACCACGCGTTTCAAAACTCATTCAGAAAAGCTGAATGTATCGATCATCATATTCAAATTTTCATTACCAACGCTACGGGCGAGCATAGGCTATCTTTCCCCAACCGGACCCCGAGCATGCACACCCCTGTTGTTTTCATCGACGGCGACCAAGGCACCACAGGCCTGCAGATCCATGCCCGCCTGCAGGGCCGTAGCGATCTTCGCCTGTTGACCCTCCCCGAGGCCGAGCGCAAGGACCCGCAACGCCGCCGCGAAGCGATCAACAGCGCCGACATCGCCCTGCTATGCCTGCCCGACGACGCCGCCCGCGAGGCCGTGGCCGCAATCCACAACCCACAGGTGCGGGTGATCGACGCCAGCTCGGCGCACCGCACCACACCAGGCTGGGTGTATGGCCTGCCGGAGCTTGACGAACAGCAAGCCGAGCGCATCGCGCAAAGCACGCGTGTCAGCAATCCCGGCTGCTATCCCACCGGGGCCATCGCGCTGCTGCACCCACTGGTCAAGGCTGGCTTGCTGCCTGCGGACTACCCCCTGAACATCCACGCCGTGTCTGGCTATTCCGGCGGTGGTCGCGCGGCGGTCGAGCGGCACGAACAGCCCGGCGCCGCCAAAGCGCCGGCGCTACAGCTGTATGGCCTTGAGCTGGCGCACAAGCACGTACCGGAGATCCAGCAGCACGCGGGGTTGTCGGCGCGGCCGATGTTCATGCCCGGCTATGGGGCCTACCGCCAAGGCATCGTGCTGAGCATTCCGCTGCAGCTTCGCCTGCTGCCTGGACAGGTCAGCGCCGCGCAGCTGCAAGGCTGCCTGGAACAGCATTACCAGGGTGCCCGCCATGTTCAGGTGATGCCTCTGCATCAGGGCGGCGCTGCGGCAAACCTCGACCCCGAGGCATTGAACGGCAGCAATGACCTGCGCCTGGCGCTGTACGCCAACCCCGAGCATGGCCAGGTACTGCTCACCGCAGTGTTCGACAACCTGGGCAAAGGTGCCTCTGGTGCTGCCGTGCAAAACCTCGACCTGATGCTCGGTGCCTTACAGGCACACGGCTGATGCGGCAAAACCGGTTAGACTGTACACCCGCGCCAACACAGCGCGGGTCGTATTCTCATCCGCCGGAGCCCCCAGATGTTCATCCTGAGCCGCCTCGACAGCGTGCCACCCGAATCTTTCCAGAACCAGATCCGCGAGCTGGTCATTCACAATGTCGGCGAATTGAGCAGTGTTGCCATCGCTGTCGACAACCCGCTGTACCCGCTGTACCAGTACGGCGTCGGCATGGAAGTCCACCAGTATCTGCAAGCGCTGGACGGTGCCCGAGGTCTGGCCGTGGCACTTACCTTGGCGCTGGATGCCGAAGCACCGGACCAGTTGCTGGGCTTTGCGCTGTCGCTGCCAGCCCAGGACGATGGGCGGGCCTGTGCATTGGCCTTTCTGGCCGTGTGCGCCAGCCATCGCCGCCAGGGCATCGCCCGTGCTCTGCTGGGCGACCTGCGGTCGCGCCATGCCTGCGTGGAGCTGAACGCCTTTGCCAACCAGGTGCCGTGGTTCGAGGCGATGGGCATGCAAGTGGTGGCCGCCAATGGACCGCAGGTGCTGATGAGCAGTACCGGCCAGCCCAGTGGTGCGCTGATCGGGCGCCTGGACATTGCGCCGATTTATCAGACCGCTGAAGTGCTGCAGATTCACACCTATCTGCTTAACCAGCAGGGTGAGGATGCAATGATCGAAGCGGAGCAGATGCGCGATGAGCGGCTGGATGAGCTGACCGCTCAGGCCCAGGAATGTGTGCGCCAGCGCAAGACCGTGCATTGATCCAATGGCCTGTTCGCGGGCTTGCCCGCGCCCACAGGAATACCGTAAGGCCCAAGGCCGGTGATGTACCTGTGGGAGCGGGCGAGCCCGCGAAGAAGCCCCATTGGCCTTTCAGCCATGCACCCAGCGCCGATGCAGCCCACGCGCCAGGGCATCCAGCACAAACCCCAGCACGCCAATCAGCAGCACCATCGCCATCAGTTCGGAATACGCCAGCCGGTCGCGGGTATCAAGAATGAAATACCCAAGCCCCGCACTCACCCCAAGCATTTCGCACGGCACCAGCACAATCCACAGGATACCGATGGCCAGGCGCACGCCCGTCAGCACGTGACCGATTACCCCCGGCACGATCACCTTGCACAAGGTTTCCCAGCGCGTTGCACTCAAGCTGCGGCTAAGTTGCAGCCAGCGCGGGTCCAGTTGACGCACCCCTGCCGCCGTATTCAGCAAGATCGGCCACAACGCGGCAAACGCCAGCAGGAAGTAGATCGGCTGGTCACCCACGCCCATCAGCATCACCACCACAGGCATCCACGACAATGGCGATATCATGCGCAGAAACTGGAATGCTGGCGTGGTCGCCGCCTCCAGGTGCCGGTAGCTGCCTACCAGCAAGCCCAGCGGCACACCCATCAGCAGCGCCAGCAGCAGCCCAATCAGGATGCGCTTGAGGCTGACCCAGATATGCCCATAGACCTCGCCCTGCCCCAGCAGCTCGACCAGGCTGGCCAGGGTTGCCGCCGGCGAAAAGCGCGCCGACAGGCCGTCGGCCTGGCCGAACAGTGCTACACCGGCCCACCATAACAGCAACAAGGCCAGCAACCCGACCAGCCCAAGGCCGGCATGTACGACATGGGTGCGCATCAGACCGCAAACTCCTCGCTACGCTCGAAGTTGTCGGCAATGCCGAACACCGACGGGCCACCCACTGTCGCGATGGCATTACGCACGAAGCGATCGTCGACCAGGTCGCGGGCGGCATACGCCGGATCCAGCCCGGCAAGGAAGGCATTGTCGCCTTCGATCAGGGTGGTTTTCAGGCGCTTGACCAGCTCTTCGGTGTAACTCGGGAACGGGTATGGCTGGAAGTCGATGCGCTTTTCGTCCCACTGCTGATGGCGAATGGCACCACTGGCAATGTAGCCAGCACGGTCTTCGGCGGCGGGCGCCAGGACCTTGGTCAGCACCGCAGGCTCGTGCGGGGTGTACTTGTTGGGGCCCGCCCGGGACAGCAGTGCGGCGGCTTCGGTGCGATGGTCACGGGTCCATTGCTGGGCCTTGACGATGGCGTTGACCACTTTCTGCGACCACTCCGGGCGGTTATTCAGGTCATGCTCGTGCATGAACACCACGCAGCACGCATGGTTGCGCCATACATCGCCGGTAAAGCGCTGCACGCGGCCCACCTTGAGGTTCTCGGCCAGTGCGTTGAACGGTTCGGCAACGATGTAGCCGGCAATGCGCTTGCTGGCCAGAGCGGGTGGCATGTCGGACGGTGGCAGCACCAGCAGGTTGACCTCGTTGGCGGCCAGTTGCGCATTGGCCGGCTTCGACACTGGCGTCAGGCCGTTGTCGTTGAGCAACTGTTGCAGTACCACATTGTGGATCGAGTACCAGAACGGAATGGCCACTGTCTTGCCACCGAGCTGTTTCACGTCGGATATATCCGGCGCTACAGTCAGGCCCGAACCGCCCACGTGGTTCCAGGCCACCACCTTGGCTGGCACCTTGCTGCCATAGCGCGCCCATACTGTCATCGGCGAAAGCAGGTGGATGACATTGACCTGGCCGGAGATGAATGCCTCGATCACCTGCGCCCAGCTGCGCAGCAGCACCGGGCGCTCGGCCTGGATGCCTTCGGCCTCGAACAAGCCGTTGTTATGTGCCACCAGCAGCGGCGTGGCATCGGTGATCGGCAGGTAGCCGATACGCACCGGCGCGTCCGGCTCGGCAGCGGCACGCGCCTGCAAGCTCGACAGCAACGGCAATGCACCGGCAGCAGTGAGCATGGCGCCGAGCTTGAGGAAGTCACGACGCGAAGAAGAAGAACAGCAGTCATCCATGCACATGGACAGCCTCCGAGGGCAAAGGGGTTGGGGTAGGTTCGACTGTGCGGCTTGCCCGCCGAAGGGTTTTGAGGATGTCTATGCGCAAGGCCCCCAGCTCTTCGACCCTCTGCGTGCGCGGTTGCGGCAGGTCGATGTGCCACTGGCCAAGGATGTGCGCTGGGTGGTTGCCCAGTAGCAGAACCCGGTCTGACAGCAGCAGGGCTTCGTCGATATCGTGAGTGATCAGCACGGCCGCGGTCTTGTGCGTGGCGATCAGTTGCAGCAGCAGCTGCTGCATGTCGGCGCGGGTCACCTCATCCAACGCACCGAAGGGTTCATCCAGCAGCAAGACTTCGGGCTGGCGTGCCAGGCAGCGGGCCAGCGCGGTGCGCTGGGCCATGCCGCCAGACAACTGCGCCGGGTACTGGTCACGCGCGTGGGCCAGGCCCACAGCCGCAATCGCATGGTCGATGCGTGCACGGCGTTCGGCATCCGCCAGCTTGGGCTGACGGGCGAAGTCCAGGCCGAAGGCGACGTTTTTCTCCAGGCTCAGCCATGGCAGCAGGCTTGGGTCCTGAAAGGCCACCGCCAGACGCGGGTGCGGCCCCTGCAGCGGCTGGCCGTGCAAGCTCACGCTACCGCCGCCAGGCTGCTGCAGGCCTGCCAGCACCCGCAGCAAGCTTGACTTGCCCACACCACTGGGGCCAAGGATGCTCACGACTTCACCTGGCGCCAACTGCAGGTCGAACTGCGCCAGCACTTGTTGCCACCCCCCCTCACGCGGGTAGCCCAGGCGGATGTCACGGGCCTCCAGCAACACTGCGCTCATGCAACGCCCGCCTGGCGTTGCAGCTCGGCGCGCAATTGCACCAGGCTGGGCGTGACGATCGGCACGAAGGCCGACTCCCGCCAGCGGCGGGCAAACCCTTCGCCGTATTCGCTGAGGTATGCCTTGCCGCCACTGGCCTGCAATTCCAGTTGTACCGCGTCGGCAGCACTTTCAGCCAGGATGATGCGCAGCTTGAACAAGGCCGCCGGCTGCTGCTGGAAGCGACCTTCGAGCAAGCCCTGCTTGAGTTCGCTGACGGTGTTTTCCAGGCGTTCGCCAAGCACCTGACGGGCTTCGTCGAGGAACGAGGCTCGGCCATGCAGGTGCGCCTGAACCTCTTCCAGCGCCCGTCGCGCCAGGCCAATGGCCATGCCACATTGCAGCGCCAGGAAGGCCGGGCGTACCCGTGGCAGGAATTCGCGTGCATTTTCATGCAGCAGCCAGTCGCGTGCCAGCGATACCTGGTGAAAAGCCAGTGCTGCCGTGTTGCTCGACTGCAGGCCCATCAGTTGTAGATCATCAGAACGCTCCAGGCCTTGAGCGTCGGAAGGAATGGCCAGCACAAACGGCGCGCCGCCGGCTTCATCCTCGATGGCCGCCGCCACCACGAAGCCGCTTTTACGCAAGTTGGTCACCCAATGCAGTCGCCCTTCCAGGTGCCAGCCATCGGCTGCCGGGCGGCCACGCACCTGCAGCGCTTCGATACCGGACAGGAACTTCATGGCGTTGGACAGCCCGGTGGCACCGGCCAATTCACCGGTCAACAGGCGCGGCAGCAGGCGCTCACGCAGGGGCTGGTTGGGGCTGTGCAGCAGGTATTCGATGAAGGCACGCTGGCCCCAGCAGACGAAAGCCGCAGCCAATGAGCGGCTGGCAATGGCGGCGATGGCCTCGACCGCATCGGTCACCTGCCCGCCCGTACCGCCCAGCGCTGGGTCGACCCCCGTGCGCAACAGCTGCGATTCTGCGATCTGCGCCAGCACCTGCTGCGGTTCGCACAGGCCCCGGTCGATGGCCTCGGCATTGGCATCCAGCCAGTGTCGAAATGCACAATCTTGCATGGTCTTGCTCCTTTGATAACGCCGGGGCCGCTCTGCGGCCCGTTCGCGGCACAAGGCCGCTCCTACAACGGCCTGGTAAGGGCCATTATCACAGGTGAGCTACGCAGAAGGCTGCCAGCGGTATTTGCCAAGCTCTTCGTTGAGTGGCGTCTGGGCGAAAACATTAGCAAAGTTGCACAGGGTTGCGAGACTTACGCCCAGAATCACCTCCAAGGCGTTGCCTTCACTGAAGCCGGCCTCACGGAAGGCCTGGTAGGTGGCTTCGCTGACATTGCCACGGGTGGCGATCACTTCGCGGGCAAAGGCGGCCAGGGTTTCGTAGCGGGCATTGGGGAGTTCGCCACGGGCACGCAGAGCATCGACCACCTCCTGTGGCAGCTTGGCCTTGTTCAGCGCGACGGCCGTATGGCCGGCCACGCAAAAGTCGCAGCCATGCTGGGTGGCCGCGATCAGTTGCACCACTTCACGCTCGGCCAGGCCAAGCTCAGACTTGCCATTGAGTGCCGATACGGTCACGTAGGTTTCAAGCGCCGCCGGGGCATTGGCCAGCACACCGAGCAGGTTGGGGATGAAGCCGGAATTCTTCTGCGCGTTCTCAAGAAACGGCCGTGCCGCTTCCGGGGCGCTCTGCAGCGTGTGTAAAGTAATGCGCGAGGACATGCAGTGATCTCCTTTGATGAGTGTCACTACAGTCTGTTGGTTATAAGAACTACCCTCCATATTCATCAGTCGCCTTTCCTTGTTCCTGAGTCTTTGTATTAGATGATTTCGTCCAGCCACCTTGTCGATTGGTTATTAGAGGGCCTGGAGCTCGATGCCAGCCTGTTTCATGTCGGGCGCTATTGCGGTGGCTGGCATGCCAGCACCCAGGGCATGGGCCGCGCCAGCTTTCACCTGGTGGTGCAAGGGCATTGCTGGCTGCACATTGACGGCCAGCCGCAACCGGTGCGCCTGGAGAGGGGAGATGCCGTATTCCTGTTGCGCGACCTTGCCTATCGCTTGTCCAGCGATCAGGACCCGGTCGACGCCTGTGCCCAACCGCGCCAGGCCATGCAGGCGCTGGATAGCGAAGCCAGCGACGGCGTCGGGCTGGTTTGCGGCTTCTTCCATTTCCAGTCCGGCCTGTCTTCACTGATTGTCGAAGGCCTGGCCGACTGGATCCTGCTGCGCGCCGAAGACCCCGCCGGCAGTGCGGCGCGGGCGCTGTTCGAGCTCATTCTGGAAGAATGCCGGCGGGCCGCCGGCCCGTCGCAGGCGTTGCTGGAGCGCTTGACGCACCTGTTGTTCCTGTACGTGCTGCGCCAGCAGGTCATTGCCGGGCAGTCACTGGGCGGGCTTGTCGCCCTCGCTCGCCAGCCAGCGTTTACCGGGCTGCTGGAGCAGTTGATCGAACAACCGGGGCAAGCCTGGACGCTGGAGAGCATGGCCGCCTGCACCGGCTTATCGCGGTCTGCGTTTTTCAAGCGCTTCAACGAACTGGCGGGGCAATCGCCAGGGCAGGTGCTGCTGGCACTGCGCATGCGCCATGCCAGCCAGTTGCTGCGGGCGGGTAATACCGTGGAGCAAGTGGGTGCGCAGGTGGGGTATCAGTCGGTGGCGGCGTTTACCCGGGCGTTTGCCAAGGCCATGGGGGTGCAGCCTGGGGCCTATCGGCGCCAACACGAAGGGCGCTGATCGGCGTACTTCCCTACTACTCGACCAGGCGCAACGTGCCGACCTCAGCATCAGCGTGCTGGCGCCACAGCCGGAACTGCGCATTCGTCCGCGCTTTTACGAGGCCGACGTGCATGGCATGAAGGCACCTCTGGGTGATCTGTTCGAGGCCGTGGGCATTCACTTCTTCCCGGGCAACGCCGACAGCATCGACACCGAAGGCCGCAGCGTCAGCTATACCGATACCCACGGCCAGCCACAGCACATCGCCTACGACCGCCTGATCCTGGCCGCAGGCAGCCAGGTTGCCCGCCCGGCAGTACCAGGCCTGGCGGAGCATGCGTTCGATGTCGACCAGATGGAATCGGCCATGCGCCTGGAGCAGCATCTGGTCGATCTGGCCGCCCTGCCCGCTTCGCCAACTCGCAATACCGTGGTGGTGTGCGGCGGCGGCTTCACCGGCATCGAGACCGCAACCGAAATGCCTACTCGCCTGCGCTCGATCCTCGGGGCCGACGCGGCATTGCGGGTAGTGATAGTCGACCGTGGTGCGCAAGTGGGGGCGGCATTGGGTGAAGGGATCACACCGTCGATTGTTGCCGCGTGTGAACAGGCCGGGGTCGAATGGCTGGCCGGCGCTTCCGTGGTGGCTGTCGATGCTGCGGGAGTCACCCTGGACAACGGCGAGCACATCGCCAGCAACACGGTAATCTGGACCGTTGGCGTCAAGGCCAGCCCGTTGACGGCGCACGTTGCCGGCGAGCGCGATACCTTCGGCCGGCTGAAAGTGGATGGCCATTTGAAAGTGTTGGGCCAGGAGCACGTTTACGCCACCGGCGACACTGCCTGGGCTGCGGTGGATGACCTGGGCAACTATGCCCTGATGACGTGCCAGCACGCCATTCCCATGGGCCGCCACGCCGGCAACAACGCCGCCGCCGACCTGCTCGGCCTGCAGCCGGTGCTGTATCGCCAGCCCAAATACGTCACCTGCCTGGACCTGGGAGACTGGGGCGCCGCTTTCAGCGAAGGCTGGGAGCGCGAACTGAAGCTGCACGGCCAGGAAGGCAAGGCCCTCAAGCGCCAGATCAACTCGGTATGGATTTATCCGCCAGCGGCTGACCGCGCCTTGGCGCTGGCTGCGGCGGACCCAATGATCGCCATCGTTTAACGGCATTTTTTCTGACAAAACCGTCAACAATTGGCGGTTTTGTCAGTTTTGGCCGTTACATTGAATGGCTGTTCAATAATGATGGCCATATGGCATCATTGAAATCAAAAAAGTCACGAGGGTGAGACACACAAACAACTCCGCAGCGCATCAAGAGCCTGGCGCCATACCGGTGACCCGGCCATCCACCCAAGCTCCTGAGGCCTGCACGCCACCGTCAAGGAGCATTCCATGCAGTTACGGAATTTGAAGATCGGCATTCGCGCTGCAAGCGTGTTCGCCCTGTTGGGCATCCTGGTCCTGTTCATGGGCTTGATCGCACTTTACGAAACCCGGCAGATGGACAAGGCCACGGATGAAATCCGGGTGACCTGGATACCGGCCGTAATAGCCCTCGGTGACATGAGCACCAACCTCGGGCGTGCCCGCGCCGTCACCTTGCGTGCCGCGCTGGACGACAACCCCAGTGACCGCGAGCGCAACCTGCAGATGCTCAACGGCATCAATACCGAGCTGAATAATGCGCTGAAGGATTATGCCGACACGATCATCGCTGCCGATGACCGCGCCCTGTTCAATGCCTTCAGCGCGGCTTATCAGCACTATTTCGAATTACAGACCCGCGTGCTGCAAGACATTCAAGCTGGGCACATGGACGACGCCAAGCAGCAGATCAGCGGCCCGCTGACTCAGCGCGCCGACAGCATGATGCAGGCCATGGCAGCGTTGATCGCCTATAACGGCACAGGTGCCGAACAAGCCTCGCAGCGCAGCAGCGACGTAGCGGACGAAGCGTTCACTGCGCTGGTTGCCTCACTGGTGGTGATCATGCTGGCCCTTGCAGCCATCGCTACCGTGCTCACCCGCAGTATCGTCGTGCCGCTGGCCGATGCACTGGCTGTGGCCGAGCGCGTGGCGACCGGCGACCTGACCCGGGAGATACGGGTAACCGGCCGCGATGAGCCGGCCATGCTATTGCGCGCCCTGAGCCGGATGCAGGGCAGCCTGCGCGATACCATTCGCCAGATCGCCGCGTCTTCCGACCAACTGGCCTCAGCCTCGGAAGAACTGCACACTGTCACTGAAGACACCAGCCGCGGCCTGCATCAGCAAAGTGCAGAAATCGACCAGGCCGCCACGGCGGTGAATCAGATGACTGCGGCAGTCGAGGAAGTGGCGAACAACGCGGTCAGCACTGCTGATGCATCCAAGGGCGCTGACCAGACCACCCGCGATGGCCGCGACCAGGTCAACCAGGCGTTGGCATCCATCCAGCATCTGGTAGCGGATGTGACCGGCACATCGGCCGAGATCGAACAACTGGCCAGCAACGCCAACGAGATCAGCCGGGTGCTGGACGTGATTGGTGCAATTGCCGGGCAGACCAACCTGCTGGCACTGAACGCCGCCATCGAGGCGGCACGGGCCGGAGAGGCAGGACGTGGGTTTGCCGTGGTGGCTGACGAGGTACGCGCCCTCGCCCACCGTACCCAGCAATCGACGGCAGAGATCGAGCAGATGATTGCCGGGATTCAGAACGGCACCGAGCGGGCAGTGACAGCAATGCACAGCAGCCAGGGTCGCGCCACGGGTACGCTGGAAGTGGCACAAAGCGCAGGGCAGGCGTTGGAGGTGATTGCCGAGGCCATTGCCTCGATCAACCAGCGCAACCTGGTGATTGCCAGTGCCTCGGAGGAGCAGGCGCAGGTCGCACGCGAGGTGGACCGGAACCTGGTGAATATTCGTGACCTGGCGATGCAAACGTCGGCGGGGGCGAATCAGACCAGTGCGGCGGCGCAGGAACTGTCGCGGTTGGCGGTGGACCTGAACGGGATGGTGGCGCAGTTCAAGGTTTGATCCAAAACAGCCGGGGCCTTATTGCAGCCCCGGCTACAGCAACAGCGGTCTATCAGTCGTTGACGCTTACCACCCGCCCCGCCTTCTCGACAGCCTTCCCCCGCGTCGCCAGGCAGTAGTAAAGCGGCACGGTCACCAGCAAGCCGAACAGCCACGACAGGTCAGCCCCTTCGACAATGTTCGAGTACGGCCCCACATACAGCGAAGTATTGGCAAACGGCAGCTGCACCAGGATGCCGCAGGCATAGGCAATAATCGCGTGGTGGTTGAAGCGGCCATAGATGCCGCCGTCGGCACTGAAGATCGAGGCGATGTCGTACTGGCCCTTCTTGATCAGGTAGAAATCGATCAGGTTGATCGAAGCCCACGGCACCAGCACCAGCAGCAGCGCCAGGATCAGGCCGATGAACTGGCCGATGAAGTCCGCCGAGGCATTCAGTGCCACCATCCCGCAGCCCACCAGAATGACCGAGGCCAGGATCACCCGTACCCTGATGCTCGGCGTCCACTCGGCCATGAAGGTCTGGATCGCGGTCACGATCGACAGCACGGCGCCGTAAAGGTTGAGGGCGTTGTGGCTGATGATGTTAAGCAGGAACAGCACCATCAGGATCGGGCCCAGCCAGCCGGTGGCCTGCTTCACCGCATCCATTGCGTCGGTGCCTTCCGGCACGCACAGCACCGCCACCGTACCAAAGCTGAAGCACAGGATGGTGCCCAGGGTGGCGCCAAAGTAAGTGGCCCAGAACGGCTTGGCAATGCCCACCTCACGGGGCAGGTAGCGCGAGTAGTCAGAGGTGTACGGCGAGAAGCTGATCTGCCAGATCACACCCAGCGACACGGTGGCAATGAAGCCCGACAGGTTGAACGCGCCACGGCTGAAGAAGTCTGCCGGCAGGTCCTGGATGAACATCATGATGAAACCGGCCAGCAACGCCGAGCCCATCACCCAGGTACCGATGCGGTTGAGGATATGGATGAAGCGGTAGCCGATCACGCCAATGGCAGTCGCACTCAGGGCACCGATCACGATCGCGCCGGGCATCGGCACGCTCGGCGCGATGCCGTGAATGGTCTTGCCCGCCAGGACGATATTGGAAATGAAGAAGCCGACATAGATCAGCGCGGTGAAGAACACGATCAGCAAGGCACCGTAGCGGCCAAACTGGCCACGGCTCTGCACCATTTGCGGAATGCCCAGCTGCGGCCCCTGTGCAGAGGCCAGGGCGATGACCACGCCCCCGACCAGATGGCCCAGCACGATGGCGATCAGGCCCCACAACAGGTTCAGGTGGAACACCTGGACCACCATGGCGCCGGTCACAATAGGCAGTGGCGCGATGTTGGTACTGAACCAGAGGGTGAACAGGTCGCGCGCCTTCCCATGGCGCTCGGCAGGTGGAACGTAATCGACCGTGTGATTCTCGACAAACTGGTGTTGCGACGACGGTTGGGACATGGTTTTCAGCTCGAAAGGTCGTTTTTATCTTTGTAAGGAAACCGCATCAAGGCGGCCTCTCAGCTGCGGACCATATTATGGTATTCCAAACTTTTGACAACACTGATCCGCATGAAAAAGCGGCCACTGATCCGCTTGCAAAACCCCTGCGACAAACCGCCTCACCGCTCAAGGCCACGTTTTTCGTGGCTTTGGGCCGTTCATCGCGAAAACGCAGGGTTGAAAATTCCGCTTGCAAAATAGGTATTACGGTATACCATCAGACACATCAACGATAAAAACCGCGGACCACCGCAGCCCTTCAGAGGTACTCCCGATGATCGACGCAACTGTCTACAAGAACGTTCTGGGCTCCTTCCCGTCCGGCGTTACCGTCATCACCACCCAGGACGACGACGGCTCGGTCGTCGGCCTGACCGCCAGCGCCTTCTCCTCCCTGTCGATGGACCCGCCGCTGGTGCTGTTCTGCCCCAACTACACCTCCGACTCCTACCCGGTACTGATCAAGCAGAAGCGCTTTGCCATTCACCTGCTGTCCGGTGAACAGCAGGCTGAAGCCTACGCGTTCGCCAAGAAGGGCAAGGACAAGGCCAGCGGCATCGAGTGGACCCTGAGCGAACTGGGCAACCCGATCCTGGCCGGTGCCACCGCCGTCATCGAATGCGAACTGTGGCGTGAATATGAAGGTGGCGACCACGCCATCATGGTGGGCAAGGTACACAACCTGATCGTCCCTGCCGAAGCGCCACGGCCGATGGTGTACTGCCGCGGCAAGATGGCCAGCCTGCCGGCCTTTGCCTGAAGCCTGCAGTTGGACGCAGCCTGCTCCCACACTGAAGCCCGATTGACTGACGGGCAATAACAAGCGTTGAGGAAAAACCCATGAAATTTTCGTTGTTCGTACACATGGAACGTTGGGATGAACAGGTCAGCCACCGCCAGCTGTTCGAAGACCTGACCGAACTGACCCTGATGGCCGAAGACGGCGGTTTCAGCACCGTGTGGATCGGCGAACACCACGCCATGGAATACACCATTTCGCCAAGCCCGATGCCACTGCTGGCCTACCTGGCCGCGCGCACCGAGAAGATCCGCCTGGGCGCTGGCACCATCATCGCGCCGTTCTGGAACCCGATCCGCGTCGCTGGCGAATGCGCCCTGCTCGACGTGATCAGCAACGGCCGCATGGAAGTGGGCCTGGCCCGCGGCGCCTATCAGTTCGAGTTCGACCGCATGGCAGGTGGCATGCCGGCCACCGACGGCGGCAAGGCGCTGCGCGAGATGGTGCCGGTGGTGCGCAAGCTGTGGGAAGGCGACTACGCCCACGACGGTGAAGTCTACAAGTTCCCGACCTCCACCAGCGTACCGAAGCCGTTCAACGCCACGCCGCCTATGTGGATCGCCGCCCGCGACCCGGACTCGCACAACTTCGCCGTTGCCAATGGTTGCAATGTCATGGTCACCCCGCTGATGAAGGGGGACGAAGAAGTGCTGGACCTGAAGAACAAGTTCCAGGCCGCCCTGGACAACAACCCAGATGTGCCGCGCCCGCAACTGATGGTGCTGCGCCACACCCATGTGCACAGCCCGGCTGATCCGGAAGGCTGGAAGGTCGGCGCCCAGGCGATCTCGCGCTTCTACCGCACCTTCGATGCCTGGTTCGGCAACAAGACCACCCCGGTGAATGGCTTTCTTGAGCCGAGCCCGGAGTCGAAATTCGCCCAAGTGCCGGCGTTCCAGCTGGAGAACATCCGCAAGAACACCATGATCGGCACGCCGGAAGAGATCATCGCACGCATCAAGTACTACCAGGAACTGGGCGTCGACGAGTTCAGCTTCTGGTGCGACAACAGCTTGCCCCACGCCGAGAAGAAAAAGTCGCTCGAGCTGTTCATCAAGGAAGTGGTGCCGGCGTTCGCCTGAATTCCCATTGCCTGAATCATTGCGGGACGCGCCCGCTCCCGCGGGCCCCTTCGGCCTGCGTGAGCGGGCTTTTTTTTGAAACCTGTGCAGTCCTTGTGGGAGCGGGCAAGCCCGCGAAGAGGCCAGTACAGACAACAGAGAAATCAAGGCATCAGGCCACCTTTCGTCCCCCGACAAGAGAAATTTCCTGACACCTCTTGCACAACAAATATTATGGTATACCATCAGACAACAAGAGCTGATAACCCTCACCAGGAGCCATCCATGAGTTTCGAAATCCGCAAGATCGTCACCTACTCCGAAGAGACCCGCATCGAAGGCGGCAAGGCCACTGACAAGCCGGTGACCATGGTCGGCCTGGCCGTCGTGATCAAGAACCCATGGGCCGGTCGCGGTTTCGTTGAAGATCTGAAGCCGGAAATTCGCGCCAACTGCTCGGAGCTGGGTGCCCTGATGGTCGAGCGCCTGACTGCTGCCATTGGCGGCGCCGACAAGATCGAGGCCTACGGTAAGGCCGCCGTCGTCGGCGCCGATGGCGAAATCGAGCACGCCTCGGCCGTCATCCATACCCTGCGCTTCGGCAACCACTACCGCGAGGCGGTACAGGCCAAGAGCTACCTGAGCTTCACCAACAAGCGCGGCGGCCCAGGCACTTCGATCCAGATCCCGATGATGCAGAAGGACGACGAAGGCCTGCGTTCGCACTACATCACCCTGGAAATGCAGATCGAAGATGCCCCGCGTGCCGATGAAATCGTCGTGGTCCTGGGCGCAGCCGATGGCGGCCGCCTGCACCCGCGCATCGGCAACCGTTACATCGACCTGGAAGAACTGGCTGCCGAAAAAGCCAACGCTCAATAACAACAACCAAGACGGGCCGGGGCGTGGCGTGCTTACCCGCCGCGCCCGACCTTCAAGGAGCGCCCTCCATGATTCAGCCTGTCGCTGAACGCACACCTGCCGGCACCAGCTATCTGGATGTCGGCCAGGGCCAACCCGTGGTGCTGATCCACGGCGTGGGCCTGAACAAGGAAATGTGGGGCGGTCAGTTCGTTGGCCTGGCCAACGACTACCGCGTCATCGCCTACGACATGCTCGGCCACGGTCAAAGCCGCGTACCGGCCGCCGACACACCGCTGGAAGGCTATGCCGACCAGCTTGCCGAACTGCTTGACCACCTGCAAATTGCACAAGCCACCGTGATCGGCTTCTCCATGGGCGGCCTGGTTGCCCGTGCGTTCGCCCTCAATTACCCGCAGCGCCTGGCTGCACTGGTCGTGCTCAACAGCGTGTTCAACCGCACCCCCGAGCAAAGTGCCGGGGTGATCGCCCGCGCTGCCCAGGCGGCGGAGCTGGGCCCAGACGCCAACGTCGATGCTGCCCTGGACCGCTGGTTCAGCCGTGAATACAAGGCTGCCAACCCGGCGCAGGTCGCCGCCATTCGCCAGGTGCTGGCGAGCAACGACCCGCAGGGTTACCACACCACTTATTCGCTGTTCGCCACTCAGGACATGTACCGCGCCGACGACCTGGGCAGTATCCAGGTGCCGACGCTGATCGCCACCGGCGAACTCGACTCGGGCTCCACCCCGGCCATGACCCGCCAGCTCGCCGCCAGTATTCCTGGCGCACGCAGTGTGGTCCTCGCCGAGCAACGGCATATGATGCCGGTGGAAGCACCGCGTGAAGTCAACAAGATGCTGCTGGACTTCCTCACCCAAGCCCGCACCCTCACCGAATCCGCCAAGGGGATTGTTGCATGACCCTCGTTCGTTTCCAGATGTGCATCGACGGCCAATGGCGCGATGCTCAGAGCGGCAAGACCTTCGACAGCCTCAACCCGGCCACCGCCCAGGCCTGGGCGCAACTGCCCGACGCCGATGAAGCCGATGTGGAGCTGGCCGTTCAGGCCGCCCAGCGTGCCTTCGACAGCAAGGCGTGGCGCAGCATTACCGCCACCGCGCGCGGCAAGCTGTTGCGTCGTCTGGGTGACCTGATTGCCGAGAACAAGGAGCACCTGGCCCAGCTGGAAAGCCGTGACAACGGCAAGCTGATCCGCGAAACCCGCGGTCAGGTCGGCTATCTGCCGGAGTTCTTCCACTACACTGCGGGCCTGGCCGACAAGCTCGAAGGCGGCACCCTGCCGTTGGACAAACCCGACCTGTTCGCCTACACCGTGCACGAGCCAATCGGCGTGGTTGCCGGGATCATCCCGTGGAACAGCCCGCTGTACCTCACCGCGATCAAGCTGGCGCCGGCCTTGGCTGCCGGCAACACCATCGTGCTCAAACCGTCCGAGCACGCCTCGGCAACCATCCTCGAGCTGGCCCGACTGGCCCTTGAGGCCGGCTTCCCGGCCGGTGTGGTCAACGTGGTCACCGGCTACGGCCCCAGCACCGGCGCGGCGCTGACCCGCCACCCGCTGGTGCGCAAGATCGCCTTCACCGGCGGTGCCGCCACCGCCCGCCACGTGGTGCGCAGCAGTGCCGAAAACTTCGCCAAGCTGTCGCTGGAGCTGGGCGGCAAGTCGCCGAACATCATCTTCGCCGACGCCGACCTGGACAGCGCCATCAATGGCGCCGTGGCCGGCATCTACGCCGCGTCCGGGCAAAGCTGCGTGGCCGGTTCGCGCCTGCTGGTGCAGGATGAAATCTTCGACGTGTTCGTCGAGCGCCTGATTGCCCGCGCCAAGCGCATCCGCATCGGCAACCCGCAGGACGACGCCAGCGAAATGGGCCCGATGGCCACCGCGCAACAGCTGGCAGTCGTCGAAGGCCTGGTGGCAGCAGCCAAGGCCGAAGGCGCAAAACTGCACATGGGCGGAAAGCGTGCCGACGTTGAAGGTGACGGCTGGTTCTACGAGCCGACCCTGTTCGAGTGCGACAGCAACGCGATGACCATCATGCAGGAAGAAGTGTTCGGCCCGGTCGCCGCGGTGATCCGCTTCAAGACCGAAGAAGAAGCGCTGGCCATAGCCAACGACTCGCAATTCGGCCTGGCTGCCGGCATCTGGACGCGCGATCTGGGCCGTGCCCACCGCCTGGCCCGCGACGTGCGTTCGGGGATCATCTGGGTCAACACCTACCGTGCCGTGTCGGCCATGGCACCGATAGGTGGTTTCAAGAACAGCGGCTACGGCCGTGAGAGCGGCATCGATTCGGTGCTGGCCTATACCGAGCTGAAGACCGTGTGGATCAACTTGTCCACCGCGCCGATGCCCGACCCGTTCGTGATGCGCTAGGAGGAACACGAGATGATCGAACCCGGCATCTACAAAGACGTGATGGGCTCCTTCCCATCCGGCGTCACGGTAGTGACCACCCTGGACGCCGACGGCGGCATCGTCGGCATCACCGCCAGTGCATTCAGCGCGCTGTCGATCGACCCGGCGCTGGTGCTGTTCTGCCCCAACTACGCCTCCGACACCTACCCGATCCTGCGCGACAGCAAGCAGTTCGCCATCCACCTGCTGTCCGCCGACCAGACCGCCGAAGCCTATGCCTTCGCAGGCAAGGGCAAGGACAAGGCCAAGGGCGTGGAGTGGCACCTGAGCGAGCTGGGCAACCCCCTGCTGGCCAAGGCTACGGCGATCATCGAGTGCGAGTTGTGGCGCGAGTACGACGGCGGTGACCACGCGATCATTGTCGGCGCGGTGAAGAACCTGGTGTTGCCGGCCGAGCCGGTGACCCCGATGGTCTACCACAAAGGCAAGCTTGGCGCCCTGCCGCCGCTTGGCTGATACATCTTGAAGTCGGTGTTGGCCGCTTCGCGGGCTCGCCCGCTCCCACAGGTATCGCACAGATCCTGGAACCCGTGGGAGCGGGCAATCCCGCGAAAAAGCCAACACCGATGACCCTGTTTTCAGGGGTCGCGCTAATCGTCTCACCCTCGGTTGCGGCCCCTGTTTTATGCCGGAGTACTGCACATGAGCAATGAAAAGTACGAAAAGGGTCTGAAAATCCGCACCCAGGTGCTGGGCGAGGACTACGTCAACCGCTCGATCCAGAACGCAGATGAGTTCACCAAACCGTTGCAGGAGCTGGTCACCGAGTATTGCTGGGGTCACGTCTGGGGCCGTGAAGGCTTGTCGCTGAAAGAGCGCAGCATGATAAACTTGGCCATGATTTCCGCGCTCAACAGGCCCCACGAGCTCAAATTGCACATTCGCGGTGCCCTGCGCAATGGCCTGAGCCGTGAACAGATTCGCGAAATCCTGCTCCAGGTCGGCATTTATTGCGGCGTACCCGCGGCGGTGGACAGTTTCCGCCTGGCCCGTGAAGCCTTTGCCGAAGCCGATGCGGAGCCAACCCGTTAACAACGGGCTGTTCGAACCACTGCATGGAAAGCCTCGGTTCGAGGCATTCCGCGATGTTGGCGCAACAGCCTCATAAAGAGCGCACCTGATGAAACGCCAGCCACTCGACGACAGCTTCAAGGTCAACCGCAATCCCGTTACTCTGCGCGAAATCGTGCTCGACAAGCTGCGCGCCGCTATCATGAACTTTCACCTGCTGCCCGGCGACCGCCTGGTCGAACGCGACCTGTGCGACCGTCTCGGCGTCAGCCGCACTTCGGTACGTGAAGCGCTGCGTCACCTGGAGTCCGAAGGCCTGGTGGAGTTCGCCGACGCCAAAGGCCCACGCGTGGCCATCATCACCCTGGAAGACGCACGTGACATCTATGAGCTGCGCTGTGTGCTCGAAGGCCTGATCGTGCAACTGTTCACCCTCAACGCCAAGGCCAAGGACATCCGTGCGCTGGAACGCGCGCTGGAAGTGAACCGCGAGGCACTGGAAGAAGGTGAGCTGCAACAGGTACTGGATTCGGTACAAGGTTTCTACGATGTGCTGCTGGAAGGCTCCGGCAACCAGGTGGCGGCCCAGCAGTTGCGCCAGTTGCAAGCACGCATCAGCTACCTGCGCGCCACCTCGGTATCGCAGGAAAACCGCCGCGGCGCCAGCAACCGCGAAATGGAAAAGATCGTCGAGGCCATCAAGGGCGGTGACCCGCTGGTAGCCCACCAGGCCTCGGTCGACCACGTCCGCGCCGCCGCCAAGGTGGCCTTGGACTACCTGCGCCAGAAGCAGGATGACAACGCCAAGGTGCGCGACATTGTCGAACCCTTGGCCCTGAAGGAACCCCGCATAGGTCGCTGATCATGCCCAATGCCCCGCGCTACTGCCCGCACTGCACCACGGAACTGGCCCGGGGCGTTCCCACAGGCGATACCCACGAACGCCTGCATTGCGCCGGCTGCGGCTACATCCACTACATCAACCCAAAGATCATCGCCGGCTGCATCATCGAGCGCGATGGAAAGTACCTGCTGTGCCAGCGCGCCATTCCCCCTCGCCCCGGCACCTGGACCTTGCCTGCGGGGTTCATGGAGGCTGGCGAAACCACCGAACAGGCGGCGCTGCGCGAGGTATGGGAAGAAAGCGGCGTACGTGCAGACATCGTCTCGCCGTATTCGATCTTCAGCGTGCCAAAGATCAGCGAGGTGTACATCATCTTCCGTGCCATCGTCACCGAAGAAACCGGGCAGTACGGGCCTGAGACGCTGGCGTACAAGTTCTTCGAGCCGGATGAAATCCCCTGGGATGAGATCTACTACCCGGCCATCCGGCAAATTCTCGAACGCTACATCCTCGAGCGGCAGGCCGGGGTGTATGGCATTTACATGGGCAATGATGACACCGGCAAGGTGCACTTCATGCGCTAGCCGGTACGGCCTCTTCGCGGGTGAACCTGCACTCATCCGGATTGCGCAGTCACCGAGGCTCGTGCAGTGGCACAGCCCTCACAAAACCCTCGCCAACGGTCTATTCTCGGTGCACCCTAAGGGCCTTGAGAAAGAGGACCGGCAAAGCACATGGCTAGATGGCTAGATGGCGGCGGGCTAATGGCCGAACGCATCCGCAACCACGACTGGGCCACCACCCCACTGGGCCCGCTGGAACATTGGCCCGACGCCCTGAAAACCACGATGGCTCTGTGCCTGGCCTCGCGCTTTCCGCAAGCCGTGCTCTGGGGCCCGGACTTGATCACCCTGTACAACGATGCCTTCACCCCGATTCTCGGTCGCAAGCCCCTGGCCTTGGGCATCCCCTTCCGCGACGTGTGGCACGAAGCCTGGGATGAAATCAGCAGCATGGCGGCCCGCGCGTTGGCCGGCGAAGCGGTTTACATCGAAGACTTCCCGCTGATGATCGACCGCAACGGCGGCCTGGAGCGGGCCTATTTCACCTTCTGCTACAGCCCGATTCGCGGCCATGATGGCGAAATTCTGGGCATGCTCGACACGGTCACCGAAACCACCGCCAGTGTGCTCACCAACCAGCGCCTGAACTTTCTCGATACCCTCGGGCGAGCCGTGACCGAGGCGACCGACCCGGACCAGATCATGGCCATCACCACCCGCATGCTGGTCGAGCACCTTGGCTTGTCCAGCTGCGCGTATGCGGTGATGGACCCCGACGAGGACGGTTTCACCATTTGCGGCGATGCGGTGACACCCGGCTCACCACGCCTGGTCGGCCACTATCACCTGCATGACTTCGGCCGCCTGGCGGTCAGCCGCCTGCGCAGCGGCCTGGCCCTGGTAATCAACGACAACCTGCGCGAACTGGCCACTGACGAGGCGGCGACTTTTCAGGCCATCGGCATTACGGCCACCATTTGCATGCCACTGATCAAGGGTGGCAGGCTGACCGCGCTGATGGCGATTCACGACCGCGTACCCCGGGTATGGACCGACTACGAGCAAACACTGATCAGCGAAGTGACCGAGCGATGCTGGGCACATATACAACGGGCCCAGGCCCATGCCGAAGTGCGCGAAGCGATGGCGGCCCTGGAAGCGCTCAACACCACCTTGGAACATCGCGTCGAAGAACGCACCACTCAGTTGCTGCACACCGAGGCCGTGCTGCGCCAAGCCCAGAAGCTGGAAGCCATTGGCCAGCTGACCGGCGGCGTAGCCCACGACTTCAATAACCTGCTGACCATCATCCGCTCGTCGCTGCACTTCCTGCAGCGCCCCAACCTCGCCGAGGAGCGCCGCGAGCGCTACCTCAAGACCATGTCCGACACGGTCGACCGTGGTGCCAAACTGACCGGCCAGCTACTGGCCTTCGCCCGCCGCCAGGCCCTCAGCCCACAGGTGTTCGAGGCCGGGCCTCGGCTGGAGGCCATGGCCGACATGCTCGACACCGTCACTGGCGCGCGCATCCGGGTCGAGCTGCAGTTACCGCAAGCGCCCTGCCACATCCGCGCCGACCTCAGCCAGTTGGAGACCGCGGTGATCAACCTGATGCTCAATGGCCGCGATGCCATGGCAGGCGAAGGTGCCTTGCAGCTGCGCCTGCAGGCCGACCAGTGCCTGCCTGCCTTGCGCGGCCAGCCTTCGCTGCCTGGCCCGTTCGCGGCGATATCGGTGAGCGACAGCGGAGTCGGTATTGCCAGCGAGTTGCTGGAGCGCATCTTCGACCCGTTCTTCACCACCAAGGCCCCGGGTGAAGGTACCGGGCTCGGGTTGTCGCAGGTGTTCGGTTTCGCCAAGCAATCCGGGGGCGATGTACAGGTGAACAGCATCCCCGGCCAGGGCACCACCTTTACCCTGTACCTGCCGCAGGAGGACTCACCTGCGGCCTTGCCCGAAGACGCCTCGGCCGGCAGCCAGCCGCAGGTACAGGGCGAGCGGCGACGAATACTGGTGGTAGAAGACAACCCCGACCTGGGCAGCTTCACGGCTCAGTTCCTCGAGGACCACGGCTACCAAATCAGCTATGCGCGTTCGGCAGAAGAAGCGCTGGCGCAGTTGACTGGCCCGGCAGGTGATTTTGATGCGGTGTTTTCCGATGTGGTCATGCCCGGCATGGGTGGCTTGGCACTGGCCCGCGAACTTCGCCGCCAGCGCCCGCAGTTGCCGGTGATCCTTACTTCGGGCTTTAGCGATGCGATTGCCGAAGGCGGGCACCAAGGGTTCACCTTCCTGGCCAAACCCTACTCGGCAGAACAGGTGTGCCAGATGCTCGGGCAAGTACTCGGCCACTGATACTTGTCGCAATGGACGATCAACGGCGCCCTTCTGCCAGCATGCGCACCGCCAGCCCCGCCAGCACCGTTCCCATCAACCAACGCTGAACCTGTTGCCACAGTGGCCTGCCAGCCAGGAACACGGCGATGGAGCCGGCCATTATCGCAATCAGCGCGTTGAACGTAACGCTGATGGCGATCTGCGTCGAACCCAGCACCAGCGACTGCAACAGCACGCTGCCGTGGCCCGGTTCGATGAATTGCGGCATAAGCGACAGGTACATGACGGCAATCTTGGGGTTGAGCAGGCTGGTGGCAAACCCCATGGTGAATAGCCGCCGCGGGCTGTCGGCGGGCAGTTCACGGAGCTGGAACGGCGATTGGCCACCCGGCCGCAGCGCCTGCCAGGCCAGGTACAACAGGTACAGCGCGCCACCGATGCGCAGCGCGTCGTAGGCAAAGGGTACTGCCATCACCAGCGCCGTAATGCCCATTGCCGCGCAGAACATGTAGATGACGAAGCCCAGAGCCACACCGCCAAGCGAAATCAACCCGGCTTGACGGCCCTGGCAGATCGAGCGGGAAATCAGGTAGATCATGTTCGGCCCTGGGGTCAGGACCATGCCGAGGCAAATCAGGGCGAACGTGAGCAGTTGCGTGGTTTCGGGCACGGGGCACATCCTGGTTGTGCATTAGGGTGCAGCGAGTTTATCTGAAGTCATGCTGAACCGGTAAATTCAGGTCATTTGCCCGGCTATCAAGCCCAGGGCCACGGTAATCATCGCCATCCCCGACACCCGCCCGACCAGCTTTGCCGCACCCGGCCGAGTGCTCAGCACAGCTTTGGCGCCATAGCCGACCAGCGTGTAGATCACCAGCGAACTACACAGGTGAACCAGCCCCAGCAACAAGATCTGCAAGGGCACAGGCCAGCTCGACTGCGGGTCGGTGAACTGCGGCAGCAGGGCCAGGAACAGCAGGAATACCTTGGGGTTCAGGCCGCTGACGCAAAACCCCTTCAACGCCCAGCGTGAGCCCGACTCCCCCGCGCCGCCCTGCCCGGCCGCCGGCAATGCCGGGCTGAGCAACAGGTTGCCGCCCAGCCACAGCAAGTAGCTGCACCCCGCCAGGGTCAGCAAGGTCAGCGCCAACGGGTGACCTGCCAGCAAACTGCCGACCCCGGCCGCCACCACCAGCGTGGCCAGGAAATGCCCCGACAACATCCCCGCCACCGCTGGCATCACCCAGCGCCCACGCATGCCGGCCGAGATGGCATAGGCCCAGTCTGCACCGGGGGTAATCACGAACAGCATCGACACAGCCCAGAACGCCGTCAGCACACTGATAGCCACTTGAATCTTCCTTATCTACTGCATTGGGATGTCGAAAGATTACGGATTTCGCTCGGGGATATTCTTTCGTATATTTCCCCTTTGCATTCATGAATTGGAAGATTCTTCCCAATGGATAGAGCCGATCGAAAAATCCTTGCCGAGCTGCAAAAAGACGGGCGCCTGTCGGTAACCGAGCTGGCAGACCGCGTGGGGCTCAGCCTGTCACCCTGTCATCGGCGCTTGAAGGCACTGGAAGAGTCCGGCGCCATTCTGGGCTATCACGCCCGGCTGGCACCGAGCGCCCTTGGGCTGAACTTTGCCGCGTTGGTCTTCGTGACGCTACGCGAGGTGACCCGCCAGCCGGTGGCGGACTTTGAAACGGCACTGGCGCAGATCCCGCAGATTGTCGAAGCGCAGCGGCTGTTTGGCGACCCGGATTACCTGCTGCATGTGGTCGCCAAGGACCTGCCGGCGTTTCAGAAGCTGTATGACGAGCACCTGACCAGTATTCCCAATGTGAAACGCTTGAGCTCGACCTTGGTGATGAAGGAAGTGCTTCAGGATCGGCTGCTACCCATGTAGCTGTTTCTTCGTGTGCCGGCCCCTTCGCGGGTAAACCCGCTCCTGCAAAGGTGACTTAGCCCGTTGTAGGAGCGGGTTT